>DATECS010000270.1:0-4218 GCA_035286785.1 Thermoguttaceae bacterium | reverse complement strand
AGCCCAAAATACCGCATCACCACCCCAAAAACGTCCGTGTCCCGCACCACCGGGCCCGGAAATAGCCCCGGCTCGTCGCAAACCAGGACCGTCATTTGGGTGGGATCATGCGCCGGCGCGCCGTGCGAACCCTTCGGAAGCGAGGCGTCCAGGGGAATCGACTTCGTCGCGGGATCGAAGAACAGCTCCACCGGGTCGTAGCCCGGCTTGCGGTGGATGTCCACCGTGCGGGCAAACACCGGCGCACGATCATCGTCCAGCCACCAATACGACGACTGCCAACTATTGGGCGTCGAGACCAACACCACCTCGCCGCTTCGGGCATGATCCAGATCATATCGGGCCAACCGCTCGCCCCAGAGCACGTCGGCCACGCCGGGCATCCCGCGGAACGTCTCGACCACCTTGGCCACCGCCACCGGGTCGCCGTCGGCCACGAACACATGCGACAGTTGATGATCGACCAGAGCGAACGCGCGGCTCCGCTCGAAGTCGATCTCCTCGCCCTTGCCCGAGGCGCGGACCTTTAGCAGCCCGGCCAGCCGCAGAATCCGGTTGGGAAACGACACGTGATCGACCGGCGTGATCGCGTACTCGCCGGCCACGAGCCACCGCAACGACCGTTCGGGATAGGCCGCCTTGAAACCGGCGGCCAATCGGCCCAACTGCTCGTCCAACTCGACGACCGCGGCGGCTGCCGCCGGACTGTCGGGCCCGGAGCGCTGCGCCGCGTAATCGAGATGCGGCAGATAGATATAGAAAAAGTTGGGCCGAAACTGCTCGGCCGCGTAAACCGCCGAATCGACGATCCACGCCGAGCCCTTCACGTTGGCCAGCGGTCCCCAGTAGTGCATCAGCGGAAAATGGCCCAGCCGATCGCGCAGCGTCCCATAGAGTTCCGTCGGCCGCGTGTAGCACCAGAGCGACTCGCTCCCGTCGGGATTGTGGATCGGCGCCGGCGTGCAGACGTAATTCGTCTCGCAGCCCTTGCTGTGCAGCGGAAACCAGACGGCTGAGGTCGCCTCGGGCGCGTGATGGGCCAAAAGATCCCAAATCTGCGGCGACTCGATGCAATCGGCCGGCGAGGTCCACATCTCGACCCGCCGCCGGTCGCGCCAATAAAACCCGTTGGCCACCACCCCGTGTTCCCGGGGCCGCTTGCCCGTGGTCATCGCCGCCTGCACGGGACACGTCACGCAAGGAAATCCCGGCACGAGATTGGCAATCTCGCCCCCGGCGGTCAGTTCCTTCAGATGCTTCATCGCGGCCACGTCTTTTTCGCGCAGCCCGGGAATCGACAGTAAAACAAGATTCTGGTTCATGGCCTCACCTGTACTCATCACGCTCCGCGTGATGCCTGACACAACACCTAGAGCCTATCCCAAAACGGGGACTGGCTCCGAACTCAATGCAAGTAACGCTTCCTAAAACGGTTGCCGTGAGGTGCCTGTCCCCGTTTTGGGATAGGCTCCTGATCAAAACAAGCACTGACCTCACGCGGAGCGTGAGGAATACGTTTGTTAACGTTTCTTTCCCTCAATCATCATCGGCCGCAAGAACTCCATCGCCCGCCGGGCCGCTTCCGGGCCCACGTCGCCGTGCCGGCTCAGTTCGACGTACACCCCGCCCCGATAACCGACTCGACGCAGCGACTCGAACACGCCCGGAAAATCAATCTCCCCCTCGCCGAACATCAAGTGCTCGTGTTTCCCGGCCCGCGCGTCGTCCAGATGGACGTTCACCAACCGATTCGACCAAAGATGGACGTACTGCGAAATGGGCGTCTCGCCCTGGCAGTGCAGATGGCCCACGTCCAACGTCAACCGCAGCCGCGAGGCGTCCACCAGACCCAACAACTGCTCGAACCGCGCCATCGAATCGACGACCATGCCCGGCTCGGGTTCGAAGCCCAGCGTCACGCCCCGTTCGTCGGCGTAGTCGAGCAACTCGGCCAGCCCTTCGGCCAGCCGCGCCAGCGCCGTGGGATAATCCACCGCGTCGCGCATCGCGCCCGACCAGAGCGACACGCAGTCGCTCCCCAACTGGGCCGCGCAGTCGATCGCGTATTCGTAGAATTGAATCCGCCGTCGCCGAGCTTCCGGATCGGGCGAAACGAGCGTCGGCTCGTGCTTGCGCCAAGGATCCAACAGATACCGCGCCCCCGTTTCGACGACCGAACGCATCTCGTGATCCCGAAGCCACGTCCCGAGCCGCTCCACCTCGTCCAGCCGCTCCTTCCGCCGAGGATTGAGCGCCGCATGGTCGATCGTCACCGCCACGCCCTGATATCCCAGGTCGTGCAACAGCGCGACCGCGTCGAACAAATCGTGATGGGCCAGTCCGTTGGTGTTGTAGCCGAGATACATGGCAGTAGTCGGTAGCCGGTAGTCAGTAGTCGGTTTGACGATCATTCCCATAATAGCCGTGGGCGGAAGCCCGCGGAAGGCGGAAGGCATCTCGCCTTTGCATCACGTCGAATAAAACCACCGCCCCAGCACGATGTTGGGGACCAGCAGCAACAGCACGGCCACGCTTGGCGCCAAGCCCGCAACGGCAAAAATGATCAAGGCGTCGAGCACGACCAGCGACCGGATGCTCTGTCCCACTGCCCGCTGCACAGCCGCGGGCGACGGATCGACCAACGCCCGAGAGCACCGCCACGCCACGAGCAGGGCCAGGAAGACGACCATCCACCGCCAAGGCGTCGTTTGCGCGAGGATCGGCCGCCACTCGGGCAACCAGGCCAGCGAGCCCACCGCCGCCGTCATCAGCACGGCGCCCAACAACACGGCCGCCCGCGTGCCCCGCCGCGTCTCGCCCCGGGCCATCACCGAAAACCCCACGACGAACAGTCCGACCGCCCCGGCCACATGCAAGCCGGCCGCGTCGCGCGACGCCTCGAACGCGCTCATCCCCAGCGCGACGTTCAACGCGCGGCACGCGCCCAAGGCCACGGGTCCGAACCACGAGTGCTTCAACAGAAGATCGTAGAGAACCACGGCGCACGCCAGACAACCGGCCGCGAGCGCCGGCGCGGGCGACACGACCATCACCGAAGCAATCGCCGCGAAGAGCAGACCCGCGATCAGCAGCCCCACGCCCAACCAAGCGGCCGCCCGCCGCGTGATCCGTCCCGACGGCAACGGTCGCTCGGGCCGCTCGCGGCAGTCCTCCTCGTAATCACACACGTCGTTCAGCGCCATGCCGGCCGAATAGAGCAAGCTCGACGCGGCGATCAACAATCCCAAGGTTAGTGCGTCCGACCCGTCGAACTCCGCCGCCGCCGGCATGACAAAGAAAAACCCCATCGCCACGTCGGCCATCGCCGTAAACACGTTCGGCACGCGAATCAACTCAAGCCAGTCACGCAACATGGTCAGTCACCGGACAAAAAAGGGAACCACAGATGAACACAGATAAACACAGATATGTTTTCATCTGTGTTCATCTGTGTCCATCTGTGGTTCCAAAAATGCAGTGTCATTTACCGCGGCTAGGAAGCCGTCCAAATATTCCTTCGCTTCGCGGCCCGCCGCGTCGGGGTTGTCGACGTAAGGGTAAAGTTCGACGGTCACAAAGCCTGTATACTTGGTCTTGTGAATCTCGGCCAGCACGGCCCGAAGGTTGATCGCCCCGCGACCAGGCACCAGATGCTTGTGCTCGCGCGTGGCCGCGATATCCTCGATATGATAATGTTTCGTGTGCTCGGCGAGCGGCCCGACCCATTGCTCGGGCGGCTCCTCGACGCAGTAAGCGTGGCCGATGTCGAAATTCAGGCCCAGCCAAGGCGAATCAACCCGCCGGGCCAGCTCCAGGTATTGCTCGAACCGCTCGATCAAGAGTCCCGGCTCCGGCTCGACGAGCAGCATCACGCCGAGCCGCTCGGCCGCCTCGACGCACGGCATGAGCCCGTCGTAAAACATGGTCATGGCCTTCGCTCGCGACTGCCCCTCTTCGAGCGGCCCGCCCGGCTCGGTCTGGATCGACGGCGTGCCGAGATCGGCGGCCAGTTGCAATGCCCGAAGGGTGTGCTCGCGGCGCGTGGCCCGTTTGGCCGCCACCGACTCGATCCACGAGGGATGCCAATAGGGATGCCGCGGATCGGCCGCCCCTCGCATCATGAAGGCGTTCACGTTAGCGATCCGTATGCCGTGATGCTCCAACGTCCGCAGGATCGACTGCTTCTTGCCCGGCGTGACGTCGGCCGGCCAGGCATGA
>DATECS010000269.1:0-2587 GCA_035286785.1 Thermoguttaceae bacterium | reverse complement strand
GTTGCCCACGCTCGAAAGCGGCTTGCTCTGGGAGACGGGCGATCTGTACGTTTCGGGCACGCTGGCGGTGGTCTCCGCGTCGTCGGTTCCCGGCGACGCGAATCGTGACGGCCACGTCGACACCGTGGACGCGCATGCGCTGGCGGCCCATTGGGGCCAAAGCGGCGGGTGGACCGACGGCGATTTCAACGACGACGGGGTGGTCAACGCATTGGATGCGTCGATCCTGGCGGCCTATTGGAGCCCCGCCCCGCCGATGGAATCAAGCGACCCGACCGGCGCTGTGCCCGAGCCGGGCACGGTCGCGCTGCTGCTTGGCCTTGGCGCGATGGCGTTGCTTCGTGGCGCTCGCGATCGGAATAGATGATCGCATCCGAAACAACGTGCGCGGTGTAATTGGTCAGGCACAGCCTGACCTACGTCTCTCCATACCCGAGGATTGCCGGGTCACGACCCGGCCTACGGCTGCCCGTGGTAATTCCTCGGCGGCGGCGTCACCTGCCGGCGCGCGACGTTTCGGCGGCGATCTTCTTGCCGGTTTCGTCGGTGCGGAAGTGGCTGACCAGATCGCGGAGGAAGTTGGCCTGGGCGCCGAGTTGCTGGCTGCTGGAGGCGATTTCCTGGCTGCCGGCGGTGGTCTGCTCGGTGATGGCGGCGACTTCCTGGACGGCGCGGGCGACTTCGTTGGCGTTGGAGGCCTGCTGGATCGTGGCCTCGGCGATTTCCTCGATTTTTTGGGCCGTGGCCTCGACGCCCGCGATGATGGCCTTCAGGGCGTCGCCCGTCTCGTCGCTCAACTGGGTTCCTTCGGCCACTCGCTTGGTCGATTCGCGGATCAGCACGGCGATTTGCTTGGCGGCCTGATCCGACCGTTCGGCCAGTTTGCGGACCTCGTCGGCGACGACGGCGAAGCCCATGCCGTGGGCGCCCGCGCGGGCCGCTTCGATGGCCGCGTTCAGCGCCAGGAGGTTGGTCTGTCCGGCGATGTCGGAGATGACTTGGATGATTTCGCTCATCTGCTGCGAGCTGGTGCGGATGAGCTCCATGCCTTCGATCGAGCGGCTGACGGCCGTGTCGCCGCGCTCGGCGAGTTGATTGGTTTGCTGGGCCAGTTGGTTGGCGTCGGACGCGCTGCGTTTGACGGCCTCGATCGAATGGGCCAGTTCCTCGATGGCCGCCGCGATGCCGTCGACGTTCATGGACTGGGTTTGGGCCCCTTGGGCAAGCGTTTGGGCGCCTTGGGCGACGATGAGCGACCCCTCGCTGAACTGGTCGGCGCTTTCGGTCACCTGGCCGATGATGCTGGAAAGGTCCTCGAGCATTTTACCGATGCCCCGGGCCAGTTCGGTGATCGACTCGTCGCCGCTGGTGGTGATCCGTTTGGTGAGATCGCCGCCGGCGGCCGCCTTGACGACTTCCAGGAGTTCGTCCACTTTCCGCCGGAATTCCTCGGCGCGGCGGCGGTCGTTTTCGCCCCGTTGTCGTTCGCGGGCCGCTTCTTCCTCGACGCGCCGGCTTTCCAGTTCACGGCGGCGGCGTTCGCTTTCCTCTTCCTCGCGGCGGCGAGCTTCCTCGACCTCGGCGAGTTTGCGTTGTTGTTCGGCCCGCTCTTCCCGAGCGAGCGTCTCGCGGTGGGCCGCCTCGCGGGTGTCGTCCAGGGCTTTTTTCGTTGCGCGGATCGACTGGTTGATGGCTTCGGCCATCCGGCCGATCTCATCGCGGCTGTCCACGCGGCACGGCTGCGTGAAATCCTGTTTGGACAGGGCCACGATGCTCCGCGCGCAGCAGAGGATCGGATGGATGAGCCGGCCCGCGGCGAACCAGAGATAGGCGAGCGCGACCGCGGCGCACAGCGCGCCGATGCCGACCATCCGCCACATGGCCGTGTTGGCTCCTTTCATTTGCTGGTCGGCGATTTTCGTGATCATGGCGCGGGGAGCGCGGACCTCGACGGACCAGGGCGTGCGGCTTTTGCCGATGGGCACCGGGGCGCAGGCCACCAGTTCCGTGTCGTTGAGCAGGATGCGCCGTTCGCCCTTCCAGACGAGGGCGAGCCACTGGAGTATTTCCTGCTTGCTGCTCTTGTTGGCCGCGGCGAGTTGCATGAGATTTCGTCCGACCACTCCCGGTTGGCCGGTCGCCGCGCAGATCGTTCCGTCGTTGCTGATGACGGTCATTTTGCCCGACCGGTCGTAAAGGTTCACGCCGTCGGCCACTTCCTGGAGGAAGCCGAGCCGCATGTCAACGCCGACGACGCCGCAAAAAGTTCCCTGGGCCATGATGGGAACGACCAGCGAGACGACCAGCGTCGGGCGTCCGTATCCGTTCACGATGCGTGGATTGAAGACGGATTCCCGAGGGGATTTTTTAACCTGAAGGTACTGGCCGTCCTCGTCGGCGTAGTCGACGCGCGGGGCGGGAACGATCTGGTTTTCTTTCGCGCGTTTCCATCCGGCGACGAAGCGTCCGGAGGGGTCGCCCTCCTCGGCGTCCTTGTGCTCGGCGTCCTTGGCGTCGAAGGCGTCGGGCTCCCAGCAGGTGTAAACGGCGTCGAAGGCGGGATTGCCCGTCAGAACGGCCTTGAGGA
>DATECS010000268.1:0-7732 GCA_035286785.1 Thermoguttaceae bacterium | reverse complement strand
TCGGAAAGTCGTTGCAGAAACCGCAACTCCGTGGCGAATTGTGCGAGTGTCGGCGTCGAATATGGTTGAACTGGCCGCACGGGCCGGTCAGGTGGCGGAGCGGGCGGGTGAATTGTTGGACACGGTAGCAGCATCGCGGTTTGTGCCCGGCGAGGCGTGTCGTCTGGCGGTCGTGGCTCAATCGGCCGAGGATCTTCGGACAAAACTCGCGCTAGCGGCACAGAGCATTGGTACGCCCAAGGCCATGATGCTCCCGCGCAAGGACGTTTTTGTAGGCCAAGTGACCGCGCCGACGGGCAAAGTCGCGTTCCTCTTCTCGGGCCAGGGGTCGCAGTATCCGGGAATGCTACGGCAGTTGGTCGATGAATTTCCGCCAGCCGCCGAGGCGCTTCGACGGATCGACGAGGTGCTGGAGAAGATCGGTTTGCCGAAGTTCGAGGAGTTCGCGGGTCCGACGAGCGATGCCTTGGGCAAGGATGTGTTTCTCACGCAGCTTTCGCTCTTGTGCGCGGACGTGATTGTGTATCGGTCGCTTGCCGCGCTGGGGATTGAGCCGGACGTGGTGGCGGGCCACAGCTACGGCGAGTTTCCGGCGCTGGTGGCCGCGGGGGCGTGGGATTTTGAAAACGCGGTTCGCGGGACTCGCGCTCGTTGCGCGGCGATCGAGGCGTGCCGCGATGTGACGGGGCAAATGCTTACGGTGGCCGCGCCGGGCGACGTGGTCGAGCGAGCGTGCCGCGAACTGGGCGGGCAAGCCTATCCGGCCAACTACAACTCGCCGAGCCAGACGGTCGTCGGCGGCACGGCGGAGGACGTCGCGCGGCTTGAAGCGAAACTGACGGCCGAAAAGATCGCGTGCAAGGTGATTCCAGTGCCGCGGCCGTTCCACACGCCGTTGATGGACCCGGTCCGCGGGCCGCTGGCCGAGGGGCTTCGCCCGATCGTGTTCCACGCGCCGACCGTGCCCATGGTCAGCAGCGTGACGAATCGGCCGGTTGGCGGCCCGGAGGAGACTCGCGCGAATCTCGTGGCCCAAATGACCAGTCCCGTGCGTTACGTCGAGTTGATCGAGCAACTGGCCGACTCGGGCGTTCGGGCGATGGTCGAAGTGGGGCCGCGTCAGGTACTCTCGGGGCTGCACGGCAAGATTCTCGCGGGCCGTGACGTGGCTGTGATCGGGTGTGATGAGAAGACGGCGACGGGCGTGTCGCGATTATTGGCGGTGGAGGCGTGTCTCGACGTGTTGGGGCTGATTGATCGGGAGAATCCGCGTCGGACCATCGACGTGTTTGAAAAGCGTCCGGCCGACGTGGCGACAGACGCGGCAAGAAACGCAACGACGGACGCGACGGATCGCGTCCCTCCAGGTGTTCATGGAGGGCCACGCTCCGTCGTGGCCGCATATAGCTCGGAGAACCCTGCTTCATCCGCTCCCCCTGACGTGCTGGTGCTCACCGGAACACCGCGTGAAATGGGGCGTCAGCGCGGCCGGGCCGGCGTGGAGTCGATCCGTCGCATCGCCCGACGGTATGCCGACGCGGCGGGAATAATTGAGGGGAATGGGTTCGCGGCCGGCGGGGACGACCCGTTTGGCCGTCTGCCGAGCGACCTGCGCGAAGAACTCCAAGGCATGGCCGAGGGCGCCGGCGTGTCGGCCGAGATGCTGGCGATCTACAACCATTGGGTCGCTCGCCACGGCACGCGCGGCGCTACCCAGGTGGCCGTCGGCGGCGACGGCACGACGGAATTGCTGCACGCCTTCGACGAGCGACCGGCTGAGTCGGGGCCTTGGACCGATCTGGCGGCTGACCGGGAGTTACGAGTCTATCGCCCTGCAGAGGGTTTTGCGCATGCGGTCGTTTCCTCGCCAGGCGTGGTTGGCGCGTCGGTCGGAATTAACGAGCATGGCCTGGCAGTGAGCGCCGGGTCGGACGCGGTCGCTCGAACGTCATGCAACGCCCTGGTTCGCGCCGCGTTGCGGAAAGTGGCCGACGTGGAGGGGGCCATTGCGGTGCTGCGTGAGTCGGGCGGCGCGGCGGGTTGGGAGTTCGTGATCTCGCATGGTCCGACGAATCGGACTTGCCGCGTGCGTTTCGAGGCGAACGGCGAGGTAGTCCGATCGGACGAACCGGTCGCCGTCGTCATGACTGATCCCTCCGCGATCGATGGGTTGGACGCCAAGCACGTGGACCGGCTTCGCGCCGCGGCTCGGTCGAAGTTCGGCGTGGTCATGTCGCCGGGATCGGGCGAGATTTTCGTTCGTTTGTTGGACAACGGGCGGGCCTGGACGTGTCGGCATCGATTTGAATTGAACGCAATCGGTGGAGAACGTCGCGAGGGCGGTGAGGCGTCTGGGAATGAACGTGGCGATAGCCCGGCGGCTGGAATCTCAAATCTCAAATCTCAAATCTCAGATCTCAAATCTCAGCGTTTAAAAGCCGTTTCGCTTCGGGAGTATCTCGCCGTAATGCAAAGCGCCGGTGGGCAGCCGCCGTTTGATCGCGATGGACGGGAGTGTACGCGATTTGTACTGCGAATGGTCGAGACGTCGGCGCCGCCGATTGAGGAGTCGTTGCGCGAGTTAAATGGCCCGGCGATGATCGTCGGGAGCAATTCATTGGCGCTGGCTTTGCGTAAACAGATTGAATCGCTCGGTCAAAAAGCCGTGGTGATTCCGATTTCCGACGACGCGGAAAAGACGCTGGCGATGGTCGAGAAGGCGTGGGACGCTCATCGGCCGCCGCACTTGTTCCTTGTCACGCCGTTTGACGAGGACGCGGGGACGAGTCTTGCGGCCGATGCGTGGGAGCGTCGCCGTCGGCGCGGAGTGATGCTGCCGTATCTCGTTTGCCAAAAATGGTTCGAGCGGATCTCGGCCGCCAAGATGGTTGAACGGGCCTCGGTGGTCGCGGCCACCGCGATGGGCGGCGACTTTGGGCTGTCGGGTCGTGTCGAGAGCCTCGAAAGCGGCGCGATGGCCGGGTTGGTCAAGGGACTTTGTATTGAGGTCGGTTATACGAGCAACTGGGCTTTTCGCACGAAGGTCATTGATGCTTCACGGGACGAGCGGCCCGAGGCGCTGGCCGCCGCCATGCTTCACGAACTGCGGTCGGTGTCGTATTTTGCCGAGATCGGCTACGCGGCCGGGCGGCGGTACATCGTCGGCGCGATGCACCAGACGGCACAGCCAACAACGAGCGCCGTGCCGACGCGCGGGCGACCGTGGCTGATCACGGGCGGCGCACGGGGGATCACGGCGGCGGTGGCCCGGGAACTGGGCGCTCGGTTCGGCGTGCGGCTGCATCTGGTAGGCACGAGTCCACGGCCGACGATTGATCCGGCGTGGCGCGATCTTTCGCCCGAGGGCCGCCGGCAACTTCGGGCCGAGTTGACCAAACGGGCGATTGCCGAGAAGAAGGTGCCCAATCAGTTGTGGCAGCCCGTGGAGAAGGCGATCGAGATCGACGCGAATCTTCGCGTGATGGAAGAGGCCGGGATCGAAGTGACGTATCATGCGTGCGACGTGGGCGACCGCGGGGCCGTGGCCGCCGTGTTGAACGAAATTCGCCGGGTCCACGGACCGCTGGAAGGAATTGTTCACGGGGCGGGAATCGAAATTGCCAGCCGGTTGACGAAGAAGGATCCCAAGACGGTCGCGCGGACGTTCGCCGCCAAGGTGGACGGTGCGGCCGCGCTGTTGGACCTGACGCACGACGAGCCGCCGCGGTTCTTCTTCGGGTTCGGGTCGATCGCCGGACGATTTGGGTCGATCGGCCAAACCGACTACGCGGCGGCCAGCGACATGTTGGCCAAACTGATCGGGCGTTATCGGGCCGACCATCCGACGTGCCACGCCGCGTGTTTTCATTGGCAGCCTTGGGCCGACATCGGGATGGCCGCGCGGGACGAAACGCGGGGGGCCGGCATGTTGCAGTCGCTCCGTCTGTTGCCGGCAGCCGAGGGCGTGGCGACGTTCGTCGACGAGATGCTCGCCGGCGCGCCGGAGCCAGAAGTGCTCGTGACCGACTGGGATTTTTATAAGCGGTTTTATCCCGATCTGTCGGAGAAGGAGATTGCGGAGGGGTATTCGCCGGCCGCGTTGGAACCGACGGGGGTGGCATGGCCACGCTCGCGTGGCCATGTCGTAACACCAGAGAACATGCCCACGGCGAGCGTGGGCATGGCACCCGGTAATTCGAGTGCAACGAATAATCCGAGCCGCGACCGTGAGGGAGCGGTGGTGACTCGTGACGCTCAACGACCGCTCCCTCACGGTCGCGGCTCGGATCGCGATTCGGAGAGTCGAGTCGTGATGCGGCACGTGATGCGCGTGGTTGAGTCGCCGTTGGAGACAACGTCGCGGCGGGCGTTTGCGTTTGCCGGGCCGGCGTTGATTTTGGGCGATAACGCGGACGCCGAGGCTTTGGCGGGCCAACTGCGTGGGCGCGGCGTCGAGGTGATCCGCGTTCCGATTCGCGAGACGATCGACGCGACGCTCGGGGAGTTGCAGCGGCTCACGGCCGAACGACCGGCGCCGCACCTGTTCCTCATGACGGGCCGCGATCCCCAGGCACGTCGGGTGGACAATCATCAAACGTGGAACGCACGACGGGACCGCGGCGTGTTCCTGCCCTATGCCGTTTGTCAGAAGTGGCTGGCGACAGTGGTCGGCGCGGGCCTGCTGGATCGAGCGAGTCTGGTGGCCGCGACGTCGCTGGGCGGCGATTTCGGATTCGCGGCTCCGGTGGTTGCGCCCGAGGGCGGGGCGATGACGGGCTTGGTCAAGGGGCTCTTCATGGAACTGAACGTGCCGACGCCGACGCGGGCGAAGCTGCTGGCGATCGACGCCCCGGCCGACGAGCCGCCGGACGCACTGGCGGCGGCGATTCTCGCGGAGTTGGACGTCGAGGGCGTGGACGTCGAGGTGGCGTATGCCGCCGGGCGGCGGAGCGTCGTGCGGATGGCGATCGAGCCGGTTGAGACGATTGAGCAAGGTGAGTTGCCGCGCGGCGGGGCGTGGATTTTCACGGGCGGCGCGCGGGGCATCACGGCGGAAGTGGCCAAGGAGATGGCTCGGCGATTCGGATTGAGGCTCCATCTGGTGGGAAAAAGTCCCGCGCCGGTGATCGATCCCGCGTGGCGGGACTTCAACGAGGAGCAGATGCGGGCGTTGAAACGCTCGCTCGTGCGCAAGGCGGCGGCCGAAGGCAAACCGGCGGGCACGTATTGGGAACGGGCTCGCAAGGATCTGGAAATCGACCGGAATCTTCGCCAGTTGGCCGACGCGGGCGTTCAGGCGACCTACCACTCGTGCGACGTCGGCAACTGGGACCAGTTGCGGGGCACGATCGAGCGGATTCGACAGGCCGACGGGCCGATCGAAGGGATCGTCCACGGGGCGGGTATTTTGGACGAGCCGAAGTCGATCGGTCAAACGCCACTGCATGAATTGGTCGAGGAGATCGACGTTAAAGTGGACGCGCTGTTGAACATGATGCTGGCGACCGACGACCAACCGGCCCGATGGTACGTCGGGTTCGGTTCGATCAGCGGGCGGTTCGGCTCGAACAACGCCGTGGTCTATTCGATGAGCAGCGACATGCTGTGCAAGCTGGCCGGGTGGCAACGGGCGCGGCGCGGAACGTGCTCGGCCGTTGGGTTCCACTGGCATCCGTGGGGCGAGGTGGGCATGATGACGCATCCCAGCTCGCAGCACACGATCAAAGTGATGAAGATGCGGATGATGCCGCCGACGGAAGGGGCCGAGCACCTGATCGACGAGCTTCGCGCCGGGCTGCCGGAGAGCGAGACGCTGTTCACCGACCGGCAGTATTACGAGACGTTTTATTCGAAGGATTTGCTGATACCAGCCGCCACGAAACCGAAAACAAAGCCCCAAGCCTCGGGCGCGCTGATCCAACGGGTGGCGGAGATCGAACCGGGGCGTCGGACGGTGGTCGAGATTCAGCTCGATCCGGTGGCCGATCCGTTTTTGCGCGAGCATCGGTTGCGCGATCGGCCGACGCTGCCGATGGTGGTGGCGTTGGAGGCGTTCGCCGAAACCGTCTTATTATTGAGCGATGGGCGAATTCCCGTTGCCGTGCGCGACGTGAAAATTCCCGACGCCGTGCGGTTCGTGACCGACGAGCCGCGCGAGGTTCGCGTTCATGCCGAGGCGACGGACGCCGGCACGGTGTGCCGGATGACGAGCGATTTCCGCAACCGTCGAGGTCAATTAGTTCAGAAGGACCGGCCGCATTTTTCGGCGGTCGTCGAAATGGGAACTATGGCGCCGGCGATTGACGCGACACTGCCGCCGGTTCGGGCCGAGTGGTTCGACATGCAATATCCGCCGCGCGAGGCGTTGCTCTATCACGGTCCGCCGCTACGGTTGTTGCGGCGAATTGCGGTCGAGGGCTCGGACGCTTGGGGTCGGATTGAATTGCCGGCCGAGAACGAACTTGTCGGGCGTCGCGACCCGGCGGGCTGGCTGACGCCGTCGGCGGCGATCGACGCTTGTCTGTACGCTTGCGGCGTTTACGTATGGGCGAGCGCCGAGCAGGGCGTGACCGTGCCGGAGAGTCTGGGCGAGATTCGTTTCGGACGCCCGGGCCGGCCGTCGGAACGTTGCACGGCGCACGTCGCGTGCCGAGAGTTGGGCGAGAAGTTCGCGACGTTCGACTTCACGCTGTTCGGCGACGACGACGCGGTGGTGTTTCGAGTGACCGGCTACCGGTGTCATGTGCTGCGAGGAGGGGCTCCATGAACCACGAATCGGGAATCGTCTGGCGTTTCGCCCCGTTGCGAAAATCGCGGGAGAACGTCGTTGTTGATCAAAGTCGGCGGAGCTTTCTCGTCGCGAGGAGACTCGCAAAACGTCTGATACTGTCGCAAGAAAATCGAGCCGAACCGGGCGAGGCGACGATCGACATCGTTTCGCGCAACCGGTCGGGCCGCGGCATCCGCCCGGAGATTTCCATCGACGGCCATCCCGTGTCGTGGTGCTTGTCGATTTCACACACCGACACGGCCGTGCTGGTGGCGTTGGGCGCCGAGCCGGGCGTGTCGATCGGCGTCGATCTGGTGAAGAACGAGCCGCTCGGGCCGGGCTTCGCGGCTGCGTGGCTCGACGACGAGGAACGGTGCCTGGCCGAGGCCGGCGACCGGCTCGAAGTATGCCGCCTCTGGGCCGCCAAGGAAGCGGCCTACAAGGCAATCAATCGGGGCGACCCGTTCGCGCCGCGGCGCGTTCAGATTCGCCGCTCGGCCGCGGGTGGCTATACATGCGTCTATCGTGATATTGACCTGACCGGTCGTTGCCGCATCAACGTCTGGCCGTGCGACGACCATCTGGCGGCGCTGGCCGTGTTTCATCCGTCACTCCATCCGTGCGGACCGGTGAATCCGGACGCCGCGGAACTATCCATTTCGAGGAGATAAACATGATCGATCTTTCAGGACGCGTGGCGCTGGTGACCGGCAGCTCGCGGGGCATCGGCAAGGCGTGCGCGCTGCGGCTGGCCCAGGCGGGCGCCGACGTCGTGATCAACTACGTGACGTCGCAGGCCGCGGCCGACGAGGTGGCCCAGCAAATTGCCGCGATGGGCCGCCGCGCGATGGTCGTCAAGGCCGACGTGAGCGAGGAGGACGACGTTCGGGCGATGGTCGAGCACGTCGGAAAGACCTGGGGACGGCTCGACATCGTCGTGAGCAGCGCGGCCAGCGGCGGGTT
>DATECS010000267.1:0-25916 GCA_035286785.1 Thermoguttaceae bacterium | reverse complement strand
TGCCTCCCTTGACGGAATGGGTGTCTTTTCCGTATACAGGGAAGTTTGTGTTCGACACCCTGTCGAGCGACCAGGCCCCATCGTCTAGCGGTCCAGGACACCGGCCTTTCACGCCGGTAACACGGGTTCGAGTCCCGTTGGGGTCACTGCCAAATCAATTTCTCTCGACGTATAGGGCTTTTTCACTGCTTCCTTCCGCCCATACGGCCCCTTTCCAAGCATTTCCGGTCCTAACTGCGCCGCTTTTTGCGCCGCGCCCGGGCCGGTCTCCGTGGCCTGCTCGAAACGGGCGTCGGTCGTCTGCAAGTAGTGTGGCTTGGCCGCAACCGGTTGGCTGTTTGCCCATCCACGCACAAACGACATGCAACGGGAACGCCTCGGCCGCCCCAAATTCCCCCTTGACTTTTTCGCATTTTGCGAAAATACTTAAGTAGCGGTGCCGATCCTGGGGAAAGAGGGCACGGATGTACGTCATCTCGAAAAAGAAGCTCCGAGAATTCTGGGAACGGCACCCAGACGCCGAAGAGCCGCTTCGGGCGTGGCATAGGATTGTCGAAAAGACCACTTGGCAAAACTTCGCCGACGTTCGGGCCGCGTTTCCCAGCGCCGACTTTGTGGGCCACCGGACCGAAGGCAACCGAATCGTGTTCAACGTCGGCGGAAACAAATTCCGCCTGATCGTCATCGCGTATTTCGAGCACGGCAGGGTGTACGTCCGGCACGTGCTTACCCACGCCGAATACGACCGTGGCAACTGGAAAAAGGATTGAATCATGGCCACCATCGACCGACCGGCAAGCCGGCAAGGCCGGTACATGGACTTGGTCTGCCAGTTTCCTCTGCGCCCTATCCGCTCAAAAGCGGCCCTCGACCGCGCCACGACGATGATTGACCGGCTGTTGGACAAGGACCACCTGACAGCCGCCGAGCGCGATTACCTCGACGTTTTGAGCGGGCTGGTCGAAGAGTACGAATCGAAGGAATTCCCCATCGAACCGCTGCCCGACGCCCAAATGCTCCGTCAACTGATCGACGCCCGGGGAGTTTCTCAAACCGAAGTGGCCCGAGCCACGGGCATTGTCGATTCGACCATTTCGGCCGTCTTGAAAGGCAAACGATCCCTGAATCGAGACCACGTGGGCCGGTTGGCACGATTCTTCCACGTGAGCCCCGACGTGTTCGCATTCTAGCGCGAGATACTGTGTGGCCGAGTCTTATGATGCATTGCTGATCGTTTCATTCGGCGGGCCGGAGAGGGCGGCCGACGTAGTGCCGTTTCTCGAAAACGTCGTTCGCGGGAAAAATGTTTCCCGCGAGCGGATTCTTGCCGTTGCGGAGCACTATGAGCGGTTCGGCGGGACAAGTCCTCTCGGCGGACAGGTGCGGGCGTTGTTGGCGTCGCTGGTCCATGAGCTTAACGCCCACGGACCCTCGCTGCCGGTTTATTGGGGCAATCTTCATTGGCATCCCCTGCTGGCCGACACGCTTCGAGACATGGCCGACGACGGCATTCGGAGGGCCCTGGCGTTCGTTACGTCGGCGTTTGGATCCCACGCGGGCTGCCGGGTGTATCTCGACGCCATCGAACGTGCGCGGGGGGAGATCGGCGACAAAGCACCGCGGGTCGACAAGATTCGGCTGTTCTACAACCATCCGAATTTTGTCGAGGCGGTCGCGGATCGGGCGGCCGAGGCGTTCGGCACGTTGGACGAAGTGGATCGCGACGCAGCTCGGCTTGTTTTCACGTCGCACAGCTTGCCGGTTGGCATGGCCAGGACGTCGGACTATGAGGAGCAACTGGCCGAAGCGTGCCGGCTGATTGCCAAACGACTCGGACGCGGTGAGTGGCGTCTGTGCTATCAGAGCCGTAGCGGGCCGCCGTCGCAAGCGTGGCTTGAGCCGGATCTTGGCAAACAAATCATTGCGTGGCACGAGGCGGGCGAGGTTCGCGACGAAGCCTTGGTGCTCGTGCCGATCGGGTTTCTGCTGGAGAACATGGAGCTGGTTTACGATCTAGACATCGAAATCGCCGGATTGTGCGACGAGCGCGGAATCAAAATGGCTCGCGCGGCGGCCGCGGGCAACCATCCGCGTGTGGTCGAAATGATCCGACTGCTGGTCGAGGAGCGGGTTGATTCGAGCAAGCCGCGACTGGCGATCGGCGACCACGGGCCGAGCCACGACGTTTGTCCTCCAGGGTGCTGTCCGCGCGGGTGACGACTTTCTTTACCGCGAAGACGCGAAGGACGCAAAGAGGAAGGAGAGGCCGTGATCATGTTTTGGTGGGCGGTGCCCGCCCTACTGATGCAATAGGTGGCGGCTCATGGAAATGGAATATCGAACGCTTGGCGATTCAGGCATGAAGGTCTCGGCCGTTGCGCTGGGGTGCTGGCCGATGGCGGGGATGACCAGTCCGGGCGCGACGGAACGGGACGGGATTGCCACGGTGCGGGCGTGTTTTGATCGGGGAATCAATCACATCGATACGGCCTACATGTACGGGCTGGCGGGCGAGAGCGAGCGGATGATCGCCAAGGCGCTGGCAGGGCGGCGCGACGAGATTGTGTTGGCCACCAAGGGCGGACTGCATTGGGACGCGCAAGGCACGCGGCGAATCATCGACGCGCGGCCGAAAACGCTGCGGCGCGAGTGCGAAGAGAGCCTGCGTCGGCTGGGCACGGACCACGTCGATCTGTGTTATCTGCACATCTTCGATCCGGCGGTGCCGCCGGCCGAGTCGGCCGGTGAGTTGAAGCGGCTGATGGAGGAAGGCAAGGCACGCGCGATCGGCGCGTCAAATATGACGCTCGATCAGGTGAAGGAGTTTGCCTCGCACTGCCCGATTGTCGCGTATCAGCCGCTTTTCAATATGTTGCAGCGGCAGATCGAAGCCGACGCCCTGCCCTGGTGCCGCGAAAATAACGTGGCCGTGCTGCCCTATTGGGTTTTGTACAAGGGTTTGCTCGCCGGGCGGCTGCGACGCGAGGACGTATTGCCCGCGGGAGACAGCCGGCGCAAGTATCGCATGTTCCACGGCGACGAGTGGCACAAGAACCACGATTTTCTCGACGAATTGCGATCGATCGCCGCGGCGTCGGGCCATACGGTGGCGCAGGTGGTCGTCAATTGGACAATCCATCGGCCGGGCATCACGTCGGCGCTGTGCGGGGCTAAGCGGCCGGAACAACTCCGCGAGACGGCCGAATCGGTCGGCTGGCGATTGACGGCGGAACAGTTGGAGTGGATCGAGGAAGCGATCCGTCGGCGCGGCGAGCCGGATACGTCGGAGATTTGACGCGGGTTTTTCACCACGGGAGGGCACGGAGGGGGTTGCTTTGGAACCACAGATGAACACAGATGAACACAGATAACGGTACTGATTCTGGAGAGATGGAGAAGGTTTTACATTTTTCGGGGTGGTAGAATCGGTCACTTTTCTTTTGGAGAAGTTTCGCTTTTCGCCAAAGTTTACGCAACCGACGCGCGCGACGGGGAATGCTCATTTTTCGCGACGGAATGGGCGGATAACTGCTTGCCCCGGGTTGCGAGCGGGGTATGATTCTGGCGCAAGAGAAAAAAGGGGCATCATTGATTTTGGTGAGCAATCGTTCTTAGGCCACCATTGTCGCCTTTCGCTCCGCGAAAGAAGCGATATTTTTCGCGACGCTACTTTCGCGGATCGAAAGGCGACTTTGCCGGGAGACCGAGCCATGCCTAGAATCGCGGTTGCCGTCATGGTCGTGGTGATCATGGGGGTGTCGATCGGGATCAATATTGCCCGATTCCCGATCGTTTGGACCATGGTGAACCACGCGCCGAAGAAGGTGGCGGCGGAAGAGCCCACGCCGCCCGTCATGCCGGCGGTGCGGACGCCGAAGGAAGTGGATTTAAGCCAGTTCACGCCGCCACGGCCTCAGAATATCCAGAACAATGCGTCGGGTGGGCATGAATCGCTTTTGGCCAACGAGTCGGCGGCCGGTTCGACGGGAGCGCTTCCGCCCGAGGTTCCTTCGGCCGTCGGCGTTCCGACGGGCGACACGATGCACCTGATTTCGGAACGGTCGGACGAGCAAGGCCGTCAGCCGGATCGCTCCGAGACGCCGGTCGGGTCGGGCAGCGTCTCGGGCAATGCGGCGTCCGCGGCGGAATCAGCCGCCTCGGGCGCAGTCGGTTTCTCGCCGGGCGGCGAGCCGTCGGCCGTCGGTGCCGCGGAGATCGCCCCACCCATCGTCTTTGGTCCCATGCCGGCCACGCCGATCGGTCCCGTGTCAGCCGATCCGGCGGGACGTGGCGGCGTCATGGGTTTTGGCGCACGTCCGGGGCTGGGCTTGCCGGACGCTTCGTCCGCCGCCTCAACCACGTGGCCGGCCGAGGCTGCGCCTACGTTGAAGCTGGGCGCAAGACCGCTCTTCGCCGAGCAAGCTCAACCGACCGAGCGCAGCGACCAGGCCGAGCGAGCCCGGGCCGTCGAACGGAATGAACAGCCTGAACAAGATAAGCAACCAGATCTCGTCGTAAAAGCCAAGCAAGTCGCGGGTGAACCGAGCAACTGGCACGAGCGTCGGCCGCTGGTGCCAGTTGCATGGCCGACCCACGATTCGCGTGAGTCAACTCTCTCGACCGCCTCATCGGATTCGCCGCCGCGAATCGAACGGTTGCCCGCCATTGTGACCGCCGCGCAAGAAGGCACGTCGGCACAGCCCCACTGGCCCGAGCGCCCGCCGGTGATCTATCCCAGCACGGGACGGTGAGCGGGCAGGGCTATCTGAAGACGGGCGGCGTATTGTCAGGCATGGGAGGAATGTGGGAAAATGACTTACGTCTAAAAACGGTTCCTGACACCTTTTCACTCGCCCCTCCTTTTTATTCACCTTTTCACTCAGCTATTGACATCTCGGGGGGTGGATGGGAAAATGGGGGATATTTGGGGCGTTTCTTGTCCGAAATGCCGCCGGATCTGATCGTCGTCTTTCGCTCCGCGAAAGCGGCGGGAATCGTAACGCTTCGGCCCGAATGGGCGTTGCAAGGCCAATCGCGGTTTCGCGTTGGCCGACTTCGCTGCCTTGCGCAATTTCCGGAGAAACGAGCTCGCCTTGCTAGCGTCTTCTTTTGACTGAGGTGCTACCCGTGAATCGAACGCCACTTTCGCGGAACGAAAGGCGACAAAAGGTTTTCCACAACGGTAACTAATTCCGTGTTCCAGTCTTGTTCACCCTTTCAATCGAGGAGTCAACTTCTGATGCGAGGCAAATTGAATCGATCCCTTCTGTTGGCGGCCGTGGTCGTGTTGGCCGCCACCGCGGCCCAGGCGGTCACGATCGACCTGGTGCCGGTGGGCAACCCGGGTAACGCGGCGGACAACACCGGCCACGGCGCGGTGGGCGAAGTCTACCAGATCGGCAAGTACGAGGTGACCAACGCCCAGTGGCGCGAGCTGCTCAACGCCAAGGCGGCCCTGGGCGATCCGTACGGCCTGTACAACACGTGTATGGCGGACGTCTACGGCGGGATCTCGCGGAGCGGAGCGGGCACGGTTGCCGACCCCTACGTCTACACGGCCAAGGGGGGCGACTCGAACTGGGACAACCGTCCGGTGAACTATGTGAGCTTCTGGGACGCGGCTCGGTTTTGCAACTGGTTGCACAACGGTCAGGGCGACGGTAACACGGAAAGCGGCGCATACATCAACATCGGTAACCAAACCACGTTTGCCCGGCAAGGGAACGCAACATGGTTTATTCCGACGGAGGACGAATGGTACAAGGCGGCCTACCATAAGAACGACGGCGTGACGGGAAACTACTTCGACTATCCGACCTGCAGCGATGCTAGTCCGAGCAATGATCTGATCAACCCTGACCCGGGCAACAACGCAAACTTCTACATTTCTGGCGGAGATTACACGATCGGCAGCCCATACTACCAGACCGAGGTAGGCGAGTTCGAGAACTCGGAAAGCCCCTATGGCACATTCGACCAAGGCGGCAACCTGGGGGAATGGAACGAGACGGCGATTGATTCGTCTCGTGGGTTGCGTGGCGGCCGTTGGGCCCCCTGCTCCTTGTACTTGTGGGCCGGCGCCCGCCACTACGGCGACCCGACGCGCGAGAACAACGGCATAGGGTTCCGCGTGGCAAGTGTCCCCGAGCCCGGTAGTAGCATTGAGGCAAGTGTCCCCGAGCCCGGTAGCATTACCTTGCTGTTATGCGGGCTGGTGAATTTAATTTGCCTGAGACGTCGGAAATAGAATAAGAAAAAGAGGTGTGATCCACTTTGAATCGCGTCACATCTGTTGGCCGAGCAAGACCGGCATGCGGTCGTGGCGGGTCATGATTTGGTAGTAGTGCGACGCCGGTTGGGTGAGCATGTAGACGTGGGGCCGGGCGCGTTCGTCGTGGACCAGAACGCCGCGCATTCCCTCGGCGATCAGGAACCACACGCCTTTTTCCAGGCCCAGGGCGGCGGGGATTTCGACCATCTCGGGCTGAAGCCGCGACCAACGGCCCGCCTCCAGGCTTTCCTGGCGGCACCAGCCCGTGCGAGGCAGGCGCGACGCGGGATCGTCGCGGTTGCCCCAGGCGAGAATTTCCAGGCGGTTGTCGCGCCAGACGGGCAGTTCGGCTTGCGGATCGCGGAAGGTAAAACGCAACTCGCGCGAGGCCTCCGGTTCGCGCACCGCAATGCGATGGGGATAACGTCGGACGATTTCCTCGGGCAAGGCGTCGATCGGCAGGGCAATGCCAAAGCACATGGGAACACCTGTTAAAGTTATTCAAAAACCCGAGCGGCTCTCCGAAAACGGGGACAGGCACCTCACGGCAATCGTTTTGGGAACCGCCGCGTACCTCGAGTTCGAAGCCAGTCCCCGTTTTCGGAGAGCCTCTAAAAACACGTTTTGCCGTAGATGTCGCAAATGTCGTAGGAATGGGTCGCGTCGCGGTAGATGTCATCCAACGGGAGGGTCGCGCCGCTGCGGAGGGCGAACCGGCCCAGTCGGGCGTTGATCAATCGTTTGACACGTTGGATCGCTTGTCGGCGCGGGTCGGGCCGTTCCCACAGGAAACGTTGGAAGTTGCGGCGGTCGGCCAATCGGCCGGCGATCAAATGCATGTAGGCCACCACTTGTCCGCTCCAACATTCGGCCAATAGCCGCATGCCGGCGGTGTAGAGTGCGTGAAAGTCGGCCGTCGCCGAGAGACTGGCGGATCGCATCGCACCGCCGCCCTCTTTGAATTGTAGGCTCAGGGCAAGCTGTTCGGAATAGACGCCGTGATAGTCCAGGGCCTCGACCAGCCGCTCGGCGTTTCGCGCGATCCAGGCGGTGACGCGATCGGGATCGGCCGTGGCGACGCCCAGGCTGCCGCCGCGGCTCAGATTTTTATGGGCACAGCGCGTGGAGCAAAGCGGCAGGACCGGCGAGCCGTTGAGTTCCCACCAGAGATCCTCGCCCCGTTTGGTCAGCAAACGGCGGATCAGCCGCCGGTCGGCCCGGGCAAAATCCTCGCAGGCGTGGATGCCGTGTTGTTCGAGCTTGGCCGCGCTGCGACGACCGACGCCGGTGATCTTCTCGACGGGGCGGCCGCGAAGCAGCCGGGCGACGTCCTCCGGTTCGACGGCCACGACGCAACCGAAAGGTTTTTGGGAACCGGACGCCAGTTTGGCCAAAATTTTCGACGGCGCGACGCCCACGCTCGCCGGCACGCCCGTCTCGCGTAGGACGCGGTCTTGCAGCGCGAGGGCCTCGGCACGCGTCATGGTTCCGGCGTCGAAAAACACTTCATCGACCGAGTAGTATTCGACCGTCGGGCTGAAGCGGCACACGACGTCGTACATCCGCCGCGAGAGAACCTCGTACCACTCGAAATCGCGTTTGACGAAGATGGCCTCGGGACACAGCGGCAGGGCGTCCCAGATGGGCATGCCGGTGGTGACGCCGCGGCTTTTCAGTTCGTAGCTTTTGGCGATCACGCACGCCCCTTGGTTGCTCAGTACGCCGACCGCCTGGCCGCGCAGAAAACGGCGGCGCACTCGTTCGCACGAGACGTAGAAGCAGTCAGCGTCGAGATGACCGATGTGGCGGGCCATATTGTTATTATAGTATACATTTGTACATATTCAAGAGCGTGAAAAAGAGAGCGTTTTTTGCCAAGAATGCAAGAAACGCGAAACGGCCGCGGGGACTTTGGGGTTCCCGCGGCCGTTGGTGGTTTTTTGCTTTGGGGGCGAGGAAGACTACACAGTGCCCTCACCCTGGCCCTCTCCCGGTGGGAGAGGGGACTTGATGGAGAAACGTTTAGAGCCTATCCGAAAACGGGGACAGGCACCTCACGGCAACCGTTTTAGGAAGCGTTAGGTACGTCGAGTTCGGAGCCAGTCCCCGTTTTCGGATAGGCTCTTAGTTTTCTTTTCCGTCGGTCACGACGGCGTAGGCCGGGAGGTCGGAGACGCGGTTGTCGAGGTCGGTGTGGATTTGGATGGTGCGGCTCACTTTGCCCTTCGAGTCGCCGCCGATGAAGGTGATGGGCAGCAGGTGCCAGGGTTTGGCTTCGGCGTTGTCGCCGTTGTGGAATTCAAAGCCGCCGTCGGAGCACGTGACGCCGGTGATTTTGAACGGCTTCTTGGCACGGACCACGATCTGCTTGCTCACTTTCTCGCCGGGTTTGACCACGCCAAGGAACAACGGGGCGGGCGAAACGGTGACGCCCGACAGAACCCGGCCCTCGACCAGTAGCGGCACTTGCTTGGCCGTCTGGTCGTTGGTCACCAGGACGATATGGTCGCGGAGGTAGCCGGCGGGGGCCTTTTCATCGACACGGACCACGATGTCATAGGAAACCTGGCCGGCGTAGCTCTTTCCGTTGACGAGCTTGGCCGAGACGTGGGGATTGTCGCTTCGGACCTCGACGACGCGCCAATCGCCGCGGCCGGTGTGGCTGACGCTGACTTTCTTCTCGACCGACTGGCCTTGGTCAACCTCGCCCAGGGTGACGCTGCCCGGCTCGAAAACGACGTCGCTTCGGATGTAAACGGAGTCCTGGAGCTGGACTTCGGCGTAATAGGGCTTGTCGAAGGTGACGGTGAGGGTGGCGCCCCGCTGGCCCCAGAAGCCCCGGGTGTCGATCGTGGCGACGATTTCCCCGGTTTCGTAGGTCTTCAGCAAGGGGTTTTCGACCCGAACCTGGGTGCAGCCGCAACTGGAACGGACGGAGGCGATGTGGACGTCTTCCAGATAGCAGTTTTTGACAGTGAATTTGTATTCGACCTTGGCGCCGCGGGCGACGGCGCCGAAATCATGCTTGGTGGTTTCGAACAGGTCGGCGGCCCAGTTGCCGGCCGCCGCGGACGAGACGCACAACGCCACGCAAAGTGGAACGAGAAACAAGGAAGAACGCATCTAAAAGATCCCCCGCTGTATCAAGACACATTGAGCAAGTCGCAAGGAATTCGATAGAGTTGCCGGGAAAGGCTAAACCGCGATGGTTCCTTCGCCGGCATCACCCCACCTATTCCTAGTCAAAGATGCCAATCCCATTGCTTTAGTGAAGAAATGCGGGTTAGCACGGGAAAATCTACTTCCAGAAACTATTCCTGTCAACTTCGGTTTCGCAAGGCTGTGTTGATCTCCGGCGGATTAGACCGCACAGATGGCCGATGAAAGCGAGTCGTCCGGTTTTTCCTCACGGCATATCGGTTCGCTCAACGGTCACTTCCTCGTCGGCTGGTCGCCGTTGAGGCCGACAGTCCGAAGGCCAGACGTTCGGGCTCCCATACGCTCACGGCAATCCGCAAGATCGATCCAAGCCGTTCCAGTCCACCTGGGATACGCGAATTTTTCCGAGCCGCGACCGTGCGTGAAGGAGCGGTTGCCGTTTAAAAAGTCTCACAACCGCTCCCTCACGGTCGCGGCTCGGTTTATTCGTTAAACGTCAATTCCCGAATAGCCTCGTTTCAATTGTACGGGGCTTGCACGAGACTGGCCGAGGATTGCCTCTCGAACGTCCGGTAAGACCAGGGCATCTTCCTGGCTCGCGTGACGCGCGGCGCGAGGCAAAAGATGCGGCAACGGGGCAGAATGGATGCCTCCGGAACCTCGAAATACATGCTGTCCGGCGCGAAACTCCCTGATCTCTGTAAGGGACGATGCTATATCCGACTCGTGACAATTTACGGCCCTCATCACTGGTCGCCCCACGAGACACTCGATCAGTTCGGGCGGGACCGTCCACCGCACCCCCCCTAAGGGCGTAAGTAAATCATATCCTTGTGACCATTGCCAAAGTGGGGCGGAATTCGGTAGTATATGGGTTTACCCATTGCGGGCCTCTTGGGGCCGAGTGGGACCGATCGGGGTGTCCTTTGACCCAGCGGCACGTTTGCCGCCGACGGTCGATGGACATCTCCGTCGCCTGACGAATTGCGATCCCGTTTCCGGACGACGACGACCCGAGTCATGTTTGAATCCCTGCAACAAGGCCTCACTTCCGCGCTGAAGACGATCCGCGGTCACGCCAAGTTGACCGAGGGAAACATGCGCGACGGGCTGCGTCTGGTTCGCCAGGCCTTGCTGGAAGCCGACGTGAGCCTTCCGGTGGTCAAGGATTTCATGGATCGGGTGGGCGAACAGGCGTTGGGCGAGAAGGTTCTGGCCTCGCTCCGGCCGGAAGAGCATCTAGTGGGGATCGTCCATCGGGAACTCATCAACCTGATGGGCCCGGTCGATCATTCGCTTCATCTGCAAGGCGACGTGACGGTCCTGATGCTCTGCGGCCTGCAAGGCTCGGGCAAGACGACCACGTGCGGCAAGCTGGCCCGGCTGATCCGCCAGCGCGGCAAGAGCCCGTTGCTGGTGGCGGCCGACCTTCAGCGTCCGGCGGCCATTGATCAGTTGGAAGTCCTCGGCCAGCAGCTCGACATTCCCGTCTATACCGAGCGAGACCAGTCGGACCCGGTGCGGGTGTGCAACAACGCGGTGCGGCACGCGAAGCAGATCGGGGCCGACGTGGTGATACTGGACACGGCCGGCCGGTTGCACATTGACGACGAGTTGATGGCCCAACTGGAACGGATCGACCGTCAGTGCAATCCCGGGCAGATTTACCTGGTGGTCGACGCGATGACGGGCCAGGACGCCGTGAACAGCGCCAAGGCGTTTAACGACGCACTGGAGTTGGACGGCGTGATCATGACCAAACTGGACGGCGACGCCCGGGGCGGAGCGGCAATTTCGGTCAAAGCCGTGGCCGACGTGCCGATCAAGTTCGTGGGGACGGGCGAGCACCTCGACGCCCTGGAGGAATTCCATCCCGACCGCATGGCGGGGCGGATTTTGGGCATGGGCGACGTGCTCACGCTGGTCGAACAGGCCCAACAGAAGTTCGACCAGGACGAGATGCTCCAGCAGCAGGCCCGGTTGCAAAAGGGCGAATTCACGCTGGACGACATGAAGAAGATGTTCGGCCAGATCAAGCGGCTGGGCTCGTTCAGCAAATTGATGGGCATGATTCCCGGGATGGGAAAATTGGCCGAGATGGCGGGCGACGTCGACACGGAGAAGGGAATGCAACGGATGCTCGGCGTGATCGACTCGATGACGCCCGAGGAACGCCGCAACCCGAAAAAGATCGTCGATCAGAGCCGCCGGCGGCGGATCGCGGCGGGGGCGGGCGTCGAGCCGAACGAGGTGAACAATCTGGTCAAGCAGTTCGACGTCTTCGCCGGGGCGATGAAGCAGATGTCGGGCATGGGCAAACGCGGCCAAGCGCAGATGATGCAGGACATGCTTCGCCAGGGAATGCTCAACCCGGATGGAAAGCTGGCCAAGAAGAAGATCGGCACGGGCAAACGGCTTACGCCCCAGGAACGGGCCAAGATAAAGAAGCTACGCGAGAAAGAGAAACGTCAAAAGCGGCGAGAAGAGCGAGAGAAAAAGTAACCCCTCGGAAAAAGGGGACAGCTGTAGGCCGGGTCGCGACCCGGCGTTATTCAATAATCAATCCCTTGCCGGGTCGCGACCCGGCCTACTACGGAAAATGTGTAGCGTGGGCAACGTCCACCGTCATCCCTCGACAAGGAGTATTACGTGGCAGTACGTATTCGCATGAAGAAGCTGGGCCGAAAGCACCGTCCGTTCTTTCGGATCTGCGCGATCGACCAGCGGGCGTCGCGCGACGCTCGCGTGATTGAAGAATTGGGTACCTATGATCCGATGGTTCCCGAGACGGATGCCAGAGCCATCCTGAACCGCGAACGGGTTCAGTACTGGCTGGGCGTCGGCGCGCAGCCTTCGGATCGGGTCGGCGTGCTGATCAAGAAGTACGGTCTGGAAGGCACGCACGTGGCGCAGCAGGAAGAGGCCTTGAAGCGTTTGGCCCAACAGCGAAGCCGGCCGGAAGCCCCGACGGTCATGCCGCAGCCGAAGCGCGAGAAGCAGGCCGAGACCGAGGAAGCCACGGCCGACGCGGAATAAGCCGAAGAGTGACCCGCGATGCGATTTGACGTAGTGACTCTGTTTCCCGAGATTTTCAGCGGATACACGGGTCAGAGTTTGCTGGCCAAGGCGATCGCGCGGGGACTGATCGACGTACGGTTGCACAACCCGCGCGATTGGTCCACGGACAAGCACCATAAGGTGGACGATCGGCCGTTCGGCGGCGGGCCGGGCATGGTGCTGAAGGTCGAGCCGATCGTCGAGTGCGTCGAGGCGGTCCGCCGGTTGGAAGCCGAACCGGGCCATCTGGTCATGCTGACGCCCCAAGGGCGAAGGCTCGACCAGGGAGTAGTAGAACAACTGGCCACGAAACAGCGGATTATCCTGCTGTGCGGCCGATATGAAGGTTTTGACGAGCGGATTCGGACGATCCTCGAGCCGGACGAAATATCGCTGGGTGATTTCGTCCTGAACGGGGGTGAAGTGGCCGCGATGGCCGTGATCGACGCGGTGATTCGGCTCGTGCCCGAGGTGTTGGGCGACGAAGACAGCAGTGCCGGCGACTCGTTTTCGGGGCCCGAGCGGCTGCTGGAATTCGCCCAGTACACGCGGCCGAGGGAGTATCGGGGCCTGGAGGTTCCGCCCGTGCTGTTGGGCGGCGATCACCAGGCGATTGCCCGATGGCGAGAGGAAGATGGTCGGCGACGGACGGAAGAACGCCGCGGGGACTTGAATAAATAGAAGCATACAACGTAGGGTGGACATCGCCCACCGAAAACAATACAAGTATCCATTTCCAATATTCGGTGGGCGGTGCCCACCCTACCTATTCCAACCCATGGTGGGCGATGCCCACCCTACACGAAGGAAGGCGGCCATGAGCCAGAAACTGATCGCGACGGTCGAAAAGACCAGCATGAAGCCCGAGGTTCCCCAGTTCGAGGTCGGCGACACGGTCGACGTCCACACGCGCATTCTGGAAGGCGAGAAGGAACGCATCCAAATTTTCACCGGCGTGGTCATCGCCCGAAGCGGCTCCGGCACGCGCGAGATGTTCACCGTGCGGCGGATCGTCCAGGGCGAGGGCGTCGAGCGGAAGTTCCCGATCCATTCGCCGCGGATCACGAAGATCGAAGTCCAACGGTCGGGCGTGGTGCGTCGGGCGAAGCTCTACTACCTGCGTGATCGGGTGGGCAAGGGAACCCGGCTCCAGCAGCGACAGACCGGGCAGGGCAAGAAGTCGTAGTAACACGCTATTGAAATCGTGGAGGATCGTCGGCCATGGGGCTTGTCGCGGTGGTCCGTCATTGGCGGGAGCGACTCTTTGCGGAAAAGCCGCTCGGCGAGCGGGGCGAGCGGTTGGCGGACCGATTCCTGCGGCGATTGGGCTACAAGATCATCGGCCGGCACGTTCGTCTCCCGTCGGGCGAATTGGATCTCGTGGCGTTGGACGGCCGGACGATCGTCTTTGTCGAGGTGAAGACCCGGGAGAGCGACCAGCACGGCCATGCCTCGGAGGCCGTCACGCCGGTCAAGCAGCGACGGTTGACACGACTGGCGGTGACTTTCCTGAGCCGCCACCGTCTGCATGACCACCCGGCGCGATTCGACGTGGTGGCCATTACCTGGCCGCCGGGCGAGAAACCGCGGATCGAGCATTTCAAGAACGCTTTCGAGGCGGTCGGGCAGGGGGAGTTCTACTCCTGACGCTGTGTCCATTTTTTCACCGCGAAGACGCGAAGGGCGCGAAGAAAGCAGGTAGCAGGTAGGTCAGGCTGTGCCTGACAGAATTGCCATGTCTTTCTTTACCGAGCCGCGACCGTGAGGGAGCGGTTGGCGTCCGTGAGATTCTCAACCGCTCCCTTACGGTCGCGGCTCGGTTTTTTCATGAAGTGTGAATGCCCGAACAGCCTCGATTTGTGGAGGCAGTCGTTCTGTCAGGCACAGCCTGACCTACTGCTACTGCGGCCCGGTTCAGGTGGGCAGGTTGAAGCCGAAATAGCGGGCGGCGTTGTAGTAGCTGATGTCGCGGACCATGGAGCCGATAAGGTCCATGTCGCGCGGCAGGAGGCCTTGCTCGATTTCCGTGCCCAGCACGTTGCAGAGGATTCGGCGGAAGTATTCGTGCCGCGTGTAGGAAAGCAGCGAGCGGCTGTCGGTCAACATGCCGACGAATTGGCTCAAGAGGCCCAGGTTCGACAGGGCGGTGAGTTGCCGTTCCATGCCGTCCTTCGTGTCGAGGAACCACCAGCCGCTGCCCATCTGCATTTTGCCCGGGATGACGCCGTCCTGGAAATTGCCGAGCATCGTGCCGACGATTTCGTTGTCGGTCGGGTTGATGCTGTAGAGGATCGTCTTGGCCAGCCGGTCGTCGCGGTCGAGCCGGTCGAAGAACCGGGCCATGGGGCCGGCGACGGGAAAATCACCGATCGAGTCGAAGCCCGTGTCCGGGCCCAAGCGTTCGAGCATTCGCGTGTTGTTGTTGCGCATCACGCCGAAATGGAACTGCTGGACCCAGCCTTTTTCGTGATCCATCAAGGCCAGTTCATGGAGCATGGCCGACTTGAAGGCGAGGACTTCTTGCGGGTCCAGTTCGTTGCCGCGCCGCACTCGCCGAAAAATGGCCGCGATTTCCGACGGGCTATAGTCCTCGGCGTAGAAGGTCTCGATTCCATGGTCCGAAAGGCGGCAGCCCCGGGCGTGGAAAAAGTCGTGCCGGCGGCGGATCGCCTCGAGAAACGAGTCGAAATCGTTGACTTCGACGCCGCTTGATTCGATCAGTTTGTCGACCCAGGCGTTGAACGCGACGGGCGACTGGACGGCCATCGACCGGTCGGGCCGAAACGTGGGGAGCACCTGGATCGCGAAGGAGGGATCGGCCTGGATTTTCGCGTGAGCTTCGAGCGAATCGACCGGATCGTCGGTCGTGCAGACCAGGACGACTTTCATCTGCTTCATGATGCCGCGGGCCGAGAAGCCGTCTTCCCGAAGCCGGGCGTTGCACTCGTCCCAAATGCCCCGCGCCGTGTCGGGCCCCAAGAGCCGATCGTTGATACCGAACGGACGGTTCAGCTCGAGATGGGTCCAATGATAGAGCGGGCTGCGGAGCGTTCGCGGCACGGTTTGCGCCCACTGCTCGAATTTTTCCCAGTCGGAGGCGTCGCCCGTGATGTACCGCTCGTCGACGCCGGCGGTGCGCATGGCCCGCCATTTGTAATGGTCGCCGCGGAGCCAGATTTGGGTGAGGTTTTCGAATCGTCGATCGTCGGCCACGTCGGCCGACGGGAGGTGGCAATGATAATCGATGATCGGCAGATCACGAGCGTAGTCGTGATAGAGCCGGACGGCCGAATCGTTTTGGAGGACGAAATTTTTGGTAATGAAGGCGCCGGGCATCGTTTTTTCCCCTGGGCACCGTCCTCTTCACAACCGTCCGCGCGATGAAGCAACAAAAAAACCCCGCCGCTCGCAGTCGAGGCGAAACGGCGGGGCCGGAACAGAGAAGAGGCCGATATGCCGCAATAACTCTGTTTATGATACCAACTCTAAGAACGTTTGAAAGCGAATGAGGTGATTAAGAGAGCTTACGACCATCGAACCACCCTGCTGCTCACTTTTGATGATAACAAGTCTTTCATCGATGTCCAGCGTTCTTTCCTCCTAAATTCGATTTTTGTAGAAAAAAACAGACCCCCGCGCCAGCGGGGATTTCATCGGGTTGCGAACGGCCGTGGGGCCACTATAATCGGGTTGGAAAATTCACTGTCCTAAGTGATTGTGCGTCCTATGGTTAGCTATCTTGAAATCGGTGAGGCCGCCGTCCGCCTGGGCGGGGTCGCCTTGATGGAACGATTCGGAAACGTGACCGTCCGGCTCAAATCGCCCGCTGATTTAGTGACCGACGCCGATCTGGCTTCGCAAAAGGTGATCGCCGATTTTTTGCATGATGCCCTGCCGGGTCACGAAGTCCTCGGCGAGGAGGATTCTCCCGATCAAAGTCATAACCCTTTGGACGCCGAGTATTGCTGGGTCGTCGATCCACTGGACGGAACGACGAATTTTGCCCACCAAGTCCCGCATTTCAGTGTATCGCTGGCGCTGGTGGAACGCGGCGAATTGCGGGTCGGCAGCGTGTTTGACCCGATGCGCAACGAACTTTTTTCGGCCGCGCGAAACGAGGGCGCCCGGCTCAATGGGACGCCGATACGCACCAGCCGCGTCGAACGGATCGAGGATGCCTTGGCCGGAATCGGCTTCCCGCCGCAAGTGGACGAGCGTTCGCCCGACTTCCAGGCGTTCGTTCGTGCCGTTTCTCGGTTCCAGGCGTTGCGTCGCACCGGCTCGGCGGCCTTGAATCTGGCCTACGTGGCCGCGGGACGTTTCGATGCGTCGTGGTCCTACTCGACCCGGATTTGGGACATGGCCGCCGGCACGCTTTTGGTCCGCGAGGCGGGCGGTGTGGTCGGCTCCCCCAGCGGCGGACCGATGGCGCTCCGGTCGGGCCGGTTTCTCGCCTCGGCGAACGAACGACTCGGCCGGGAGATCACTCAGCTCCTGAGTACCGTACCACAACGACCGGACCGATAGCTTGCACGGCGGGTCGCCCCCACCAATGGCTGGGACAATGGTGACAAGCCTATGCCGGTCGCGGTAAATTGGCGTAGTTTGTTGCTTTCGTCCGCTTTGGTGGCGGATTAAACTGGGTAACATGGGGCTGCGTCTTTTCACGATTCGGAACAACGTCGGAATGAGAGGCTCGCGCGCCCGCGCGGGCCATGATCGTCGCATTCGATCGCCGGACGGCACTTCCAGGCGCAGCGGGGATACCATGCAACTCCCACGTGCGAAGAGGCACGACATGTGTCGGCCGACGATTTGGGCAATGTGCATCCTGCTGGTTCTCGCCGGGGGGATCCACGCGCAGGATTCGACCGGGAAAAAGGTTGCGCCCGAGCCGACCGACGTCACGGAATCGCGGATTCCACCGGCAGGGGGGGTCCATGAAATCGGGCCGCCGGTGTACTACCTCGAGGACGCTCGGGGCATGTTAAGGCCGGCGTTCGGCTTCACGCTCGAAGATTTTCGCCGGGTCTATGACCAGATTCACGGACTAAAACCCGGTGCTATCAGTCCGGCCTACGTGCTGAAAAAGGTGATCGTCTCGGGCACGGCGGAGACGGATTACGCGAGGCTGACGATTCAATGCGATATTCTGCCACAGCGCGAGGGGATGGTGCGGATTCCGCTCGCCTTGGACCAGGCCGTGCTCGCGGGCCAACCAAGCTACACCGGCGAAGGCGCGCCGGTCTTGGCGTTCGACAAAGACCACGGAGGCTATGTGGCCTGGATCCGGGGCAAGCCGACCGAGCAACAGCGTTTGACGCTCAAGACGCTGGTCCCGCTGGCCGTGCTTGGTGAGAGGAAAACACTGCGTCTTCGGATACCCTCGGGCACGGAGTCGGAGTTGAGCCTTGTGGTCCCAACGCCGGGCGTCGTGGCGGAAGCGTCGGAAGGAACCATGCTGACCGTCGCGCCGCCGGCCCAAGGGAAAGGCTCGCGGTTGACGGTGCAAGGGCCCCGCGGAGATTTCGAATTATCCTGGCACAAACCCGAGTCAAGGCCGGCTGTCACGCCCACGGTGCTGGAATCCGCCGGAGAGGTTCTCATTCGAATCGACCATCACGGCATCCACTCGACGGCGACGTTGCGGGTGCGAGGCTACGGCAAGCCGTTTGACCGATTTCGGGTTCGCCTGCCGGCCGGCGCGGAACTGGCGCCGTCCCACGGGGACGAATATAACGTCGTGGAAGCGGCCAGGGAGAGTGCGAATGACGAGGGCCGCGTCGTCGAGGTGCAACTGCCCATGAAGACGCTCGGGCCGATCGAGATTCGGCTTTCGGCACGTCGCGCCGTGGATGCGAGCATGTTCGGCCAATGGATGGAATTGGCCGGTTTCGAGGTATTGGACGCCGCGCGTCAATCGGGTTATCTGGCTCTCGAAGCGTCCGACGACCTTGATTTGCTGTGGGACCCGCGGCTGGGCGTTCAACAGCACGAGGACTTGCCCAACGCGCTGGTTCACGAGGATCTGGTGGCGGGCTTCAAGTATTTCGCCCAGCCGTTCTCGCTTCCGGTTCGCGTCGCGCCGCGCCAGACACGAATCAGCGTGGAGCCTCAATACGTGGCAATCGTCGACGTGGAGCAGATTCGACTCGAAGCAACCTTGCATTACGCCATTCGCGGCAAGAAGGCGAGGGTGCTCGACGTGGACCTGGGCGATTGGCGTTATGACGAGGTCGGGCCCGACAGTCTCGTGGCGGCCGATCGGATCCTCCAAACGGATTCAGGAACGCTTTCGATTCCCCTGCGCCAACCGTCGTCCGGCAATGTCGAATTGACGATTCGCGCGCATCGACGCATTGCTTCCGACGAAAAAACGCTTCGTCTGACGTTTCCAGCCCCGAAAGTGGCGTCGCCGGGGCCGGCCGCCGTGATCGTTGTGCCGGAGGATCGCGTCCAACTCACGGTCGATTCGGCGGCGACGACGGGAATGACGCGCCAACAGGTTGCGCCGTTGACGTCCCTAGCCCAGCGTCAGCAGGCCCCGTTGTTCTTCCGCGGCGATCCGACCAAGGCCGTTTTGGTCGCCGGGCGCGAGATCCACTCCCAACGGATCGCCGTGACCTCGAATACGACGATCGCGCTCGATCGACGGGCCGGCGGCGCGAGGCAAAGATTCTCCTACCAAATCGATTACGAACCCCTGGACTCGCTGCGGTTCGAGTTGCCCGACGGTTTGGAGAACGTCGAATTTCGCGTGCAAGGAGAGCGGGTATCGCCGACCGCGGCGCCGCGTAACGTCGCGGGCGCGCCGGCCGACAACGACGGTTCGAGGCGCGTTCAGATCGCCTTGGACTCGCCGAAGATCGGCACGTGCGACGTCGAGGCGCGGTATCCGGTTCGACCCCATCAACTGGTCGGCGGCTCGTGCGTCCAGCACGCGGTCCCGTTGGTCGTGCCGCTCGACGGCGAACCGGCCGGCAATCGCTTGCTGATAACGGCTCCGCCCGAAATGCGGGTGTCGATGGTCGAGCGTCCCTGGCGGCCGCGGACGGGCCCGACGGCGGTCTCGCCCGATCGTCCCGTGACCGAGTGCGTGGCGGACGGCCGTGTCGACCGGGCCGAACTGGGGTTGTGCCTTGAACCGCGTCAATGGTCGGGCGTGACGATCGTCGAACGGGCCTTGATTCAGACGTCGCTCGCGGCCCATTCACGTCAGGATCGCGCGATTTTCCGCCTCAACACGCTGGAACGGGACGTGCAAATTGTGCTTCCACGGGGGACCGATCCATTGAAAACGGTCGTCTCGCTCAATGGGAAACCGGTCGCGTCGCGCGCGGACGGCGAAACGGCCCTGCGGGTCGAACTGCCCCAGCGGACTTCGGACGAAGCCTGGCTCCTGGAGGTGCATTGCGCGGGCGCGGAACCGGGTCCGCTTCGCGGGCGATGCGAAATGGAATTGCCGCGATTAGGCTCCGGGGCATGGTGCCGACGGGTCTATTGGCAGTTGACGCTGCCGCCCAGCGAGCACGTCGTCAACGCGCCGGAGGGTCTGGCGCGCGAGTTCCGCTGGGGATGGAACGGCATGTTCTGGGGACGCAATCCGTTGCTGAAAACGGCTGATCTCGAAGCCTGGGTCGGAGCGCCGAAGAACGGCCCATCGTCCGGCGGCGACAACGGCTATCTGTTCAGCGCGTTCGGCGGGCCCGAGTCGTTCGAACTCGTCGTGATGGAACGCTCGTGGATCGTTCTTGGAGCGTCCGGCGCGGCGCTGGTGCTCGGCTTATTGTTGATCTACGTGCCCGCGATACGTCATCCCGCGGGCCTGTTCGGGGCAGCGGTTGTCTTGGGAGGCGTCGGGGCGATTTATCCCGAGCCGGCCGTGTTGGCCCTGCAAGCCGCCGCTTTGGGACTCGCGTTGACGCTCGTGGCCGGAGCATTGGAACGAAACGCCGCGCGTCGGCGCTACGGCATGGTCGTTTTGGAAACACCGGCTTCCAGGGTCGGGCGAGAGTCGACCCAGACGCAATTACCGGTCACTTCGGCCGCGCCGTCCGGCAACTCAACTCCTACTACCTCGCCTGAGAAAAAACCAAACTCGGATAAGACCTCCTCGGTCGTCGGTGGATCGGCCGTGAACCAGTGATTCGAATCGACTTCGCTAGAACCCGTCTCAAAACCATTACCGCTTCGCAAAAGGGGACAGGCACCGTTGCCACAACCCTGTTTCGAAGGGACACCGACCTTGAGGCAACGGAGCCAGTCCCCTTTTGCTGGGGTTCTGAAATGCGAACTACTCATCTCCGAATGTGGCGTCAGGCGGCTCGCACGGTGTTCGCCACCGTCGTCGCGCCGTGCATCGTGGCCTGTTTTCTTGCGGGCGCGGAGTTTTCCGGCGTCTGGGCCGCCGAACCGACGACCAACACGGAATCAAGCAATCCGTCTCCGCCGCCGGCCGCTCGCGCCGCGTCGTCCGGCCCGATCGAGTTTCAAAGGATTTATGTTCCCGCCGATCGCCCGGAGTCGTGGCCTCGCGGCGCTGGGCGCTATCTACCGATGGCGTCGGCCGAATTTGAGCGGCTGCTCCAGGGAGCGGGCAAAACTGTCGAGTCCTCTTCCCCACGGATCACGCGGGCCGAATATCGCGCCTCGCCGGCGGACGACGGCCTGTTGGCCGGCAGCGCGTCGTTCGAGATCGTCGCCTCGGCCGACCGTCGCGTGTTTTTGGCGTTGGGAACGCCTCGTTTGGCGGTGAAAAACGCTCGTTGGCGGGATCCGAGGAAAACAACGACCCTCGGCCTTGGAAGTCGCGGGGAACTCGCGCTGCTCGTCGAACAGTCCGGCCGTTTGCGGTTCGATTGGACGTTGTCCGGCCGCCGCGGACCGGGTGACGAACGCCGGTTTGATCTCGATTTGCCTCCGAGCGCTCAAACCGTGCTCGTGCTGGAATTGCCCGACGGCGTCGCCGCGACGTGCGACCCGGGAGTTTGCGTGGAAACGTCGTCGGTCGCGGGGCGAAAAACGTGGCGTTTTGAGTTGGGCGGTCAACGCCGGGTCGCGGTGCGGCTGTCGCGGGCCGTCGCGGCGCCGACAAACGGTCCGCCCGACGTCTACGAGACGCACGTCTACCGTTTCGCGGAAGAGGGGGTCGAGTTGAAGACCGATCTGCGGATCGAAGGCGCCGGCCGGCCGCTTCGACGCGTTCATCTCCTGCTCGATCCGGAGTTGAAATTGGTCACGGCCCAATTTGGGCAGACGTCCGTCAAGTGGTCCATCCTGCCGAAACGTCAAGACAATCGCACACGCGTCGTCGTCGAATTGCCCGAGACGCCGCAACCCGACGGCCGCGTGCTCCACCTGACCGCGTGGCGTCCCTTGGTGCTTGATCGGCCGTGGCGTCTTCCGCGTATTCGCTCGGAAGGGACGTTCTGGCGGGAAGGAAACGCGACGCTGGCGGTTCCTCTTCCGTTGTGCGTCGAGCGGCTTCGCCCGATCGACGGCCGTCAATCACGCGTGGAACCGTTGGCCGGGTCGGTGGAAGGCGAGAAGACCGAGTTTCAGTTTTTTTCACCCGACGCCACGGTGGAACTGACCGTGACCCGGCCAAAGGTTCCGGTTCAAGTCGATTGCGTGACGAACGTCGAGCTGGACGGCGGCGAGGCGGCGGGGGAATGGAACGTCGCGGTGCGTCCGCGACAAGGCGAGTTGTTCGAGTTGGAAGCCCGGGTCGCTTCGCCGTGGATCATCGACGAGGTGACTTGCGGGTCGCCGGGGACGCTGCGTGATTGGCGGGTATCGCCGGCGTCGGACGGCGGCGGCCGGCTCGTGATCCGCCTGGCCAAGCCGTTGCGTCCCGACGCCGAGGGCACGAGGTTCAAAATCACCGGGCGGTGGCTTCAATCGCCGCTGGGTCGGGAACTTCGGACCGACGACTTGACGCCGGTGCGTTTCACGTCGGCGTCTTCGCCACGAAACCTGATGACCGTCCGCGCCCGGTCGTCCCATGAACTCGTCGTCCGCGGCGACGATCGGCTTCGGCGAATCCTGTCCGAAAATCTCGACGACGAGTCGCGCCGGTCGCCGTCGACCGAATCCAACGCGTTGTCGTTCATTGACGACGCCCGCGCGGAAGACCTTCGTTTGGAGTTAGTTCTGCGTCGGCCGGGCTACGCTTGCGAGACGCGGGTCACGGCGAGCGTCTCGCCCAAGGCCTTGCTCGAATCGTATCGCTTTCGCTGCACGCCGAAATCGTCCGAGATGGACGCGGTATTGATTCACTTTTTGCCGGCGCGACGAGCGCCGCCGCAATGGAGCCTCGGCGGTGAAGAAGACCGCCCGTTGTCCGCGCGGCGTTTGACGCGCTCCGAGCAAGTCGCCGCCGGCGCGGGATCGGAAGGCGAAACGTGGAGAATACCGCTGGAGCCGGCGCGGAGCGAACCGTTCGAGATTCGAGCGAGCCGGATCGTAGAAGCGGACGCCTTAACGCCGATCAGCCTGGCCGCCGCGATCAAGTCGCAGTCCCAGACGGCGACGCTCGTGGTCCGCGCGGAAGAAGCCGCGGCGATCGAGATCGTCAACCGAGGTCTTGTACAAGTTCCAACGTCCCCACCGCCGTCGGGCGAGTACCAGACGGCCCGAGGCACGTTTCGCTATTCGCCCGAGCAGGTCGTTCCGTCGGCAAAAACCGATTTGATCGCCGTTCGGGCGCGCGAGGAGGAGGGCGATTCTTTCAACGCGTTTGCGTGGAATTGCCGGATGGATTCCCGATTTGGTTCGCGCGGCGGGTTCCAACACCTGGTGACCTATCGCCTGGAGAACGGCGGCCGGTCGCGGTTTCGCGTGAGTCTGCCCGGCTCTCCGCCGTACCGGGTCCGCGAGGTTCGGATCGACGGCCGCATTGCGAGTTGGCGATCGGAGAAGACCGACTCGGGCGGCGAGGATCTTTTGATCGATCTTCCGCCGGGAAAGCGATTTCCCGTCGTCAGCATCGGTTTCTTGGAGGACGGCGCGGCACTGAGTTTCCTTGACTCGCTCCGACCGCCGGTGGTGACGTCGGACGTGCCCGTGCTGGCGGCGCGGTGGATTGCCTGGATCCCGGCGAGCCACCGCGCGTGGGACGCGGACAATCGCCGGACGGCTTGGCGCGGCGAGAAATCCTCCGACACGCCGGGCTGGCGCGCGTACCGCATGGAGTTCACCCCCTCGCGGCCCGCGCGGCTGACGGTTTTTCACGAAACCGGTCCCGACATGCTGCGATGGATCGCGTTGCTCGTCGCCTTCGGCCTGGGTGCGTGGCTGGTGGGCGATCGCCCGGCGCGGCTGGCGGGAACGGCGGCCGTGTGCGGAATTCTGGCCGTTCTATTGCCGGAAGCGCCGGCGGCCGTTGCCTCGGGCGGATTCCTGGGAATGTTGCTTTGCGCGATGTCGGGGCCGTTTCGTCGCCGGCCGCGGCATGCTCGCGGCGACGGATCGACGAGTTCCGCGACCGATTTTTCGGGCCCCCCGACGGTTGCCGCGGCGACCAAATCGCTTAAACTCTTGCTGCTGGCGGGCCTGGCGCTGGGCTGCATCGCGGACTCCCGCGCGGCGCAAACGCCGGCCGACGCCGCGCCGCTTCGGGTCCTCATTCCGGTCGATGACCAGCGGAAGCCCGTCGGCGGCGAGGTCTATGTGCCCGAGACGCTCTATCGTCGGCTCAGCGGCCGGGCGATCGTCGGCGAAGAGGCTGCAGGCCATTGGCTCCTCGAGAACGCGAACTATCAAGGCAAAATGACGTGGGAAGGAACGCCCAGGCGTCTTGTGCCGGGCGAGATTCGAGCCCGTTTCTTTCTTCGGGCCTTTGACACGCCGACGCGAGTTCGGTTGCCGTTGTCGTCGAAGGGTCTGGCTTTCGCGGAGGACTGGGCCTTTCTCAACGGCCGCGTCATCCGGCCCGAGTGGGAACCCGCCGGCAGCGCGATGACCGTCCTGTTGCCGGCCGAGGGATACTATCGGCTCGACGTTGTGTTCACTCCGACGATTCGGATCACGGGTTCGGCGGCGCGAGAATCTTCGTTGGAGGACGAACGCGGTTTCGAGATTCACGTGCCGCGGGCGCCTCGCGGTCGGCTCACCTTGGAACTGCCGGCCAACGCGCCGACGATCACCGTGCCTTCGGCCCAGGGGCCCGTGACGGTGAAGGACCAATGCCTCTCGGCGACATTGGGCGGCGCTGATCGGCTGCGCGTCCTTTGGCGAGCCAACGGCGGTGTTCAAGCGGCCGAACCGGTCATCGAGGTCGAACAACTCCTGTGGTTAAACGTGACGCCGGGTTCGGTCGCGGTCGACGCGAGGTTTCATTTCCGAGTGCCGCAAGGCCGGATCAGCGAGATCCGTCTTTCGGCCGATCCCCGTCTTCAATTATTGGGGAACCCATCGATCGGTCGTCTGGAGATCGTGCCCTGCTCTCCGCAAGACCTTCTCTTTCGCCTGCCGGCGCCGCGTTCGGACGACTTCACGCTCTCGGCCCGGTTCTCGCTGCAAGACGCTTCCGGGATCGGGCGTCATCGCGTGCCGCTGGTGGCGGTGGACGGCGCGAAGGTCGTCGGCCGCTGGTTCGCCGCGTCGGTCGATCCATCGTTGAAATGGACGGAAGACGTTTTGGAAGAAGTTGCGCAAGGGGACCACGCCGCGGAGCGGAATCTCTCGGACGACGCCGCGGAGGATCGCGGCGAGGCGGACGGCACGCCACGGCGGACGGCCGTTTCCGATTTTCTGGCCGCCTGGGGCGGTTCCGACGAGACGCCCCTGTTGGCTTACCGCCACCGGGACGAGGCACCGCGCTGGAGCATCGCCACGCGCCCCCTTCCCTCGCAAACCACGGTTGATTCGTCGTTGCGGGCCTGTTTCGCGGCAAAACGCGCGGACGCGTGCTACGAAGCCCACATCGACACGACCGCCGGCTCGGGATTTTGCTATCGTTTGCGCGTGCCGACGTGCCTCGAGGTGGAGTCGCTGGCCGTGTTCGAAGAGGACGTGGACCGCTTGAGTCGATGGTCGCGGGCCCGCGACGGGGCGATTGAACTGGTCCTCGCCGGGCCTGCCACGGCGCGGCGACGGCTGGTGATGCGAGGCTCCATGAACGTACACGAAGCGGGAACCGTCGAACTTCCCCTTCCGCGGTTCGAAGACGCTCGCGAGCGGACCTTCCACGTGACGTTGCTTCGGGAGCCTTCGGCTTCGATCGAACTGGAGCGACGCGACGGTTTCGAGGAAACGCAGCCCGATGCGGCGAATTCCGACGAAACGTCGGACCGCCGAACCTTCGCCTCGCTGATCAACACCGGCGGCAAGGCGGGGCAAGTACGGCTGCGGGTTTCGGCGAATTCTCCGAAACGCGACGTTCGCGGAACATCGGCCGCGCGGCAGGCAAGGACTCCGAAGCGGGAGG
>DATECS010000266.1:0-13586 GCA_035286785.1 Thermoguttaceae bacterium | reverse complement strand
CAGAGTTCTTGGATCGTATTTTTGGCCGTTGTTTGTGTGCCACTGGCTTTGCCAGTGCTGGAAGAACGTGGAAAACACGACACTGGCAGAGCCAGTGGCACACCCAGAATAATGTTCCATCTGGCTGACGCACTACACTAGATAATCTCCCGGTCTAGAGAGAAAGTACCCCTGGTTGGCGGGAATAGGCCTTCCCTGGTAGAATTTGCGTTGTGTTAGCTTGGTCTTGGCGGGTGGCACCCACCCTACGCGCAGAATTCATGCTTTCGTCACGGAGGGATTACCCTTGTCGCTGCGACTGAACACGCTTCATCACGGGGATTGCATCGCGGGCATGAAGAAGCTCGACGACGGGTCGGTCGATCTCGCGTTCGCCGATCCGCCGTTTAATATCGGGTACGACTACGACGTCTATCACGACAAGCTCGAAAGCGAGAACTATCTGGCCTGGAGCCGCGATTGGACGGCCGAGGTGGTTCGGGTGCTCAAGCCGGACGGAACGTTCTGGCTGGCCATTGGCGACGAGTACGCGGCCGAGTTGAAGGTGATGCTCCAACGCGAGCATGGGCTGACTTGCCGCGGTTGGGTCGTGTGGTACTACACGTTCGGCGTGAACTGCAAGGCGAAGTTCAGCCGGTCGCACGCCCACCTGTTCCACATGATCAAGGATCCCAAGCGGTTCACGTTCAACGCCGAGGCAATTCGCGTGCCCTCGGCCCGGCAGTTGGTCTACGGCGACCGCCGGGCGAATCCGGTCGGCCGCCTGCCCGACGACACGTGGATTCTCCGCCCGCAGGATTTGCCCGAGGGATTTCAAGCGGACGAAGACACGTGGTACTTCCCGCGCGTTTGCGGGACGTTCAAAGAACGGGCCGGGTGGCACGGGTGCCAGATGCCCGAGCAACTGCTGGGTCGCATCATTCGCGCGAGCAGCAACGAGGGCGAGGTGGTGCTCGACCCGTTCGGCGGCAGCGGCACCACGCTGGCGGTGGCCAAAAAGCTCGGACGCCAGTATCTAGGTTTTGAGCTTTCCGAGGAGTATTCCGAGCAAATCCGCGAGCGGCTGAAGAAAATTCACCCCGGCGACCCGTTGGATGGCGCGGCCGAGCCGCTGGCCAGTGCCCCCACGACGGCCGAAGGTCGCCGCGTGGAAAATGTCAAACCCAAGAAACGGCTCGTGGCGACGAAGATAAAAAGGAAGGCCGCCTCGGACGCGGATCCCAGCCTGCCCGAGTTCTGAGAGGAATGGGCAGTCGAGAGTTTTGATTCCCAGTCTCTCGCCCTCGCCCTACCATTCCGGCATTCCTCGCGTCCCTCCCCCCGTCCGTGACACCCTGATACCACTCTGACGACGCAGTTTGGCGGCCGGCGCGTAACGGAGTGAAGTTTTTGCATACTTTCAAGTCGCACAACTGGACATACGTCCAGTTTTCTTAACTGATAGGTGTCGCTGTAAGTTCTTATGGCGATTGGTTTTGGAGTTCTGCACCCTCCGATCGCGGTACCCTATTTGGCATAACCGGAGCCGTTTCGGCACGCCAATTGCTTTATCAGTTATTCCGACGTCGGCCCAGGCCGGCAGGACTTCTTCTTTCGGGATTCGCGGACCATTCGGACCGATTCTTTCGGTCGGCGGTGGTAGAATGTCTCTGATTGGAGGAAGGGTTGCCGCTTGGGGGGGTGGCGTCCCGGAAAAAGCCGTTTTTTCGGTTTTCCGGTTCAACGGAATGAACCCTTCAGCCAATGGATGCGTAACAGAAATGAACAGCACAATGGAACAGGACCGAGAGGTCATGGCCTGGGATCCACTCCCGGCCGAGCGATCGGACGAAGAGCTGCTGTTGGACTACCGCGATCGGGACGACCGCGGGGCGTTTGAACAGTTGGTCCAGCGCTACGAGCGCGAGCTGTACAACTACCTGCGCCAATACCTGGGCGACGCCCAAATGGCGGAGGATGCGTTCCAGACTACTTTCCTTCAGGTCCACCTGAAATGCGACCAGTTCGATCCCGAGCGAAAGTTCCGCCCTTGGCTTTACACGGTGGCCACCAACCAGGCCATCGACGCCCAGCGGCGCAATCGTCGCCACCGGATGGTAAGCCTCGACCGATCGAACGGCGGGAGCGACCAGGAAGAGTTCGGCGCGTTGGTCGACGTGCTCGGCGGCGACTCGCCCGATCCGTTGGATCGAGTCGATTCGGCGGAGCGCGAGGAATTGGTTCGCGAGGCTCTCGCCCAGTTGCCCGAGACGTTGAAGGAAGTCGTGGTGCTGGTCTACTATCAAGGAATGAAGTATCGTGAAGCGGCCGACGTGTTGTCGATTCCGGTCGGCACGGTGAAAAGCAGGCTTCACGCCGCGATACAAAAACTGAACGCGTTACTCACGGACACGACGCTATCAAGCCATGACTAATTCCCTCCACGAAGACCTGCTCGGCTATCTCCTCGACGCCTTGGACGACCAGCGGCGTGAGGAAGTCGAGCGGTGTCTCGCGGAGGACGAAGACGCGCGGCGCGAACTGGCCGTGTTGCGTCGGGCGTTGGTTCCTTTGGATTCCACGCGGCGGCAATTTGATCCGCCGCCCGGGCTGGCCGCGCGAACCTGCCGGTTCGTGCTGGGCCGTCCGGCCACCGGCCGATTCGAATATCCGACCAGGGCCGCCGCGTTGATGGGCACGGTCCACGGGCCGTCCGCGCCGCGGATGCATCCGTTCGACGTGACCGGCGGATCGCCGAGTCGCTTCTATTGGCAGGACGTGGTCATGGCGATCGGAGTGATGGTGGCCGCGAGTCTTCTGCTCTTTCCGGCAATCCACGCGACGCGCACCCAGGCCCGAATCCTGGCGTGCCAGGACAACCTCCGTGAATTGGGCATGTCGCTGACTGATTACAGTGAGCGACACGACGGATACTTCCCCAAGGTTCCCTCGCGGGGCAATCTGGCCGCCGCGTCGGTTTATGCGCCCATCCTGGCCGAGAACAAGCTTTTGCCGCAAGACCGGCTCGTGGTGTGTCCCGGCTCGCGGCTGGCCGAAGCGAGTAAGTTTCGCGTCCCGTCGCTCAAGGAGATTCGCTCGACCACCTCGCCGTCGGCGATTGAAAATCTGCAAGAGACGATGGGCGGAAGCTACGGCTACTCGCTCGGCTATCAGCACAAGGGACGCTACCACGCGACGCGCAATCTCCGCCGCGCCAATTTCGCTATTGTCTCCGACGCCCCGAGCAGCCTGGCGCCCGGCCGCGTGAGCGACAACCACGGACGGCTGGGTCAGAACGTCTTGTTCGAGGACGGCCACGTGAGCTTCACCGTCTCGCCGCGTCCCGGCGCCACGGGCGGCGATGATTTCTTCTTGAACGACAACGGCGACGTGGCGGCCGGCGTCCACCTGAACGACGCGGTCATCGCCTCCGGCGCCACCCCGCCTCTCCAACACGCGGGACGGTAAGAGCAAGAGGACAGGATGAACAAGATTATCAGGATGGGTAACGATCAGAAATAGCGTCCTCTCCCTTTCACAATCCTGTCCATCTTGTTAATCCTGTCGATTTGTTAATCCTGTCGATCTTTATTGGACAGATATTCCTTCTGCCTGCTGGCACTACTGCCCACTATTTCCATCTTGCCTCGATTGACGCTTTGTCCTACAATCCCCCCGCCATGGATGCTCGACGGCGGGTAATCTGTCTCTTGTTGTTGGCCGGCTTGGCCCTGGGGCTCCGGCTTGGGGTTGTGTTCGCGCTATGGGGGAGCGAAACCGGGCCGATCACCTATGAGCATGGCCGGATCGCCGAAAACCTCCTGGCCGGACGCGGCTTTTCGATCGAATTGCTCGGGGCCGAGGGGCCCACCTCGCAACAGGCGCCGTTCTATCCCGTGCTATTGGCCGCGGCCTACGCCTGCTTCGGCGCGGGAAGCTCGGCCGCCGTGCTCGCGGTCGAGTTGCTCCAGTGTGTGGCCGGCACGGCACTGGTGCTGGCGGTCGCCTGGCTCGCCTGGTCGCTCGTGCCCACTCGGCCGGCGCTCGGCTGGATCGTCGGACTCGGAGCGGCCGTTTATCCGACCCATCTCTACATGGTCACGCATCTTCAAGTGGCTGTTTGGGCCGCGCTCTTGCTTACCGTGCTCTTGGCTGTTGTCGTCTCGCCGCGATTCCGCGCGACGACGCGCGGCGCGATCCTTGCCGGCGTCCTGTCGGGCATGTTGCTGCTGGTCGAGCCGATCCTCGCGTTGGCGCTGCCCGTCTGCGCGGCGGCCTTTTGGCTCGGCGAGCCCCGTCGTTGGACCGCCGTCGCCGTGGGACGAGTCGTGCTCGTGGCCGCGATGGCCGCCGTGGTGATTGGCCCGTGGCTTGTGCGCGGTTGGGCGGTGCATGGCGAGCCGGTCTTCATCAAATCGACGTTCGGCTACGCCTTCTGGCAAGGCAACAATCCGGCAAGCTGGGGCACCGACAAAGTGCCCAAGTCGACCGTGCCCCAGATGTTGGCCCATCGCGACGGCACGGCGGCCGGCGCGAACGCGGCCCTTTGGGAAGCGCGTCACGAGACGCTCTACGTCGACCGCGTCGCCTTGACCGCCGACGACTACCGCCTCCTGGGCCGTCTGAGCGAGCCGGCGCGGAGCCGCGAGTTGGGCCGCCGCGCGTGGCGATTCGTCCAAGAAAACCCGGGCCGCTATGCCGAGTTGTGCCTCCGGCGGCTGCATTATTTTCTATTGTTCGACGAGACCAATCCCAAGGCGACCCATCGGATCTATCGCACGGCGACCGTCGCGTGGCTCGTGCTGGCGTTTGTCGGCGTGCTCGTCTCGCGAGGCCAGTGGCGGGCGTTCTGGCCCACTTTCGTCATCTTCGTTTTGGTAACGCTCTTCCACGCGCTGGTGATCACGTCAGCCCGATTCCGAATCCCGGTCGAGCCCATGTCGTTTCTCTGGGCCGGCGCGGCGGTCTGCCCGTTGGTGGAGCGGATGTTCCTCCAACCGCGGCTGAAAATCCACCGTCCGGGCGAATCGCCGCGCGACCCCTTCGGTCCCGCCCACGCGATGCGCGGCCCGCACTTTGGGCACTCCCGCGAATCCACCTCGCGCCGCCGGGCGGGATAGCTCCTCCGGGCTGGCTATCCCATCTGGTTCTTCCAGTAAATGCACCGATGGGCCAGATTGATGAGTAGGATCGTGGGAACCGTGCAGACACCCATAATCAGCGTCGAAACGACATTGCCGGTCCGGATAAGCGCCAGCAGCATCACGAGGACGGATCCTGTCAAGCCGATGTAATGCAGCACCAATCCAACCCAAACGGCCCAAATGGCTTTTCGGCAAACGGCAATTCCCAGTCCGAGCCAAAACAGCAAGGGAAGCGAGAAAAGAACAATGCCGAACACGGCATTGCCGGTGCGGGAATCGTTAGACGCGATCGCGACGATCAAGACAAAAAGAAACAAGAGAAGGGGAATGGCACTGAACGCGATCCAGATGCCTCCCAAGATGTTCATGCAGGCGTGAAAATGTGAACGCGAGCCGGACGACATGCGTTTCTGTGGCAACAGCGCGTCAAACTGCTTCTGAAAATCCTCGCCGCAGAATCGGCACTTCGTCGAACCTCGCACGATCATTTCGTGGCATATCGGGCAAGGATAGCGGTCTTGCTTGGGCTCTTGCGGCTTGTCGATCCGCGTTCCGACGTCGGCGAGCAGTTCGTCGAACTGGGCCGCGTTGAAGAGGCTGCCCGAAGTGGAACCGCCCGTCGCGTTTGTCGCGGTATTGGAGGAGACGTTGGCCGCAGGCTTGGGCGCGGCGGCGCGAGTGACGGTCGAGACGCACGAAGCGGACGTCGCGCCAAGCCCCAGCGGTCCGGACGCGCTGAGGTTCTCGAAAACCTCCACCGTCGCCGGCGACGACTCGGGTTTCGGCTTGGGCGCCGACAGTTGCATCACCTGGGCGCAGTGAGGGCACTTCGCCCGACGCCCGGCCATCGACGCGGGCGCCTTGAGTTTCTTCCGGCACTTTGGACACGCAACGGCGATCGACATGGCCGCCCTCCCCAAGGTGAAACGTGGTCGTGCGCCGGGTCCACTTGCATGGTTGCCCGCCGAGTTCTCCACTCGTGGAAACTATTATAGCAAGTGGGGAGCGTGCAAGCAGATACCCTGCTCATTGCCCTCGCCGTGTCATACGACGAGTTCACCTGTTAAAATGATGGGTATGGCCGACGAAGGAACCCAAAACCGTGAAACCGCGTCTGACGACCCGTCATTGTCCTTGGGCCGCGGGCCAGCCGAGCATGGTTGCCCGACAAAAAGTCGTGTCGCCCCGTTCTCTATCGGGGGGATTCCGATCGATCCGCCCGTCCTCCAGGCTCCCATGGCCGGGTTCACCAACTGGGCCTATCGCGAGTTGGTCCGCCGGTTCGGAGGCGTCGGGCTGGCGGCCACCGAGATGGTCAGTGCCCGCGGGCTGCTCGAAATGGACCGCCGCGACGGCCGCGAGCCCGACCGGCTTTGGGGCATCCGCGACGAGCCGCGTCCGCTGGCCGTCCAGATTTGGGACAACGACCCCGACACCCTGGCCGAGGTGGCCCGGCGCGTGGCCGAGGATTATCGGGCGAGCGTGGTCGATCTGAATTTCGGCTGCCCGGCCCGCGACGTGGCCGAGAAGGCCCAAAGTGGTTCATATCTTCTGCGCGATCCCGCGCGCGTGGGCCGAATTGTCGAGCGAGTCGTGGGGGCGTGCGGCGGTGTGCCGGTGACGGCCAAAATCCGCCTGGGCCCTTCCGACGAACGGATCACGGCGATCGACGTGGCCCAAGCGGTTGAGGGGGCGGGCGGCGCGGCGCTGACCGTCCACGGCCGCACGGCCTGGCAGGGCTACCGCGGCGCGGCGGATTGGGAGCGGATTGCAAGGATCAAACCCCATCTGGCCCGCATCCCCTTGATCGGCAACGGCGATCTCGACACGCCGGAGGACGTGGTGCGCGCCTTCGCGCGATACGCCGTGGACGGCGTGATGATCGGCCGCGCGGCGTTGGGCCGGCCGTGGCTGTTCGCCCAGGTCCGCGCTGCGCTGGCCGGAGAGCCGATCCCGCCCGAGCCGGATATCGAGACACAACGAAACCTGTTGCTGGCCCATGCCCGACTCGTGATCGAGCGTTTTGGTTCACGAAAGGGCGTCGTTTTGATGCGAACCTATGCCTGTTGCTATGGGGCGGGCCTGCCGGGGATTCGCGGTTTCCGCGCGGCGGTGTCTCGCGCGGCCGCGGTTGAGGAACTTCTCGAAGCCATTCGACGGTTCTTTCCTTCTTCGCAAACGTAGCGAGAATCGGCTTCGTACTCATCACGCTCCGCGTGATGTCTCTTCCACTTGGAGCGTAGGAAACCTCACGCGGAGAGGCTGTGACTTTTTGTAGGGTGGGCACCGCCCACCACAAGATGTTGTGTTTTGGTGGGCGGTGCCCACCCTACATTTTGTGGTTCCGACTGTGTTGAATCAAAAAAATCACAGCCTTGGAGCGTGAGGAGTACATAGCGTGTCTCCGCATTGAGGAATCCCCATTACGCCTCAATCGCCGCCCGAATGTCGTCCGCCGCCACGTCCTCGACCAACTCGACGTGGCCCAGCCGCGTGGGCAGAACCAATCGCAGCCGGCCGTGGGCCACTTTTTTGTCGTGCGTCATGGATTGCACGATGCTTTCAGGATCGAGCTTGGGCGGTTCGAGCGGCAGGCCGAGAGCGGCCAGGAGATCGTGTTGCCGTTGGACGAACCGGTCGTCCACCCGGCCGAGCCGCCGGGCCAATCGAGCCGCGCACGCCATGCCCATTGCCACGGCTTCGCCGTGAAGGATCGTGCCGTAGCCGGCGAGCGTCTCGAAGGCGTGGCCGAACGTGTGGCCATAGTTCAGCACGGCGCGAAGGCCCGATTCTTCCCGTTCGTCGCGTCGAACCACGTCGGCCTTGAGCCGGCAGCATCGCGCGATCACTTCGACGAGCAAATCGTGTCGCTGATCGAGCAGGGCCTGCACGTTTGCTTCGAGCAAGTCGAACAACTCAGCATCGAGAATCACGCCGTACTTGACTACTTCGCCCAGGCCCGCGATGTACTCGCGCCGCGGCAGCGTTTCGAGCGTGGCCGTGTCCACCAGCACGCCGATCGGCTGGTGAAACGCCCCGACCATATTCTTGGCCTCGGCCAGATTGACGCCGACCTTGCCGCCGACGCTGCTATCGACCTGGGCCAGGAGGCTCGTGGGAATCTGCAAGAAGCGGATTCCCCGCGCGTAAGTCGCCGCGACGAACCCGGCCAGATCGCCGACCACCCCGCCGCCGACGGCCACCACGACGCTCCGCCGGTCAGCGCCCAATTCGAGCAGTCCTTCCCAAAGGCCGTTGGCCAGCCCAACCGATTTGGACGGTTCGCCCGGATCGACGGCCACCAGATCGACCGAAAAATCGTGGCCCGCCAGACTCTCGGCGACCCGTTCGGCGTGCGGCTTCTGCACGTTCGTGTCGGTCAGGATCACGGCATGGGACACGTCGCCCAGCGAAGCCAAAAACTCGCCCGCCTCGGGCAGATTGCCCGTCCCGATGCGGATGTCGTAACTTCGCTCGGCAAGTTCAACGCGAACGGTTTCCATTCGATCACCCGACCAAGACAAAAATGTCTAAAACCAATAACCGAGCCGCGACCGTGAGGGAGCGGTTGAGGCTCGTAACGTCCACAATCCTACGCTCACGGTCGTTGTTCTCGCACGGATATTCTACCTCACGCTCGATCAAACGGAAACGGTATCACTTGGTCGAGCCGCTTTGCCCCGGCGGCCAGCATCGCCACGCGGTCGAACCCCAAGGCCGCGCCGGTCGCCTCGGGCAGTCCGGCCCGCATGGCGGCCAACAGGCGGCTTTCGACCGGCAGCGGCTCTTTGCCGTCGAGCTCGCGCAAGCGGTTATTTTCACGGTTGCGACGGGCCAACTCCTCGGCGTCGGTCAACTCGTGATAACCGTTGGCCAGTTCGATCGAATCAACAAATAGCTCGAATCGCTCGGCCACCTTCGTATCGCCGTCGTCGCGCAATTGGGCCAAGGCGGCCTGGCTCGCGGGATAGTCGTGTAGAATTGTCGGCCGATCGCGTCCAAGATGCGGCTGTACCAATTCGACCAGCAGCAGATCGAGCCACCCGTCGCGGTCCGTCGGCGAGAGACTTGCCGGTGGGTCAATCCCCTGCCCTTTCGCGGTTGCCGTCAGTTGCTCGGCGGCGGCCGTGTGCGGATCGAGACCGACGTGCCGACGAAACGCTTCGCGATAGCTCAGCCGCTCGGCCGGCCCGCGCGCGAACAGCGTCTCGGCCAGATCGCCGAGCAACGTCATTCCTTCCTCGAGCCCGTCGCCCACGCGATACCACTCGACGATCGTGAACTCGGGATTGTGCAACGGGCCCTGCTCGTCGCGGCGAAACGCCCGGGTGATCTGATATATGGCCTCGGCCCCGGCGGCCAGCAACCGCTTCATGGCGAACTCGGGCGACGTCTGAAGCCAATAGCGTCGCGGCGCGGACGACATGCACCCGCCCACCTCGACGCCGAACGGATCGAGATGTCGATCCACCACGGTGTCGGCCGACAACAGCGGCGTCTCAACTTCCAGAAACCCACGCCCGTCAAAAAACCCGCGAGTGCGCCGCAATAACTCGGCGCGCAGCCGCAAAACCTCTAAATTGGCCGTGGGAAGATAGTCGTTGCCGTCGGTCACGCGGGCCAACCCGTAGGGTGCGTCTGGACGCACCACCAAGAAAAACATTTGTGGTGCGTCCAGACGCACCCTACGCGTTCCAGGCATCACGCGGAGCGTGATGAGTACGCTATGCCTTGACCCGCTCGATATACTCGCCCGTCCGCGTATCGACCTTGATCAACTCGCCCATCTCGACGAACGACGGGCAGAGAATCTCGGCGCCCGTCTCGACCTTGACCGGCTTGGTGACGTTGCTTGCCGTGTTGCCCTTCGCGCCCGGCTCGCAATATTCGACCTTCAATACGACGTGATTCGGCGGAGTGAGCGACAGCGGATTTTCGTTGAACAGGATCATGCTACAATCCATACCCTCTTTCAGGTACTTCCAGGCGTCGTCCACCTGGGCCGCCGTCAGTTCGTATTGCTCGTAGCTCTCGTTGTTCATGAAGACGAACTGGTCGCCCTGGCGGTAGAGAAATTGGGCCGCGATTTCCTCGATATCGGCCGCGTCGAGCGAATCGCCGCTCTTGTACGTGCGGTCGAGCACCGTGCCGCGGATCAGGTTGCGGAGTTTGCACTTGTAGAGCGCCTGGCCCTTGCCGGGCTTCACGAAATTGCACTCAATCATCAGATACGGGTCGCCGTCAATTTGGACCTTGAGTCCCTTGCGAAAATCGCTTGTGTTGTAGCTGGCCACGGACGTGTTCCTGTTATTGCTTCAGAATAGGTTGGGTTTGTGGTACGATGGCATTTTATGACAGTCACCGACGAACGAAACGCGATGGGCGAGCCGCCCGCCGAGGGCGATTGGCAAGCCGACCTGGCCGGCGCGGTCCGCAGCGCGGCCGAGTTGTGCCGCGCGGTGCGGTTGCCCAGCGATTCGGCGGTCGACGCCGGCGATTGGCCCGTCCTGGTCCCCAGGCCGTACCTCTCGCGTATCGCGCCGGGCGACCCGCGTGACCCGCTGCTTTTGCAGGTGCTCCCGCGCCGGGAGGAGCATGAATCCCCCCCGGGCTTTTCGTCGGATCCACTGGGCGAGACGGCCGCCGCGCCGGTTCCCGGTCTACTGTGGAAGTACCGGGGCCGATCCCTCATCGTAACAACGGGCAGTTGCGGCGTCCATTGCCGCTTCTGCTTTCGTCGTCATTTTCCCCTCCCGGCTTCACCCCCCAAGCTAGCGGCCATCGAGCCGGCCCTCCAGCGAGTCGAACGGGAACGGTCGATCCACGAAGTGGTTCTCAGCGGCGGTGACCCACTGACGTTTGACGACGACCATTTTGGACGGCTCGTGGCCCGGGTGGGCGAAATTTTTCACCTCCGCCGGCTGCGGATTCACACGCGCATGCCGATCGCCATTCCTAACCGCGTCACCGAGCGGCTGGTCGAGACGCTCCGCGCGTCGCGGCTCACCACGTTGGTGGTCGTCCACGTCAACCATCCGGCCGAAATCGACGCCTCGGTCGAAGCGGCCCTGGGGCGGCTGGTCAACGCGGGCATTCCCGTGCTCAGCCAGTCGGTCCTCTTGCGCGACGTGAACGACAACGTCGAAACACTGGCCGATCTGTTCGAGTGGCTGGTGGACCTTCGCGTGATGCCCTACTACCTGCACCAGTTGGATCATGTGGCCGGCGCGGCCCATTTCGAAGTGCCCGAGTCCCGGGGCCGCAAACTTGTCGAATCCCTCCGCGCCAGGCTGCCCGGCTACGCCGTGCCACGCTACGTCCAAGAAGTGCCCGGCGCGTCGAGCAAAGTCTGGCTGGGATGAGGGAGTCCGATCGTTTTTCTGTGGGGGGCGGGCCGTTCGCTAGACAGGAACCGTCTGTCCTACTCGCCCTGCGGGGGTGAGGAGGGATTGGCTTTCCTCAGACGTTCGTCTTTTCTGGAGTGAGTACCATATACAAAGACACCAATGATTGAGGCAAGGCTCGTTCCGACTAGGGCTACACCGGCCGAATCGTGCCCTTGATGAATCAGAAAGATGCCGCCGACGAGCCCCGTCATCGCGACAATGAAACCAGCGATCAGGCCACCCCAAGACCGTCGTATATCAGAAATGATCACTTGTGATTCAAGGCTCTGGCGGTGCTGAGACTGAGCCTCAGCCATCTTGACAATGCGATCAGCGAGGCCAGGCTCAATCTCATTGTAGGCTTTCAGATCCGCAGGCGAAGGTATAGGGCCTGAGAAAGACGATTGGTGGTGGATGAGCGTTTTCTGTTGAGCCAGAATGGAAAGCTTCGGCTCGGGTGACATGTCTGGAGACAATTGCCGGGGCACAATGGTTCCTTGTGACCCGGAGTCTTGCGGAGACTGTCCACACCTATCGCGTTGTTGCTTCTTCCTTCGCTTCATGCCCCATCTCTGAATTCATTGCTTCTCGGATTGCGTTTCCGACACATTCCCAGTCCGCCCTCAACGCGCGCGAGTCGGCTTCGCTTGTGGATCGCGACGAATTGTACTCGTTGAGGGTATTTCCAAAATCAAGCACCCGTGCCATTCCTTCCACGAAGGATGGCCGAGCAAACAAGAAATCAGATGAATAGCCCATTTCGCTTTCCCCTAATTAGTGCCCACAACGCCGTATTCAATGATACCCTTTCAACGCGGAGGAATCAAGCGGGTGGTGCGACACCCCGCGATCATATTCTTGATATGCTCCACTGATACTTATATCACACCGGCGGGAACGGAATCTAGACACATTCTGAGGCCAGGACGTTCTCGTCCTCTTGTCCGGCCAGATACCTCCTTCTTTACATGACAATTCCAGAATAAATGATGTGCATGCAATTCCTCCACGCTTCTGGGGCCATTGGCGGGACGTTGTCGAAGTTGAAGACCGTTTCGCACCAGCGGGCTATCGCCAAGAGCCGCGCCTCATCGTGATATCGCCCGACCAATTGCACGGCTGCCGGTAGCCCATCATCGGCCAGGCCGCACGGCACCGACACCACCGGCAAACCGGCCGCGCTCCACGGGGCTTGAAATTCGCTCGTGCCGGTCAATGTGGTTAGCGTCGGCGGGGCCGTCGTATGGGTCGAGGGAACAATCAGGGCGTCGACGCCTTCCAACAAGCCCACGACGCGGCGCTGATAGTCCCGAAGCTCGGCCAGCGCCGCCGCGTAGTCCACGGCGGAAACGGCAAGCCCTTCATCGAGAAACTTGGCGAGCAAGGGACCGTAGGCCTCGGGACGCGCCGCGTAGTCGTTGCGATGCACGGCCGCCGCCTCGACGCTCATGATCCGCCGGTGCATGGGCTGAATCCGCGAGAAATCGACGCCGTGGGAACGGACTCTGTCGTTCGCCGGCGCAAGCGTCGCCCCGGCCGACGACAACTTTGCGAATGCCGCCTGCGTCGCCCGGCGAATGTTCTCGTCGGCCGTATCGTGCCAGAAACCGGCGAGCGTGCCGAACCGCGGCGGATGAATTTCCTCGCGACCAAGTTCCATCGGCTGAAACGGACCCGACGGCGCACCGGCCGGCGCAAAATCGACCGACCGTGGAAGCCACGACAGCATCAACTCCAAATCAGCCACTCGTCGCGCCATCGGCCCGACATGATCGAAATGGTAGCTTACCGGCACGACTCCGTCGCGGCTCACCGCGCCGAACGTCGGTTTACAGGTGGCCACTCCGCAATAGGTCGACGGCCGCACCAGCGACCCGCCGGTCTGCGTGCCCAGCGCCCCGAGGCACATGCCCGTGGCCGCCGCCACGGCCGATCCGCTGCTGCTGCCGCCGGGCGTGTGTCGCGGCACGTCGTTGATTCCTGGATCCCAGGGGTTGCGACTGGGCGAGGGATCAAAACAGGCGAATTCCACGGTCACCGTTTTGCCCAACACGATGGCCCCGGCGCGACGAAGCCC
>DATECS010000265.1:0-2771 GCA_035286785.1 Thermoguttaceae bacterium | reverse complement strand
ACGAGCATTCCTTGAGCCCCACCCACACAGGTGCATTGCAGTGGTGCTCGGGGTGCTAATCAACCACGATACCGAAATCCCTATTTTTCCGCAGATTTTTGCGATTCTGGCAGCCAAAAAATGTGGGTAAAGACAAGGTCGTGACCCGGCAACGTTCGTCCGTTCTCATGCAGCGCCGGGTCTCGACCCGGCCTACGGTGTGAAGACACGTTCTACAACGTGTCGGGCGCCACGAAGCAGATCATCGACCGCGATTCGAGCAGTACCTCTCCGTCGCGCGGCGGCGCGGGACCGTTCAGCTCGGGATAGACGTCCTCGGGCGGCGCGGCCGCCGTGTTCAAAAACGTCCGCCAGTGAATCTTTTTCGAAACGGGTGGCAGACGGAACGTCCGCGGCTCCGTGCCTGCGTGGCTTAGCAACAGAATGTGGTGGTTCGGCGGAGTCTTGCGGTCTTTCTTGCGAGGCACGGCCGCCAGCAGGCAGACCAGGCTCGGATCGTTCTTCGCCCAATCGACCGGTCCGGCGTCGGCGTTGCACCAACTTACGTCCGACAAACCGTCGGGACGAATCTGCAAGCCGCTGAGAAAATTCGTCTGCCGCACGGTCGGCTCCAAACGGCGAAACGCGATCAGTGCCTCGGCGAATCGTCGCAACGCGGCGTGCTTGGTCGGCAACCGCCAGTCGAACCAGGACATCTCGTTATCCTGACAGTAGGCGTTGTTGTTGCCGTCCTGGGTCCGTCGGCACTCGTCGCCGGCCACGAGCATCGGCACGCCCTGGCTTAACATCAACGAAGCAAGCAGGTTTCTGATCTGCCGCTCGCGCACCCGTTCGACCGCCGCGCGACGCGTGGGCCCCTCGACGCCGTGGTTGTAGCTGTAGTTGTTGTTGTCGCCGTCGAAGTTGTTTTCGCCGTTGGCCTCGTTGTGCTTCTCGTTGTAGCTGACCAGGTCGTTCAACGTGAACCCGTCGTGCGAGGTGATGAAATTGATGCTGTGATACGGCCGCCGCCCGCCCGGTTGATAGAGGTCGCTCGAACCGGCCAGCCGCGTGGCCAACGGGCCGCGCATGTCGGGATCGCCTCGCCAGAATCGCCGCACGTCGTCGCGATAGCGCCCGTTCCATTCGGCCCAGCGCAATTGGCCGAACGTGCCGACCTGATACGCGCCGGCCGCGTCCCAAGCCTCGGCGATGATCTTCGTGTCGGCCAGCAGCGGGTCTTCGCTGATCGATTCGACCACCGGCGGATTGGGCACAAGGTGGCCCTCCCGATCGCGGCTCAAGATCGAAGCCAGATCGAACCGGAATCCGTCGACGTGGTAGTTGTGGACCCAATGACGCAGACAATGGAAGATCAACTCGCGGACGATCGGGTGGTTTCCGTTGAGCGTGTTGCCGCAACCAGAGTAGTTTTTATACGTCCCGCCGCCGTTCTCGAGCATGTAATAGACGCGGTTTTCCAGACCCTTGAAACTCAGCACCGGCCCTTCGTGATTGCCCTCGGCCGTGTGGTTGAACACGACGTCGAGAATCACCTCGATGCCCGCCTGGTGCAACGCGCGGACCATCTCCTTGAACTGACGGACTTGCCCACCCGGCTCGCCGCCCACCGCGTAACCGCGATGGGGCGAGAAAAAAGCCAACGGGTCGTAACCCCAGTAGTTCGGCCGTTCGAGCTTCTGGCCCAGGCAGTCGTACCCGTCGGAAAACTCGTGGACCGGCATCAATTCGACGGCCGTCACGCCGAGCGATTGCAGGTAAGGAATCTTTTCGATCAGCCCAAGGTACGTGCCCGGGTCTTTGGCGTGGCTCGTCTTCGATCGGGTAAATCCCCGGATGTGCATCTCATAAATGATTGTCTCGGACAATTCGCGGCAGATGTGGCGATCGCCCTGCCAATCGAACTCGTCGTCGATCACCACGCACTTCGGCGGACGAATCACGCCGTCGTCGGCCGGAAGGAAATTGCCGGCCAACGCCTTGGCGTAGGGATCGATCAGCCGGGCTTTGCCGCTGAAGAGTTGACCGTGCGCGGGATCGAAGGGGCCGTCGGCCTGGAAGTGATAAAGCTGCCCCGAGCCCATGCCGGGCACAAACACGCTCCAGATGTCGCCCCAGCGGTTTAACGCCGGATCAAAATCGACGATTTCCGAAGGCTCGCGGTCCTCGACGTGGTCATAAATCAGCACTCGCATCGCCGTGGCCGACCGGCTCACCACGATGAACTGAACGCCGTCGTCGTGGCAAATCGCGCCGTAGGGGAGGGGGTGGCTAAACTTCAGCGAGGGTGGGCGCTCAAGCATCGGGGATAGCTCCCCACAGCGGCCAGCAAAAAAACTGACGTCGCCGGGATACCAATGATTCAAATCGAGGGACATGCGTCGCCAAGGCCGTTTTCAAGATGCGCATTTTGGGTAAGTGACGCGGCCGGTCGCCTCAGACCGATACCTCGAACTACTTTTCGGAAACCTGCCGGCGTGAATCGACATTTTCAGCCGGCGGCGTTGCCAGCGCCCGTTTCCCCCCTCCTTACGCAACTCGACCGGGAAGTCTAGCTTCTTTTGCTCTCGGCGGCCAGCGGACGGCCGAAAAGAAAACGGTGAATTGTGTAATAACCGCACCGCACAATGCGGTTTGCCCTAAGTATCGACGGGAAGCTATACTAAGAGATCCATGACTTGCGGCTTGGGTCACGGAAAACCCCTATTCGGGGAGCCTGGCAAAGTGCCATTCCGCCCCGACCTTGCCCTCGCATTGAGTGTCCGCGTTCC
>DATECS010000264.1:0-3043 GCA_035286785.1 Thermoguttaceae bacterium | reverse complement strand
GGACGCCGTGCTCACGGACGCGCCGGACACCTGGTCGCACCGTGTCCGAAAGGTCTTCCGCCGACCGTGTCATAACTTTCGGCACGCCGATGAGCAACATGTGAAGAAGTATAGGATCGACGCCTCGCGATTGTCAAGAACGATGAGGATCGCTGTTTCGTTTTACCGGAGGCGCTGATTCGGTATGACGAAGAAGCGACCTTGTGACCGCGAACGCGCGCAAGAAACGAGAAGCAAGGAAAAAACCTTGATTATTCGAGAGTTATGCGAGAAAACGACACGAGCGAACCGTTGGTCATGGAGTGAATAATCATCGCGATGACAACCGTTGTCTCGCGAAAAGACGACGTAATTCTTATGCGAGAAACCGGAAACCTCCATGCGTAAGAGATGCAAGAGATACGAGAAACACGTGAAACAACCGTTGCGCGCATGAACTCCGCCGGCCGTCTCAGGATTTATCCAGCCGTCCGGCCGGAGTGTCAGCACGCAACTGCTCGATCATGTCGAGCGTGGCCGCCTCGACGGCTTCCTGCCACCGAGCAGACCCAAATCGGCTGGCGTACGGCTCACGGCGATGGGCGAAGATGATTCCTCGCGAGTTGTTCACCACTGCGCCGAGCCCACGCGAGTCAAACGCGCCCGCCACGTCGCGAGCCGTTCCGCCCTGGCTGCCGAAGCCCGGCACGAGGAACCACGCCCGGGCCATGCGTTCGCGGAGTTCCGCCAATTGGTCGGGATAGGTTGCCCCGACCACCGCGCCGATCGCCCCGTAGCCGCACTCGGACTTGGTCTCGGCCGCCAACCGTTCGACGTGCCGGGCCACGTGCTCATGGACCATGCCGCCGTCGCATTGGAGATCTTGGAGCATGACGCCGCCGGGATTCGACGTTTTGACCAGCACGAAGACGCCGGCTTTCCGTTCGACCGCCACGTCGACAAAAGGCTGCAAACTGTCCACGCCAAGATAAGGGCTGACCGTCATTGCATCGGCCCGCCAGGCGCTTTCCCGGCCGAGCATCCCCTCGGCATAGGCCGCGGCCGTCGACCCGATGTCGTTCCGCTTGGCGTCGAGGATCACCAGGAGGCCGTTTTTTTGACCGTATTCGATCACTTCGGCCAGCACGGCCATGCCCGCCGGGCCAAGCTGCTCGAAGAAGGCCGCCTGGGGTTTGATCGCGGGCACCAGCGGCGCCACGACGTCGATCACCCCCCGGCAAAACTTTCCAAACGCCTCCGCCCGTTGGGCCCATGACGCCGCTTCGGCCCAGGGCAGCAGCCCCTCGGGCAGACTCTCGGCCCGAGGATCCAAACCGACCAGCGTGGGGGTTCGCCGTTCGACAATTTTCGCCCTCAACCGCTCGGAAAAAGGATGCATGAAAGGTCTCCTTTGGCTTCGTGTGTCTCCATGACGAGGGGAGCTTTTTCACGGCCCGGCTCTCAGCCGCCGCGCACACCCCATATTAACGGCAACGATGTCTCATGACGACCCCCGCCCTCTTCTCTCGCCGTCCACCCCGATCGCCCAGCCGCAGCCGCCAGGGCCGCCAATCGCTCCACCGCTCCCCTTGCGGATCGTCTAACGATCTGCGATAGTAAGGTACGTAATACTTCACCCCGGGGCGTGGCGCAGCCTGGATAGCGCGTCTGACTGGGGGTCAGAAGGTCGGAGGTTCAAATCCTCTCGCCCCGATTTGCAAGGCCCATCGTAACAACGAGTTACGTCGGGCCTTATTTCATGGATTCTCGGGGAAAATGGCAGGGTAGGGGGCAACCATGAATGCCGCTTTGTCAAGCGTCGGGTCAAACGTCGCCGTGGCCGTTGATCGAGCCGACGCGAGCCTGGTAGAGAAAGGCTTCCAGCCGGGTCTCCAGCATGGGGTCATGCTGACCGTCGTACGAAATCGACATCGCCGGGCGGTTCCACGTCTCGGCCAACCGCTTCATCAGTCCGTCCACCACCGTGGAAGGCATGCAGGAGAAGGGCATGACGTTGATCACGCCGTGGCAACCCTCCTTGCACATCTCAACCATTTTGCCGATCGAGAGAACGGCATCGCCGCCTTTGAGGCTCGGATTCAGGTAGCTTTCGGCCAGTTTCAGCAGTTTCCCCGTCGGCGGTTCGTCGAAGGGGCCCAGTAACTCCGCAAATGGCGCGGCCAGACGCCGGTGCCGCCGATGCTGAATCCGGTCCTTCTGATAATTGATCAGCCATTCGAGCAGATTGCGATCGCGCCGGGCGTCGTTCATGCGAACCCAGTTCGTGTAATAGTGCCACTCCGGGTAGCTTGCCAGCGCAATTTCGGCGCCCAACCGCTCCAGGTGGCGGATCAGGTCGTTGTTGGCGAAACGATGCAGGCGGACGTAGATCTCGCCGACCACGCCGATTCGCGGCCGGGGTGTACCGCGATCCGTCTCGATCGCCGAGAAACGCTCGGCGGCCCAGGCCATGCACTTGATGAGTTGCTTCTCGGTGGGCTGCGTTTCGATCAATCGGCAAATCCGCAGGCTGCAGTCGGCATAGACTGCGTCGGTGCTTCCGGTTCGGCGTTCGTAGGGACGGATCGCCAGGGCGGCCTTCAGTATTAGGTCGAAAACACAGATGCCATACCAGCCGAGTGAGACGATGTCGCCTTGGAATTTGCCCCATTCCCTGTAAAGTCCGCCATCTTGGGCCGGGGAAAGAACCTGCGTGTCGCGGAGGCCCATGTCGTCGAGAATCAGGCGGTGCAGGCAGCTATATTGGCCGAAGCGGCAGGGCCCCGATCCGCCCGGCATGAGGAAGGCGGCTTGGCGGGGTTCGACGTCTTCGCGCTGGGTCACGCGGACCATGTCGCCGGCGGTGATGATACAGGGCAGACATTCCTTGCCGTTGGTAAAGCGGCGACCCAACTCGAGTGTCTGCTGGTTCGCGATGGGAATCACTTCCGCGTGCTGTCCGTAGGCGCGGAAGGCGGCGGCCATCCCATGGGACTGGTCGCCCATCCAGGGAATGAAAATGGTCTTCGGCTTGTGGATGCCCGACGGCTTCGCCGCCGCCGTT
>DATECS010000263.1:0-10957 GCA_035286785.1 Thermoguttaceae bacterium | reverse complement strand
GCGGTTAGGTTTGTCGTCTGTTGCGAATACGGAAACCTCACTTTCCAGAGGAGTCTTGAGTCATGGTGCTTGGCAAGAAGGGTATTTTTGGCGAAAGTTTGGCGAGCCTGCTTTTGGGGCTGGCCGTGGGGTGGTCGGCGTCGGCCTGGGCCGGTGATATGGACGATCTGGCCAAGCCGCAGGACGGGCGGAGCATGAGGTCCACCTCGACCAAGGTGGACGAAAACGGCAACTACGCCAACGACAACCGCGACAATTCCCGGATCCCGCCCGGCGCGACCAAGGTAGTGCTCGACGCCAAGGGCCCCGGCGTGATTACCCACATGTGGTTCACATTCCTCGGGCCCGAACGCCAAGACTGGGCGCCCGAGGGCTCGGCCAACCATCAGGAAATGCTCCTGCGGATCTACTACGACGGCGCCACCAAGCCGGGCGTCGAGGCCCCGTTGGGCGACTTTTTTGCCAACAGTTTCGGCCGCCGCAGCGCCGTGATGAGCGTGCCCGTGGTGGTCGAGGACGCCGACTCCTACAACTGCTTCTGGCGGATGCCCTTCCGCAAGTCGATCCGCATCGAGGTGATCAACCAGAGCGACAAGAAAAACATCAATCTCTTGTATTACAACATTGACTGGATCAAGAAGGACACCCTGCCCGAGGACGCGCCCTATTTCTACGCCCAATATCGCCAGGAATACCCGGTCAAGCAGGGCCAGGACTACGTGATCCTCGACACGAAGGGCAAGGGCCACTATGTGGGCACCGTGCTGAGCGTCCGCACCCGAAGCCCCTCGTGGTTCGGCGAGGGCGACGAGAAGATGTACGTCGACGGCGAGGAAAAAGCCTCGATCTGGGGCACCGGCACGGAGGACTACTTCCTCTCGGCCTGGGGTCTGCAAACCACGAGCACGCCCTATTTTGGCACGCCGTTCTTCGATCAGTGGGGCATTGTGGGCGGCCACACCAGCGCCTATCGCTGGCACGTTCACGACCCGATCGTGTTCAACACGTCGTTGAAAGTGACGATCGAGCACTGGGGATGGATCTCGACCGACGAAAACCCAAACCAAAAGCAGGATAGCTGGAACGAGCGGCAGGACGACTTTTCGAGCGTGGCGTTCTGGTATCAGACGGGCACGCCCACGTTCGACGCCCGGGCGCCGGGGGCCCAGGAGCGGACGCTGCCCAACTTGGACCTGATCACCCTGGCCGGCGCGAAGGCGGCCGAACTGAAACACGGGGCGGGCGAGTGCCACGAGCAGAAGAGCCTCGATTTCTATCGCGACGGCCAGCTCTTCTATCAGCCCGGCAAGCAAGAAGGGGCCTGGGTCGAGGTGCCGTTCACCGTCAAGGAAAAAGAACCACGCCGGTTGTTGCTGGCCGTGACCCAAGCGCCCGACTACGGGATCTATCAGGCGTACTTGAACGGCGTGAAGATCGGCCGCCCGATGGATTTGTACAACAAGGGCGTCCGCGACTGGGAATGCCACCTGTTGGATTTCTGGCCCGAGCCGGGCGATTACACGCTTCGGCTGGAGTGCGTCGGAAAGAACCCGGCGTCGACCGGCTACGGCCTGGGCGCCGAGTCAGTGCGGCTCCGCGAGCGTCGGCCGCGAGTCAAGGAATGGGGATTCGAGAAGGATCTCGACTGGCGGAAGAAGCCGAAGCTGCACGAGTAATTCCGGCGCGTTGGGGAGTTTCAACGCAAAGTCGCAAAGACGCCAGGACGCAAAGAATGTTATGATTTGCGACCGGTAATTCCGAGCCGCAAGTAAATAAAATCCGAGCCGCGACCGTTAGGGAGCGGGTGAAGTGTCTTTGACAGCCATCCGCTCCCTAACGGTCGCGGCTCGGATTGTTTCGCTGGCTCGGAGTGTTTCTCGCGGGCTCAGCCGTTTTCGCGAATCCCCCAGGAAGTGTGGTTCTGGCATGTGTCATGCCGAACTCCGAACCGGATCGCGCAAGTCGATCTCGTCGGAACCTCTTCGCCGACGGTCATATCTGGGCCTGAACGGTACGCGATGGCGTTTGACCGGGCGATTCCGGGGTTCTCTCATCTTGACAACCGGTCGCCCCCCCGGTTTACTAGCTCTTTTGCGTCCACCTGCGGGATTCTTGAGCCTATCCGAAAACGGGGACTGGCTCCCGGATCATGGGGCCGCAAGTGTAACTGGCCGCTCAATGTAGGGCGTCTGTCCCCGTTTTCGGATAGGCGCTTGGTTGCTCAACACGTGAGAAGGAGGGTATCAGAATGCGTTTGCCTCTTCGATCGACCACCTGTGGATTAGTGCTTCTGTTGGCTGCTTCTTGGGCATCGTCAGCGTTTGCGGAGGTCAAAATGGAACGCGTGAATTACAACGGCTGGCCGAATTGCATCAAAATGTCCAACGGCACGGTCGAGCTGATCGCCACGACGGACGTCGGCCCGCGCGTGATCTACTACGGTCTGGTGGGCAAGGAAAACGAGTTCTTCGTCGATCCGACCCAGTCGGGCAAAACCAACTCGAAGGATTGGATGGCGTTCGGCGGGCATCGTCTGTGGCTCTCGCCCGAGGCCAAGCCGCGGTCCTATTTTCCCGACAGCCAGCCGGTCAAGGCCGTTGAAGAGGGCAACACGCTTCGGCTCATCCAGCCGGTCGAAACGGACAACGGCATCCAGAAGGAAATGAGCATCACGCTCGCGCCGACCGGTTCGCACGTCCGGCTCGATCACAAGTTGATCAATACCAACTTGTGGCACGTCGACGTGGCTCCGTGGACGCTGACCGTGATGGCGCCCGGCGGCAAGGCGATCTTCCCGCAAGAGCCCTACTCGCCCCATCCCGACATTCCCGACTATCCCGGCCAGGTGATCGATAAGAAGTTTTACTTGTCCGTGCGGACCCTGGTGCTTTGGTCCTATACGAACATGGCTGATCCGCGATGGGTGTTCAACCGGAAGTACATTGTGCTGAACCAGGATCCCAAGGCCACCAACCCGCAGAAAATCGGCCTGAGCAATAAGCAGAACTGGGGCGCGTACATGAACCACGGAAACCTGTACGTCAAGCGGAACATGTATCAGGAAGGGGCCGAGTATCCCGACCACGGCTGCACGTTCGAGACGTTCACCAACGCGGCCATGCTGGAGCTTGAAGGTCTCGGCCCGCTGGCCAAGCTCGCCCCGAACGGCGGCTCGACCGACTACCGCGAGGACTGGTGGTTGTTGGACGGCGTCCAGGCCGAGAACACCGACGAGAGCATCGACCAAAACGTGCTGCCGAAGGTCCAGTCGGTGTTGAAAGAGGAGTAGGATGTGGAGGGCCGGTTTGGAAGGGCCACGCTCCGTCGTGGCCGCCGGCGCCCCGGCAAGTGGAAGCGCCCTCTCAAAAGAAAGCCAGCCCTCTCCCGACGAGAGAGGAAACCGGGTGTGACGTTCGCGGTCAACCTATAATAAAAACCTTTTTCCAAAGACACGCACATGAATGCATCTTTTCAGGCCCTTGCGCAAATGGCCATGATGGCGGCGGTGGACACGGCCGATAAGGCGGCTGCGGTCTCCAAGCAGTCGATGATCGGTCTTCATTGGATCGACTGGGTGATCCTCGTGCTTTATTTCGTGCTCGTCTTGGGCATCGGCTTCTATTTGAAGCGATTTGCCGACACGGGCGAGGACTTTTTTCTCGCCGGACGCGGCATGACGGCCTGGGTCGCTGGGTTGGCCTTCATTTCGACGAATCTCGGCTCGCAGGAAACGATGGGCTACTCGGGCACGACCTACCAGTACGGCATGGTGATGAACCACGCATACTGGATCGGCGCAATTCCGGCGATCGTTTTCCTCGCGCTGGTGATGATGCCGTTCTATCACATTTGCCGCACGCACTCGGTTCCCGGCTACCTGAAACTGCGGTTCGGCGAGGCGTCGCGCACCCTGTCGGGCGTGTCTTTCCTCTTCATGACGATTTTCATGAGCGGCATCAATATGTTCGCCATGGCCAAGGTCATGGAAATCATTCTCGGCTGGGACTTGCACGCCAGCATCTGGGTCGCTTCGATCACGGTCGGGCTCTACGTCATGTTGGGCGGATTGCTTTCGGCCATTTTCAACGAGGTGCTCCAGTTCTTCCTGATTTGGTTTGGCTTCCTTATGATTCCCATCCTCGGCCTTTGGGAGACGGGCGGCTGGGACGGCATGGTAGCCAATATCCAGAAAAATTTCCCGGGACAAGATTTCACGTCGATGTGGGGAGTCATGGGCTCGGCGGCCGATAATCCGGTCGGCGCGCATTGGACCGCGTTGGTCTTCGGTTGGGGATTGGCCATTTCATTCGGCTACTGGACGACCGACTTCCTGGTGGTCCAACGAGTCTTGTCGGCCAAGGATTTGCCCAGCGCCCAGAATGGAACCATCATCGGCGGCTTTTTCAAGATGCTCGTGCCGATCATCGTCATCGTGCCGGGCCTGCTCGGCTTGGCCTTGCTCGAAGAGCCGCTGCAAGCCGAGAATTCGGCGGCCGTGCAGGCACATACCGCGCACAGCTACAATGTCGTGCTTCCCTTGCTGTTAAAGCGATACTGCGGACCCGGCCTGCTTGGATTGGGCGTGACCTCGCTGATCGCCGGTTTCATGGCCGGCATGGCCGGAAACGTGAGCGCATTTGCCACCGTTTGGACCTACGACGTCTATCGCCCGTTGATCAACCGTAACGCGAGCGACAAGCATTACGTCTTCATGGGCCGGCTCTGCTCCATCCTGGGCATCGTCATCAGCATCGGAGCGGCCTACGCCTGCCTTGGATTCGAGAGCATCATGTCCTTCTCGCAACTACTGTTCGTGATGTTCGTCGTGCCGCTGTTCGTTCCCGTGATCTTGGGCATGCTCTGGAAACGAACGACCTCGCCGGCCGCGTTCTTGGGACTCTTGACCGGCATCGTGAGTTGCTTGGCCATGTTCCTTTACGTGCATTGGATGCCCGAAGGATTCGATGTCAAACAGTTTAACCCGGATCACTACGAACTCTTGACCTTTGCCCGGGAATCGAAGGACATTGCAATCAATGTGTGGATGGCCCTTTGGACGTTTTTAGCGACCCTGATCGTATGCATAGCCGTCAGTTTGGTGACGAAGCCGAAGCCCCGGTCGGAGTTGAAAAATCTTTGCTTCGGCGAAACGCCGATTCCATCCACGTCGCATCTTCCCTTGATCAAGAAGCCGCTTTTGTGGGGTTTCGTCCTGTTCGTCTGTTTCGTGGTTCTGGACATTATCTTCTGGTAGAGGATTCAATAGCTGATGAGCGACAAACCTCAACACACGATTACGATCTGGTTCTTCGTCGGTGGCCTGTTCACCATCTACGGAATTTTGATTATTCTGGCCGGTCTCTTCATCGAGTCGCCTGAGTACGTCAAGATGCAACACGTCCATGTGCGGATCTGGTGGGGGGCCATTTTGTTAGTGATGGGCCTGATCTTCACTATCCGTTTCTGGCCGCGCAAGGAGCAGTTGACCGGCGGCGACGGGGTGAAGAAAAAGTAGCGGACGTAAAATCGAAGACCCTTGCGACAGGATTGACAAGATTGACAGGATGAGGACGCGACGACGGGCCGCACCGGTTGAGACCGCGGCGGTCCGTGGGTTCGCCTCCCCAATCCTGTACATCTTGTCAATCCTGTCGATTTTTCTTGACCGAGGGATACACTCGTAGGATGCGTGCTTGCACGCATCAGAACAAGCAACCCAGACCGTGCCTGAAAATCCCGCCATGCACCGCCAGTCCGGTTTTGGCGTGGCTGTCTTATGCTGATGCGTGCAAGCACGCATCCTACGGGGGTTGCAAGCGATTCAGGGGGTATCCCTGCCCGGGCAAATCGTCTTGCACCATCATGGCCGAGTCGTAGTATAATGCCCCCGGACGAAGCCCACGGCCGACGCGGGAAGAAACGACAGGTACGGCCCTTTGTACTGCCTTCTGCCCGCTGACAACCGCCTACTCCAACCAACGAGGCGCGGGACATGGACGAGACGAAGAACGAACTTCGGGACGAGGATCGCGGGGCGGGGGACGGGGGAGCGTCGCCGTTTAAGGACAAGACGAGCGGCGCGGCAGGCGAGCCGATCGTCGCGTCGGTCGTACACGAGCCGGACCGGCCCGCGGCGGGAACACAAAAGCCGAATTACGGTTGGTTGCCGCCGCCGCTGCCCGGGGAATGCGAAAAATCCCAGGCGCCGCTGAGCTGGCGCGAGCCGGTCGCCGCAGTGGCGATGATCGCGCTGTGCGACCTGGCCATTTTTCGCGGCCACGGCTGGGCGGGCTTTGCCTTGGTCTTCGCCGTGGCGCCGGTGCTCTTGGCGTTCGGCGTCTTCTGTCCCCGGGCCGGCCGGGCGTTCTGGCTCACCGGCGCGATGCTCGTGGTGCTCGCGGCCAAAATGGTCTGGTGCGTGCCGTGGCTTGGCTGGCTCATGCTGGGCACGGGCTTCTCGCTCGTGGCGGCCGTGGCCATGTCGCTCTCGGGCCGGCCGCCTTACGTTCTGGCCGTCGTGCTCTTCGCGTCGCAGACGCTTCGGGCCGGGTGCGAACGGTTGAACGACTACGGTCGACGACTGGTCGGGATTCACGCCCCGTCGGCCCGATTGGGCTGGCTCAGCGTCGCGCTGCCGTTGGCGGCGCTGCTGACCTTCGGCATGATTTTCATCGTGGCCAATCCGGCCGTTTGGGAACATTTCTCGGAGCAGGTCGAAATATTCTTCGGCGACCTGCGCGAGTGGCTGGCCAACTTCTCGGCCTGGGAAGTCGTCTTCTGGATCGCCGTGCTATGGATCGGCGTGGGCCTGTTGCGGCTGGCGTCGGCCGGATCGACCGATGATTCCCAGGAAAACAGTGAGCGGGAGAAAAGCGATCAGACGCACTACGTCGGCCAGCCCGGGCCAGCGCCGCTATGGGCCGCCTGGCGCAACACGCTGATTGCCGTCATCCTGCTCTTCGCCGTCTATCTGGTTTTCGAGTTCAAGACGCTCTGGTTCCACGAATTCCCGAAGGGATTCTACTACTCGGGCTATGCCCACGAAGGGGCCGCCTGGCTGACGGTCGCCCTGGGACTGGCCACCGCGATGCTCTCGCTCATATTCGGCGGACGGACACTAGCCGATCCCCGCGTCAGACAGCTTCGGCGGCTCGCGTGGATCTGGTCGGCGCAAAACCTGATGCTGGCCGCGGCCGTCTACAATCGGCTGGGCATCTACATCGGATTCAACGGCATGACGCGGATGCGGATCATCGGCTTGTTCGGCATTTCGGCCGTGGTGGTCGGGTTTGTGCTCGTGCTGCGTAAGATCGCGGCCAATCGCTCGTTCACGTGGCTGGTGCGCCGCCATTTATGGACGCTGGCCGCGGCGGTTTACCTGCTGGTCATCACGCCGGTCGACGCGATCGTGGTCCGCTACAACGTCGGCCGAATCCTGGCCGGCGATCTCAAGCCGTCGGTCCAGATCACGGTCCACCCGATCAGCTCGGAAGGCATTGTGTTGCTCCGCCCGCTGCTGGAATGCAAGAACGAAACGATCCGCGAAGGCGTCCGCGCCCTGTTGGCCCAGCGCGACGAACAGACCGAGAAGCTGGTCGAAGAGCAAGAGCGTCTCGGCTGGACCGCCTATCAACGGGCCGACCGCATGGCCTCGGACTGGTTCCGCAAGCACCGCGCCGAATGGAACACATTCGACAACCCCGCCCAGCGCCAAGCGGCCTACGACGCCTTCACCGAGTACGCCTATCAGTGGTTCTAACCGTTTTGCATCACGAAGACAAAACATTTGGAACCACAGATGAACACAGATAAACACAGATAAGGATCAAAATTCTATCTGTGTTTATCTGTGTCCATCTGTGGTTCCCTTCTTTTGTGGAAAAGACTATCGTTCGGACATCGGCACGTAGTCGTGTTCGGCCGGGCCGACGTAGAGTTGGCGCGGGCGGAGGATTTTACCCGCCGGGTCGGTGTGCTGTTCTTTCCACTGGGCGATCCAGCCCGGCAGCCGGCCGATGGCGAAGCAGACCGTGAACATGTTCGTCGGAATGCCGATCGCGCGAAGCAGAATGCCGCTGTAAAAATCGACGTTCGGAAACAGCTTGCGGTCGATGAAATACGGATCGGCCAGGGCCAGTTCCTCCAGCTTGCGGGCCGTGTCCAACAAAGGATCCTTTCGCCGGATCTGGGCAAAGACCTTTTCGCAGGCGTCCTTGAGAATCACGGCCCGCGGATCGTGGTTGCGATAGAGCCGATGGCCGAATCCGAAGAGCTTAAACGGGCTGTCCTTTTGCTTGGCCATGCGGATGCAGTCCTCGGGCGACAGTCCGCCGGCGTGGATTTGCTCGAGCATCTGGATCACTTCGACGTTGGCCCCGCCGTGCAGCGGTCCCCACAACGCGCACACGCCCGCCGCGCACGAAGCAAACAAATTCGCCCGGGCCGAACCGACGATCCGCACGGTCGACGCGCTGCAATTCTGCTCGTGGTCGGCGTGGAGGATGAACATCAGATTCAGGGCGTCCTCGATCTCGGGCTTCACGACGTACTGTTTGTACGGAATCGAAAACATCATGTGCAGGAAGTTGGCGCAGTAGCGCAACTTCGGGTCGGGATACATGAACGGCAACCCGAGCGACCGCCGGCACGCGAACGCCGCGATCGTGCGGACCTTGCTGATGAGCCGGGCCGCGGCCTGGACGATGGATTCCTTGTCCTCGACCGATAAAAACTCCTGATGGAAGAACGCAAGGCTCGTGAGCGTCGCCGAAAGAATCGCCATGGGCGGCGCGTCGACGGGAATGCGCTGAAACTGTTGTTTCATTCCTTCGTGCAACAGTTCGTTGTCGGTCAGCAACGCGCTGAACTCGGCCAATTCCTCAAGATTCGGAAGGCGTCCAAAAATGAGCAGCCAGACGACCTCGACGAAGTCCGGCTTCTCGGTGAACTGCTCGATGGGAATACCGCGATAACGCAATATCCCGCGCTCGCCGTCGACAAACGTAATGGCGCTTTGGCACACGCCCGTATTGGCCAGCGACGGATCGTAGGCAATCAGGCCGGTCTGGGCGCGAAGTTTCGTGATGTCGATGGCCGGATCGCCGTCGGTGCCCCGCAGGACGGGCAGTTCGATGCGTTTATCGCCGTAGGTGAGAGTAACCTTGTCGGACATGATGAGACTTTCGTTTTTGTTGAGACAAAATAATCAGAACGATGATGCGTGCAAGCACGCATCCTACGGGTTGGTGTACTGTCTGTGCAAGGATCCCAGCAAGGAATAATCTCCGTCGTCGGCCGCTTGAATGGAGGGCCAAGTGGTCATCATGGCGCCAAGAGCCTGCGTCTTGGGCCGGCCATCAATTCGTGGACGGTCCGCTGGAACATGGCTCGATAGTCGGCCTCCGGAACAGCCTGCGATTCGAGAGCGGAAGAGCTCTGAACGACGGCCATGATGCGTTCCGCCTTCTTGCGGGCTTCCTCCTCTTGAAAAGCCAAGCTATCGAGCACGGGCACGGCCGTCAGGTTCATTCCCAGTGCCGCGGCGATCGCCGCGACTTTGGCGAACGCCGCCTTGTCCAGCCCGCCGCCGAGGATTCGCTTGACGCTGGTCTTGGAGACACCACTCCGCGCGGCAAGGATCGCGACGGACATCCCAAGTTCGCGTCGGCGTTGTTCGAGGAGGTTGCCGTTCATGGTTCCGCACCAACTTTGCTTGCGGAATCGGATAAAAAGGAGGCCACGCGTGGACTAATAATATCATTTATTGGTCCATAAATGGACCAATACGGTGCAATAATACGACTTATAACCATGAAAGTCAATCAGCTCAATGGGATTGCGTTGAGCTTTGACTATAAGCGGTTAACACGAAAGGACTTATCTCGTCAGGCACGGAGTGCCTGACCTACGGACTACGGCCTACCACTTCTCGTCGTACTTCGTCCAGAGCAGGTCGCCCAGGGTCCAGTAGGCCTCGGTTGCCTCGCGGCAGGCGTCGAACGTCCGCCGGGTCAAATAGGCCCGGGCCTTGGCCGGGTCTTTTTTGAGCAACTCGGCCGCCTTCTTGGCCACCTCGTCCTGGGCGGCCAGATATTTTTCCTGAAGCGGATCGCGCACGGCGGCCACGTCCTTGCGCATGTCGCCCCAGCGATGGGCAGCCAGTTTCGAGACCCGATTGAACGCCCACCAAGCCGACCGACGGCTGAAACCCGTGGTGCGGCCGTCGGTTTTGTAGTCGGCCGGCAGGTCGGTGATCCCGGCGTACATCGGCACGTAGGTAGTCATGGCCGTGTTGGAGTAGCCCAGCCAGATGATCCCACCCACCTCGTCGGGCAGCCCGCCTCGGACCTGGACCACCGTGGCGTACATCGTGTACCATCGGGCCAGCGACCGCTCGCCCATGCGGCCCCAGCCGCCGTTGATCTTCAACAGGTCGTTCATCTCATAGGGCATGAACGGGTTGGCCAGCGGGCTTTTGACCACCTTGCCCGAGGCGTCAGGCACGGTCAGATCCTTGACCATGTCAAACTCGGTCCCTTCGAACGTGTCGCGGAAGATTTCCATGATCCGCTTGGGGCTCACCTTCTCGTCGGGCTTAATCGAGAAGGGGTAGTCGTTCCTGCCCGGGGCCAGACCGAGCGACGGGGCCAGCATGTCGAGCACCCGCCATTCGCGCCGCGTCGAGGCGGCGCTCGTGCGATTGGCCGGATCGTAAGCCCAATTGAACCGGAACGGCTCGCCGTCGGCCGGATTCCAATAGCCGAGTTCCTTCGCCCGATCGACGATATTTTTGGACGCCATGAACCAGTCGGGCTTCGACAGGTCGATCCGCCCGATCCGCGCGCCGTTGGCCACGACCGACACGTGATCGTCCGGCACTCGCTGGGCCGCCCAAACGGCACCGACCTTGTCCTTGCCCGGTCCAACGATCTCCATGACCCAAACTTCATTGGGATCG
>DATECS010000262.1:0-5887 GCA_035286785.1 Thermoguttaceae bacterium | reverse complement strand
CCAGGACCAAGAGGGTCAAGACGCCGGGTTCGGGAATGGGCACCGTGCTGAAGTTCGGACCAATGTAGGCGTGGCCAATTGCCCACGAGCCAGTTCCGAGCGGGAAGGCAGGAGACGGCGACGTGTTGGTGAAATAGGCCTTCACCCCAACTCCAGAGTTCAGCAGACTGGAGAATGTGGGAAGTTGCCCGCTCGGGAGAGGATACGGCGGGTTCGGGTTATGGTCGCGGAAGGGGTCGTCGGAGTTATAGTAGGACATGATCCGATACGTTGCACTGACGCTGAGCGTGACGGGCAACGCCATATTGGCCCAGCGAAAATGGCCGACGAGCGGAGTATCTGTCCCGCTGGCGATGATCACGTTGGCGACATTGCTCTGATTGCCTGCGTTCCAGATAACGACGTGGTGGCTACCCACCAGCCCGTCGTCGTTGTCGTCCCAGATGCCCAGCGCGTTGACCACGGTGTCGGCCGCGACTTTGAATTCGAATCCGACGCCCAAGGTTCCGTCGTTGCGAGCATCGCAGGTTCCCGGATCCGTGACCAACCTCTCGGCCATTGCGGTCCCTTGTGCCAACGCAACCGCAACCGCTGCAACCACAACGAATCGTCGCAATCGAATCATGGCATCACTCCAACCCAGAATTTGTATTCCTCTCAATTTGACGAGGCAAACATTTTTATAAGGTTTCCGGATCGGTTTGTCAATCATCTATAGAGAAGGTTTGCATTCCTGGGAGAGTAAGAGGTTATCCGAAAATCGGAACGCTTGCCGTCACGGCACCCCTCTCCATGAGGGGTGTTGGGCTTTTCGGATAGGCTCTTGAGACGGTTTCGCCCGACGGGATTGGGTCCGGGGGCCATTTGACGAAGAGATCCTGGGCCAAGAGGAGAGTTGGCGCGGCTTGTTTACGATGGCTCGCCTTCCCATGCGGGCCGGACGCCGCCTTCGAGGCCGACGAGTTGCCAGCCGGCGCCGGCGGCGGGACCGGCGGGGATGCGACGGGCGGTGAGACGCACGAGGAAGGTCGTCCCGCGGCCGTCGCGGTCGAAGGTAACGCTGTAGATCGTCACAACCCGGTTTTCATTGGCCCGGGTGTCGATGTCCTCGACGGCATAGGGCCGGACGGTCGCCTTCGGGCCGAGCGCCAAGAGCGTGCGGACCTCGGGCATCGTCAGGTAATGCTCCAAGGAATCGTGCCGCGTCGCGTCGGAGCAGTAGAAGTCCCAGATATCGCCGCCGGACGAATGGCGATCGTCGGGCGCGAGAAAAAGTTGATAGGCCAGTTCGGGCCGGCCGCGGGCGATCAGGTCGAACCATTGCGTGCCGACGCGGCGGGCTTGGCTCGCCAGGAGCCAGCGGTAGGTGAGACAGTGGCCCAGCGCGACGCCGCCCAGCAAGAGCGACAGGAGCAGGCCGGCAATCGCGGCCTTGCGGCCGAGGAGTTCGCCGCCGCTACTGGCGATTTTTCGCAGGGCGAGGCAGGCGACCACGATGCCGGCCACGGAGACTAACGCGGCCCGGGGATCGACCAGCGCGACGGCGGAGAACAGGCCCAGCACGAGCGCGGCGACGGCCAGTCCGCTCAGGGCGCGATAGTCGTCGCGTTCGGCTTCGAGGGCCGGGGCGAGGCGAGGGCGTTCATGATCCGTCATGGTTTTGTCCGGCAACGGCCTAAGAAACTGTTTCAAAAAGGGGGACAGGCACCTCGCCCTAACCGGTTTTCCACGGCGGACGTCAAGACGGCTCGGAGCCAGTCCCCCTTTTTGAAACAGTTTCTAATTCACGCGGATGGACTGGGTGCTTTCGACGTGCGTCTCGATTGCGATCCGCCGGGTTTCGTAGTTTTTGGTGAATTGGCCGGTTCGGTCGAACATGTTGACCTTCATGCGGCAGTAGGATTGGTTGGAGACCATTCGGGAGAAGTATATCCACCACTGGTCGGGCGCCCAACCCCAAATGACGCCCTGGTCGGCCTTGAAGGCCCCGTACATGAAGTTTTTGCCGAGCGGGGCCGTGTGCAGGGTGAAGGTGGTGAAGCAGAGCACGACCAACGCCACGAGGCATGCGAACACGACGCTTCCGATCTGGTTGGCGAGGCTCAGGAAGCGGACCTTCACGCGGCAGATCTTGTCGGAGAACAATCGCAGAACGATCATCGCCACGACGAAGAGGAGCCACAGGCTGAGGAAATCCATCAGATAGGTGCAACTTTTGAACCAGTCGTTCCAGCCTTCGAGCCAGCCGGCCATCGGCTCGAAGTAGTTGGTGGCGATCAGCCCGGCGGTGACGACGTTGATCAACATGATCGCGTTGCCCCACATGCCTTCGGTGTAAAGGCTGGCCACGACGGCGATGAAAATGACGAACAACAAAAGCGGAAGTACGACGGACATGGCGGCCTCGAAATGTGGGGGCGGGAGGCGAGGGAGGAAGAATTTGAGATCTCAAATTTGAAATCTGAAATTTGAAAATTCAGATTTGAGATTCTCCGCCGGTTCCTAACTCCCTCAATCTCCAAATCTCTAGTTGTGAATTTTTGTAGGGTGGGCACCGCCCACCACAAGATGTTGTACTTTGGTGGGCGATGCCCACCCTACATCTACATCTACCGACTACCGACTACTGCTTCAATACTCGCATCAATTCCTGTAACGACGTAACGCCTTTGGCCACCAAGAGGAGCCCTTCGGCTTGGAAGTTTTGCATGCCGGCGCCGCGGGCGGCCTGGCGGATGGCGTCGGTCTTGGCGGCCGTGGCGACCAGTTTGCGAATGGCGTCGTCGACGATCATCAACTCGAACAGGCCCGTGCGCCCCTGGTAGCCAATGCCGCCGCAATCGGGGCAGACTTCCTCGGGCTCCTGCGGCGGGCGGTAGAAGGCCTGGATGCGGCCCTCGGGAATGCCCAACTGCTGGAGCAACTGGGGCGTAGGGGCGTAGGCCTCCTTGCAGGTGTTGCACAGTTTTCGGACGAGCCGTTGATTGAGAACGGCCGTGACACACTTGGCGAACGACTTGGGCGGCACCTTCAAGGCGAGGACTCGCAAAAGCGCCTCGGCGCAGTCTTTGGCGCGGATGGTGCTGATCACGAGCCGCCCGTCGACCGCCCGATCGCACAACGTGCTCACGATCTCGCCATTGATGAGGTCGCGCATCACGATCACGTCGGGCTCCATGCGGAACATGCGGGTCAGGACGCGGTCGATCTGCTTGTTGTCGGGCACGTTGTCGCCGAGCTGGAAGACGCTCACCGGGATGTTTTCCACCGGCTCGTAGGGGTTTGCTTCGTCCTCGGCGGCCATGAACTCGCGGGTGAAGCGGTCGGTTTTTTGAAGGGCGATCTTCGTGGTGCTCCGCAGGCCGGAGGCGGGCATGGCCGAGAAGAGAACGAATCCCTGCTTTCCGTTGAGCAACTGGAGGAGCTGCTCCTGTATTTTGGGACGCATGCCCAGATCGTCGAGCGTTTTGAACTGGACTTTTTTGCTGGCGAGTTGGATGACGACCCGTTCGCCGGCCGGAGTTCCCTGGCTGGTGAACGAGGCGGTATAGTCGATGTTGTCGTAGTTGACCAGAAAAGCGGCTTCCTGGCGGGCCTGGCGTTCCTGGGGATTCAGTCCGCAGAGGAGTTTGAACGTTTCGAGAATGGGGTCGAGCGTCTCTCTCGGCTGCGGCTCGTCATTGTGCCAGACGCCGTCGATCATGCAGCGCATCGCGACCGATTCCTGACCGTATTCGAGCATCAAGGCGCTCGCGCGGCGGAACATGGCCTCGGCGACAACGCCGCGGGCCGCGTTGAAGGACTCGGTTTGCCGCGCGGCCAGCAGGTGGACGCGGTCGTCGCGCTCGTTGCCGGCGCCGGTGGCGTCGAAGCGAATCGGGGGACCCTTTTCCCACGAGGCCTTCTTCTCCACTTCGACCTTGGCGCCAAGCTTGTTCAGCCGAGTGGCGAACCAATAGCGCAGGTGGGCCCGGGTGAAAACTTTCTTGTCGTTCGGCACCTGCTGGTTGCGATAGACGATGTAGGTCACCAGGGGAACGACGTAGGCAATGACCAGAAGCGGGAACCCAAGCCAGAACCAGGGCAGCAGCCACATGAGGAAGTAGAAGCCGACAAACGTGCCGAAGACGATCGGGTTCCAGCGAACGTAGGGCAGGCGGTTTTCCTGGCAGTCGGTGCTCGCCCAATCGGTCGTGTGAATCCAGAGAAGGAACAAGAGCCAGCCCAGAAGGATCTTGATCACGTTCAGGTAATGGCCGGGGCCTCGCTGAAAAGCGGACGCCGCCGCGCCGGCCGCGTCCGGCGCCGCCGCGGGCGCGGGCTGGACCTGTTGGGCCGACGCGAGGTCCACGAACCACGCGCCCAAAACCACGCCGATGAACAAGGCAAGAATAAATCGCATCATGAAAGCATTCCAGAATCGCTGACGGAGATACCCTTGAGGGCCATTTTCAAGGCTTCGGGATTCGGCGCCACCTCGAACGCCGTCGCGCGGTCGATCAACTCGGTCTCCACAAGATCCTTGAGGCTCATGGTGAAATCCTGCATGCCTTCCTCGGCGCACAGACGGATGGCGTCGGGGAGTTTTTCGTCCATGCCTTCAAGGATCAGTTTACGGACCGTGGGATTGAAGGTCATGATCTCGACGGTGGGCACGCGGGGAACGCCCGGCTTGATCGAGGGCAACAGTTTTTGCGCGATGATGGCCCGCATGTTGAAGCCCAGGGCGCTTCGGATGGCGGTGTGCATTTCCTGGGGGAAGAGGTCGAGGATACGGCCGATGGTGCTCGGCGCGGTCGAGGCGTGGATCGTTCCGAAGACGAGGTGGCCCGTCTCGGCCGCCTGAATGGCCGTTTCGAACGTTTCGCGGTCGCGCATTTCGCCGACGAGCATGACGTCGGGATCCTCGCGCACCGCGTGCTTCATGCCGGTCATGAAGTCCTTGACGTCCTGGCCGATTTCCCGCTGGTTGATGAGGCTCTTGTCCTCGTTGAACGTGAACTCGATCGGATCTTCCAACGTGAGAATGTGCTTGTGATAGCGATGGTTGATCCAGTCGAGCATCGAGGCGATGGTGGTCGTCTTGCCGGAGCCGGTGACGCCGGCCAAGAGGACCATGCCCTGATAGTACGAACACAACTTGGACAGTCCCGGCGGCAGGTTGAGCGATTCGAAGTCGGGAATCCAGTTGTTCACGCGCCGGGCGACCATGCCGACGTGGTCCATCTGGGTCAGCACGTTCACGCGGAACCGCCAGTTCTTGCCGTCGACCTCCAGCGCGTAGGCGAAGTCGGTGCCGCCGTCCTCGTCGAAGATGCGCCGGGTCCGCTCGTTGAACAAGGGGAAGATCATGCGGACCATTTCGTCGTCGTCGATCGGAGCGCGGTTCAACGGGCGGAGCGTGCCGGCCACGCGAACGTACGGAGGGACGCCGACTTTCAGGTGCAAGTCGCTCCCTTCGAGACGGACGAGGGCCCGAAACAGCTTGTCGATTTCGAGGTCCTTGCGTTTGCCGAGGAACCGGTCCTTGTCGCCGTCCGGCGTGAGCGGTTTCATCTTCGGCGCGTGGGCCACGGACGAACCCAGAGAGGAAAGGGACGACAACGAGGATTCGGACGACATGGACATAATGCTCTTCTCCCAACAATCTCGCGTGCTTTATTGGACCGTTAGCCGTCGAGCCTGCTCGACGTTTTTTTGCGATTTCTCTCCTGAAACGCCGCGCGGGCGCGGCGGCTAACGGGACGCTCTCGCTATTTTTAACGCTATTACAGGCGAACGGGTATTCCCCTCGCTCGCATCGTCTCTTTGGTTTGACGGATCGTAAACTCGCCGAAGTGAAAAACGCTCGCCGCCAGCGCCGCGTCGGCCCCGCCCAGCAGGATCG
>DATECS010000261.1:0-4581 GCA_035286785.1 Thermoguttaceae bacterium | reverse complement strand
GCCCGTGCTGGTGGCGGTGAGCTCGGAGGCGGCGGATGCGGATCGACGGCGGTTGACGGAGGCGGGCTGCGAGGTTTTTGTCTGCGCGGGCGAGGGGCGCACGGCGCGGCTTGAAGCGCTGTTGGATGAACTTGGCCGCCGACGGATGACCAATGTGCTGGTCGAAGGAGGGGCGGGCGTCTTGGGCAGTTTTCTTGACGCGGGGCAGATCGACGAGGTGCATGTGTTCGTCGCGCCGAAGCTCATTGGCGGGCGGGAGGCTCCGGGTGCGGTTGGTGGAGTGGGGATGGCTGAGTTGGGTTCGGCTTTGGCTCTGAATGAAGTAGAGATCGAGGCTCTCGACGGCGACACACATATTCACGGCCGGGTCAGGACGTGAAATTTTGCGCGGGACCAAGGCGGTTTTGGCCTCGGGGGATCAAGATGGCCAGGAGTTGGCCCTCCATGTCGGTCGCGGCCAGTTCGGTTGTGGACGAGGAGTTGTCAGGCACAGCCTGACCTACGGGGGTCGCATCCGCGTTCGATCGGTAAGGAATCGTTCGCCCGTGGCGGATTTCGGTTTGTTCGGCGTCGGTGAGGGTGATTCGGTGCAACGCGGCGACGGCGCGGAGTGGGGAAAGGAGATGGGAGTCTAGGGTGGTTTCGTTGAGGGTGGTGGGGTTGACGGACTCGGCGAGGGTGAAATCGCCGATGGCGGTGCGGGTGAGGGCCGACATGACGGCTTCAGTGCCTAGCGAGCGGGCCAAGTCGCGGCCGAGGGAGCGGACGTAGGTGCCGCTGCCGCAAGAGACGTCCAGGCGGAGTTCGGGGTAATTGTAGGCAATAACGTTGATGCTGTAGACGTCGATCAGACGCGGGGCCAGTTCGACTTTTTGGCCCGCGCGGGCCAGGTCGTAGGCGCGGCGGCCGGCGATTTTTAGGGCGGAGAAGTCGGGCGGGCGTTGTTCGATGCGGCCTACGAGCCGGGACGCGGCGGCGAGCAAATCTTCTTCGGTCGGCACGGGCGGGTTGGGTAGTTCGCGGACTTCGCCGTCGGTGTCTTCGGTGGGGCTCGCGCGGCCCAGGAGGAACGTGGCCGAGTAGCTCTTGGGCATGGCCTGGATGTAGTCGATCAGCCGCGTGGCCGGGCCGATCGCCGCGACAAGTACGCCGGAAGCTAGGGGATCAAGCGTTCCGGCGTGGCCGATTTTGGTTCGACGAGGGAGCAGGCGTTGGACGCGGTTGATCGCGTCGCGCGAGGTCATGCCGGGGGGTTTGTTCAGATTGAGTAGGGCGAAATAGGACAAGGAGGCGTTCCTTGGTAGGTGTATTGATGGCAATGGTTAACGCCCCTAAAGGGGCGGAAAAACTTATTATCTCTCGCTTTTCCCAGGCGTAAACGCCTGGGCTAGAGAAAAGCGATTGGGCTACGTAAACGCTTGGGCTAGGTCTGTGCAGCGGAAACGCCTGGGCTAGAGAAAAACGATACCCCTGCCCTTCCCTGCCCTGCCTCCCCTCGTTTGCACGGGAGGGTTGAGGAGGCTACGATAGAGACTTGTTCAGCCAAAGGGGACAGGCACATTTTTCGGCCGTCAGGCATATCCAGGCGCAACGCCAAGGGGCCGAAAAATGAGCCAGTCCCCAGGGTTACGTTGGCCTCGCTGGCGCTTCGGGTTGGTATTTATGAATTCCGAACGACTTGGACCGTATCGCTTGGGTCGCCGTCTGGGGCGCGGCGGGATGGGGGCGGTCTATGAGGGCGTCAACGAGGAGACGGGCGAGCGGGTCGCGGTGAAGGTGCTGGGGGCCCAGTTCAGCGGCGAGGCCGATTTTCGCGACCGGTTCGCCTCGGAAATCGAGACGCTCCACCGGCTGCGGCATCCGAATATCGTGCGTCTGTTCGGATTTGGGCAGCAGGACGATCAGCTTTTCTACGCGATGGAGCTGGTCGACGGGGTCAGTCTTGAGGAGGAGTTGCAGCAAGGCCGTCGGTTTCAGTGGCCCGAGGTGCTGCGGATCGCCCAGCAGACGTGTGATGCGTTGCGACACGCGCACGACCGCGGGGTGATCCACCGCGACATCAAGCCGGCCAACTTGCTGCTGGCGGCGGACGAGTCGGTGAAGTTGTCCGATTTCGGCATCGCCAAGCTGTTCGGCCAGGGGCGGATGACGACCGTGGGAAGCGTGATCGGCACGGTCGAATACATGGCGCCCGAACAGGCCGACGCACGGCCGGTCGACGCCCGGGCGGATTTATACAGTCTGGGCGGCGTGCTCTACGCCTTGCTGGCAGGCCGTGCGCCGCTGGTGGCCGCGAGCCTGCCCGAGATGTTGCACAAACAGCGTCACGAGATGCCGACGCCGTTGGAACGGGTCGTGCCGGGGGTGCCTCGCGAGTTTTCGGAGTTGATTCAACAGCTTCTGGAGAAGCAGCCCGAGCGGCGTGTGGTCGACGCCCGGATGCTGGCGCGGCGGTTGGACGCCATTGGAACGGGACTTGCGCAAAGGATGCTCGACGCCGCGGCATTGGTCTCCGGCGGCGCCGTCGAGCCGTCGGAGGCAAAGAATGGTTTGGATTTCGTGCCGCCGGCGCCGGGGGCGAGTGATGCATTGGGATTGATGCCGACCCGGGCGATGGACGACGAGGACGCGGAGGCTGTTTCGCCGCCGCCGGCTCCCAATTTTCCCCGAGTCCCCCGTGCCGCGCCGCTGCCGGAGACGCTGGCCACAGCGGCGTTTCAGTTGGCCGAACCGGCGGGTTCGTCGGGCGAGGCATCGAAGAAACCGGAGGAACCGCCGGTCGCGTCGGAACCGGTTGTGCATTTCACGCCGGTGGCGGAGCACGAGTTGGACCAAGCGCCGGAGGACGAAGCGTCCCGGCATCCGTTGATTTCGATGCAAACGTGGGCCCTGGTGATCGGACTGCTGGCGGTCGGCTTGACGATTTGGTACTTTTTGTTGCCGCCGTCGGCCGATCGGCTTTTCGAGCGGATCAAGCGACGGACAGCCGACGGGGATATTGAATCGATCAAAGCGGAGGAAGATCATATCGAGTTTTTCTTGACTCAATACGCGAACGATTCTCGCGCGAAACGGCTACGGAAGTTGCAGGATGAGATTGCGCTGGATCGGCTTGAAAACCGCTTCAATCTGCAAGTTCGACGTTTGCAGGAGGCGGACGGACTTCTGCCCGTCCAGCGGGCTTATCTCGAAGCGCGAAATTATCTCTGGCTCGATCCGGAAAGAGGCGTGGCCAAACTCGAGGCGATTCTCGATTTGTACGGCCAGGAGGCTGACATGTCGGGCCCGACCGGCCAGTGCATTGAACTGGCGCGGCGGCGGCTTGAGAAGCTGCGAGAAGAGAAGCCGACCATCGACGCGGAGTATTTGGAGTTGATTCGTTCGAGACTTGAAACGGCCGACGAGTTGAAGCAGTCCGATCCGCAAAGAGCCGGGGAAATGTACGAGGCGATCGTGGAACTTTATGGGGCGAAGCCGTGGGCGGCGGACGCGGTGCGGAAGGCGCGGGAGGCGTTGCACGAACTGGATATTCAGACAGACGGCCGGAAGTAACCACGAAAGACACGAAAAGCACGAAATGGGTTTGGAGAGAGATGTGATGGGTTCCGATGAGGGTTTGCGGGGTGGGTTTCCGACGACACGGATGCGGCGGTTGCGGTATCATCCGGGCGTGCGGCGGTTGACGCGGCGGACGCGGTTGTCGCGCGAGCAGTTGATTTGGCCGATGTTCGTGCGGCCGGGCCAAGGCGTGCGGCGCGAGATTGGGGCCATGCCGGGGAATTTTCAGGTTTCGCCGGACGTGCTGGCCGAGCAGGTGGCCCGCGCGGGACGGCTGGGGCTCGGCGGCGTGATGCTGTTCGGGATTCCCGAGAAGAAGGATGTGCTGGGCAGCGACGCGCTGAGCTCGTCGGGCATTATCGCGGAGGCGGTGGCTCGGGCGAAAGAGGCCGCGCCGGACGTTTTGTTGATCACCGATCTTTGTTTTTGCGAGTACACGGATCATGGGCAATGCGGCGTGCCGGGCGAGGCGACGGGGCGGCGCGACGTGGACAACGACGCGACGCTCGCGCGGTTGGGCCAACAGGCGGTGGTCCATGCCCGGGCCGGGGCCGACATGATCGCGCCAAGCGGAATGATGGACGGCATGGTGGGGGCAATTCGCGGGGCGTTGGACGCAGCCGGGTTCAGCCACGTGCCGATCATGAGCTACGCGGCCAAGTATGCCAGTAGTTTCTACGGGCCGTTTCGCGAGGCGGCCGAGAGCGCGCCGAAATGGGGCGACCGGCGGAGTTATCAGATGGACCCGGCGGCGGCGGCCGAGCAGGCTTTGCGCGAGGTCGAACTGGATCTGGCCGAGGGGGCCGACATTGTGATGGTGAAGCCCGCCCTGCCCTATCTGGATATTGTCCGCATGGTGCGAGATCGGTGGCCGGGGGTGCCGCTGGCGGCGTACAACGTCTCGGGCGAGTTCAGCATGGTGAAGGCGGCGGCCCAGCGGGGCTGGATCGACGAGAAGGCGATCGTCCTCGAATCGCTCGTGGCGATCGAGCGAGCCGGCGCCGACATCATCATCACTTACTG
>DATECS010000260.1:0-6219 GCA_035286785.1 Thermoguttaceae bacterium | reverse complement strand
CGCGACGTGGTCGAGCGCCGCCATGCTGACGCGGTGGCCCACGGCGGCTGGTCGATGGACCTCCACCCGGCCGACGGCGTCTACTCGACTCGGCCCGCCTGCAACCAGTGGCACGCCAAAGGCGTTTATTCGATTCCCTATCGGACGCTCTATAGCCGCAACGTCGAAAACCTGTTCTTTGCCGGCCGGATCACCAGCGCCTCGCACGTCGCCTTCGGCTCGACCCGGGTCATGGCCACTTGTGCCCACGCTGCGCAGGCCGTGGGCATGGCGGCCGAGTTGTGTCGGCGCGAAGGCGTGCCGCCGGCCGCGCTGACCGCGCCCGACCGCATCGCCCGGCTCCAACTCGAACTGGCGCGAACCGGCCAGTTCATCCCCGGCTACGTCTTGAACGACCCCGACGATCTGGCTCGCCGCGCGACGATCACGGCGACGAGCCGATTGTTGCTGGCCGAGTTGCCGGCCGACGGACCACGTCTGCCGCTCGAATTTCCCCGCGCCCTGCTCTTGCCGGTTCGTCCCGGCCGGATGCCCCGCGTGGCGTTTTGCATTGACGCCGCGCGGCCCACGCGGCTCGTCGTGAATCTTCGCGTGGCCGCCGAGCCCGACGTCTACACGCCCGAGCGGACCCTGGCCGTGCGCGAGGTGGACGTCCCGGCCGGTCGCGACCAGACGGTCTGGGTCGATTTCGACGTCGAGCTAGACGCGGCCCGCTATGTGTTTGTCTGTCTGGGCGCGAACCCCGACGTGTCGGTCCACGGCAGTTCGTGGTTGGTCACCGGCGTGACGACCGTGGCCCATCGCGGTCGCGCCGAAGTGACGGCCGGCGCCGTGCAATCCGCGCCGCCGGACTTGGGCGTCGATTCGTTCGAATTCTGGCGCCCCCTGTCGGGCGACGAGGGCGCCAACCTGGCCATGCGGCTCGATCCGCCGTTGGACGTCTTTGGGCCCGAGGCGGTCGCCAACGGCCTGGCCCGGCCCACGTCCGGCCCGAACGCCTGGGTTGCCGACCCGGCGGACCCGCGACCGACCATCACGCTCCGCTGGCCGCTGCCGCGGTCGATTGAGCGGATCGAGTTGACGTTCGACACGGACCGCGACAATCCGTTGTTCTCGGTCCAGTACGAGCATCCCGAGCGGATCATGCCGCAGTGTGTCCGGGAGTATCGCATTCTAGATGCGAGCGGCAAGGTTCTCGCCCAATGCGCCGAGAACCACCAAACGCGCAACACGATTCGCCTCGACCGTCCCGTGCGGACCGACGCGATTCAGATCGAACTCGCCGCGCCGAGCCCGCACGTCCCGGCGGCGCTACATGAAGTGCGCTGCTACTCCGAATAACGATAAACCGAGCCGCGACCGTTAGGGAGCGGTGGCGGCTCGATAGATATTCAACCGCTCCCAAACGGATGGAGGGCCACGCTCCGTCGTGGCCGTGAACAACGGACAGGGCGGACGCGATGGAACGCATTCCTCCACCCCACCGCTCCCTAACGGTCGCGGCTCGGTTTTTTTCATTACGCCGCGTCGCGTCGACTTGCCCGTTTGCTCAGCCAGGTCATCGTCCACCCGATGGCCACGAGCACGAGTCCCAGGATGACGTTGAGCACCTGCGGCAGTCGCTCGTGAATGAACGGCTGGATGCACAACATCATCACCCCGATGCACGCGACGCAAATTCCCACGATGCGGAACGGCGAGATCGCGCCCTCGGGCTGTCCTTCCGCTTCGCCGCCCACCCGGTCCTCTGGCAACTCGCCGATTGGGGCGTCCAGGCGTTTGTGGAACAACGCGACGCGCTGGGCTTCTTGAACGCCCATCGGCCGGATCGCACTGAAACTGTACCTGAGCGCCAGCACGGCGAGGCCGCCATGAATATAGGCCAGAATTCCCCGTTGCCATTGTATGCCCAGCCATTCGAATCGTTCGGGCAGTACAAGGAAGAAGACGATACTTACGACCAATCCGCCGACCAAGGCTGCCAATGTTGGCTGGATCGCACTGAAGCCGTACATCAGCAACAACACGGTGGCCGTGCTGACGGCGAAGATCACGGTTGCGCGCTCCCAGTGAAGTCCCAGCCATTCAAATCCCTTTGGGTCCATCCATGTGACAAGGATGATGCTGACGGCCAATCCGCCGACCACGCCCGCGGTGGCGCTAAAGTTATTGACTCGTCGGGAGACAAGACCCACGAGCATGGGAATTCCCAGCGGGGCCACCGCCGCGCCGAACAGCGTCACCATGATGTCGAACAGTTTGGGAGCGCCGAATTGGGCCATCGAGTAAGCGAGAATAATGGTCAACCCGCCGACCAACGCCGTCATCGCGCGCCCGGCCACCACCAATTCCTTCTCCGTCGCATGGGGTCTTACCAACCGGCGGTAGACGTCGTTGGTCAACACACTGGCCCGGACGTTGAAATGGCTGCTCAGGTTGGCCATCGTGGCTGAAAACATCGCGGCAATGATCAACCCCAACATGCCCACCGGCAGCAACGCCGCGCACAGCCGTGGATAAACCTCTTTGTCGATGATGCTCTCCGGCAAAAATTGCCGGGAGGCGATTGCCGGGACGAGAATCAGCGGAGGGCCGATGATGTTCAGCACGACCACCAGCCAGCCCACCTTTCTCGCGTCCCGCTCGGTGGCGACGCAGAAGTACTTCTGAATCAAGTGCCAGTGTGTGCTGCTGTAGGCGACGCTGTAAAGTCCGACCAACAAAAGAATGTAGACCCAGTTGTATTGTTCGGTGACCGGCTGGAAAAAACCTGCCGGAGAATTTTCCACCATTTCGCTAAAACCACCCGCCTTGGCGATGGCTAATGGAAAAACCACGACCACGGCCACGGCCAGGATCACGAACTGCACGAAGTCCGTGACCGTCACGGCCCACAGCCCGCCCATAAACGTGTAGGTCACCATGATAATCCCGCAGGCGACAACGCTTGTCTCGATGCTGAATCCCATGCCGACGTGAACGATCGTGCCCGTTGCAATCAGTTTCAGGCTGTCGTCGACGATGCCCACCGGGACGCCCGTCCAAACGAACAACTGGCGGACCAGGGCGCTATAGCGAGATTCAAGAAATTCAACCGGGCTGTCAATCCGAGCCCGGCGCCAGCGCGAGGCGAAGAGCATCGCGCTGAAAATCGTGGCGGGCACCGTGACCCAGAAGATCGTCACGCCCACCCAGCCGTAGCGAAAGCACATCCCCGAAAAAATCACGAATCCATAGGCGCTGAAGCTCGACATGTAAAACGACACGCCCGAAAGCCACCACGGGATCTGGTTCCCGCCCGTGAAATAGACTTTCATCCCTCGCATGAAGCGATAAAAATACGCCCCGATGCCCAGCATCAGCACGAAATAGCCGATCAGCATGAAGTAGTCGGGCCAGCTGATCTTGACATCGCCCACTATTTTACCACCCGCCGCCGCGGGATCGGCCGCCAGCGCCGGCGAGACACAAATCATCGCCGCCAGGAACAGGAAGAAAACGAACATCGTGGTTCGCTTCATGGAAGAAGAGAGTTTCATCCGCCGGCGCCTTCTGGTTAGAGGAAACGCCAACGCGGGCCCGGCACGTGAAGCCCCGGGCCCGCGTCGTGATTTTATCAACACATGGATATCGACTACGCGCCTTTGTCGAGTTCGCCGACGATCTCCTTCATCTCGCTCGTCTCGTGCTTGCTCCGCCAGACGGCCCAGAGGATCAGCACGACGCAGACCACGACCGCTCCCAAGCCGTACGTCCATTCGGTCGGCAGATTGGGCAGAACAGTAGTGACGGCCATCTTGGGGTCGAACTTCGACACGTCGGGCCGCACGCCCGCCACGTTCCAGCTCAGCACGAGGCCGAGTCCCAACAGGCTCACCATGTTCATCACTTTGACCATCGGGTTGATGGCCGGGCCGGACGTGTCCTTCAAGGGGTCGCCCACCGTATCGCCGGTGACGGCCGCCTTGTGCTTTTCGCTGCCCTTGCCGGTCGTGGCCGTTCGGGGCTCGTCTTCGATCAGCTTCTTGGCGTTGTCCCACGCGCCGCCCGCGTTGGCCATGAACACGGCCAACAACTGGCCCACCAGGATCATGCCCGCCAGGAACCCGCCCAGGGCGTAAGGCCCGAGCAGAAAACCTACGACGAACGGGGCCAAAATGGCCAGTATGGCCGGGCCGATGAGTTCCTTCTGCGCCGTGTTGGTGCAGATGTCGACCACGCGGCCGTAGTTGGGCAGTTTCTTTCCGGCCATGATGTCCGGATCCTTGAACTGGACGCGGCACTCCTTGACGATGAAGAACGCCGCGCGGCCCACGGCCCGAATCAACATCGAGCTGAACAAAAACGGCACCGCGCCGCCGATCAACATGCCGATCAACACCTTCGGATCGGCCACCGTGAGGAAGCCGGCGAAGTAGTTGTACTGCTCGGTGGTCATCGTGCCGAGCTTGTCCTCGCTTCCCACCGCGATCACCGCGATGAAGCTGGCGAACAGCGAAACGGCCGCGATCACGGCCGAACCGATGGCGATGCCCTTCGTCTCGGCCTTCGTGGTGTTGCCCACCGCGTCGAGGTCGGCCAGAATCTGCCGGGCCCGCTTGTAGTCGGCGGGGGCCATGTAGCCTGCCTGGCCGGGCTTCAGTTCCTGGCCCGCCATGTCCTTGTTGTAGCCCATCTCGCCGATCCCGTTGGCGTTGTCGGCCACCGGGCCGAAGACGTCCATCGAAATCGTGTTGCCGGTGAGCGTCAACATGCCGATGCCCGTCATGGCCACGCCATAAGCGACGAACACGGGCGGCATGCCCCAGTAGCACAACACCGAAAGGATAATCGCCGCGACGATGACCAACAGGGCGGCCACGGTGCTTTCGTAACCCACGGCGAAGCCCTGGATGATGTTTGTCGCGTGGCCCGTCTGGCAGCTCCGCGCGAGCGACTTGACAGGGCTGTGCGAGGTGTGCGTGTAGTAGCTGGTCACCTTGTTCAACGCGACGGCCAGGAACACGCCGATCAAGCAGGTCAGCGCGGGCCGCATGTCGAGGTTGGCCTGGCCGAAGTTGAACCACCAATCCATATTCGCCGGGCCATACGAGCCGTCGGCCCCCAAGGGGAAGCCGGCCTTGGCCATGGCGTATTGGGTGAAGTACTCCGCGGAGAACCGCAGATAGAACCAGCCGATGGCAAAGAACCCGGCCACCGAAATAAGCGAGCCGATCCAGAACCCTCGGTGGACGCTCTTCAGGGCCGTGTCCGACGTGTCGTTCGCGCCGGCCTTGACCGTGTAGGTGCTGATGATCGAACCCAGCACGCCGATTCCGCGGACCAGCAACGGGAAGATCACGCCCTTGTGCCCGAAGCTGGCCAACCCCAGGATCATCGCCGCGACGATGGTCACTTCGTAGCTCTCGAAAATGTCGGCCGCCATACCGGCGCAGTCGCCCACGTTGTCGCCCACGTTGTCGGCGATGGTGGCCGCGTTGCGCGGATCGTCCTCGGGGATTCCTGCCTCGACCTTGCCGACCAGGTCGGCCCCGACATCGGCCGCCTTCGTGTAGATGCCGCCGCCGACGCGCATGAACAGGGCCAACAGCGTTCCGCCGAAGCCGAAGCCCAAGAGGGCCTCATAGGCCTGCTCGCCGTAGATCAGGAAGATGCACGTGCCGCCCAACAGGCCCAGCCCGTCGGTCAACATGCCGGTGATTGTGCCCGTGCGGTAGCCGAGCTGCATGGCCGTGCCGTAGCTGTGCTTGGCGGCGGCGGCCACGCGGAGGTTGCCGATGGTGGCCAGTTTCATGCCGACGAAACCGACGGTCCAACTAAACAGCGAGCCGAGAAGAAACGCACCGGCGCGACCCCAGGCGAACACGGGATCCTGATACTTTGTCCAATACAAGGCGACGGTAAGAAGAACGATCAACAGGCCGATCTTCTTGAACTGGGCCCAGAGATAGGCGTCGGCCCCTTCGCGCACGGCCTTGGCGATCTCCTGCATCTTGGGCGTGCCCTGGTCGGCCTCTTTCACCTGCTTGACCAACATGAGGGCGTAGAGCAGACCCGCGACGGCGATGCCCAGCACGACCAACAGAGAGGCTTTTTCATAGATGTCGAACTTATCCGTCGTGAAGACCGAGAACCACTCAAAACCTTCGCCGTGGCTCGCTTCCGTCTTAACCACTTCGGTCGTCTCGGCTTGTGCGACGACGGCCGTCCCGGTGGTCG
>DATECS010000259.1:0-2973 GCA_035286785.1 Thermoguttaceae bacterium | reverse complement strand
GCGGCTCGGTTTTTTATGGGCTCGGATTTCACGTGCTCAAGATTTCCAGGCCGCTTCGTGAAAACTCGTACCTCTGGAATAGTAAATAATGAACGAAAACACACGCACCGCCGTATTCCTGGCCGTGGCCGCCGCGATTGTCGTGGCGACGTTCGTCCTTCCCGCGATGGTGGGCACGCGCGGCGGGCCGGGCGACGCCGAATCGCTGGCCAAGCTGGAAGGCACGCTCCTGTTTCCCGAGTTCAAGGATCCGTTGTCGGCCGCGAGTCTCGAGGTGGTCCGCTACAACGAGCAGACGGGCGATCGGATTCCGTTCAAGGTGGCCCAGGTCGGAGGAATCTGGTCCATCCCGTCGCACGAAAACTACCCGGCCGACGCCAAGGACCATCTCGCGGCTGCCGCGGCCGAGTTGGTCGATTTGAAGATTCTGGGCACGGCGGGCAATAATCGGGCCGACCACGCGACCTACGGGGTCGTCGATCCGACGGAAAAGGATCTCGCGCCCGGCACGCCCGGCGTGGGCATGAAGGTCGTACTGGCCGACGCCAAGGACACGAAGCTCGTCTCGATGATCGTCGGCAAGGAAGACGCGAAAACGCCCGGCCTGCGCTACGTCCGCCGCGAGGGCCAGGACGCCGTGCTGGTCGTCAAGCTCGGCACGGAGTCGCTTTCGACCGAGTTCGGCGATTGGATCGAAAAGAACCTGCTGAAGCTGACTTCCTGGGACATCCGCGATATTTTCATTCAGGATTATTCGATCGACGAAGTGCAGGGCCACGTCCTGTTGAGCGACGAGTTCACGCTGGGCTACGACGGCTCGGGCGATCCGAAGTGGAAGCTCGTGGCCAACCGCCGGTTCACCAAGGACGGCAAATGGGAAGACGTCAAACTGGGCGCGAACGAGCAGCTTGACGCGAAGCGGCTCGATGAGTTGCAAACCGCCCTGGACGACCTGAAAATCGTCGACGTGGCCCGAAAGCCGGCCGGACTAAGCGCCGATCTGGCCGCCGACAAAACGTTTTTGAACGACCAGGAGGCCGTCGGATCGTTGATGGAGCGAGGCTTCTATCCGGCCCACGTCGGCGGCAAGACGGGCATCTACTCGAACGAGGGCGAGACCCGGATCCGCATGAAGGACGGTGTCGAGTACGTTTTGCGATTCGGCGGGATCGCCGGTTCGGGCCGCGCGAAGAAATCGGCCGACGGCAAGGAAAAGGAAGGGGACGACGACGGCGTGAATCGCTATCTGTTCGTCATGGCGGAGTTCAATTCCGAAGCGATCCCGAAGCCGAAGCTCCAGCCGCTGCCGACCGCGCCGAAGGAGAAACCGGCCGAGGGCGAGGCGGAGAAGAAGGAAGCGGAGAAGAAACCGGATGACGCCAAAAAGACGGAACCGGCCACCGAAGACAAGGCCGCGACCGAAAAAGACAAGGCCGATGCCGAGGCCGCGCTGGCTGAAGAGCGTAAGCAAATCGAAAAGGAAAACCAGCGCGAGCAGGAGGCCTACGACGAGCAGATCGTCGAAGGCAAGAAGAAGGTGGCCGAGTTGAACGCCCGATTCGCCGACTGGTATTACGTCATCTCGGAAGACGTGTACGACAAGATCCACCTGGGCCGCGACGAGCTGATCGAGCCGAAGGCGAAGCCCGGCGACAAGTCAAAGACCGGAGTGACGAAGATACCGCTCCCGCCCGACGCCTTCCGCTCGATGCAGCCGGGAAACGAGTGATTCGTTCACCACGGAGAAGGGAACCACAGATAAACACAGATGAACACAGATAGATTTTTTGATCCTTATCTGTGTTCATCTGTGTTTATCTGTGGTTCCATTTCTTTGGTGTCGAGCAGGCCGAGTTGGGCGAGGCGGAGCAGGAGCCGCGCGGCGACCGGGCCGGCCACTTCGCCGCCGTCGCCCGCATGTTCCACAACGACGACCAGGGCCACCCGCGGGTCGTCGACCGGGGCGTAGCCGGCGAACCAGGCATGGGGCGAACGATCGCCGCCGGTCTGGGCCGTGCCCGTCTTGCCGGCCACGGCGATCGACTCGTTGAACACGGTCGCGTGGGCCGTGCCCTTGGGCGAGGCGACGGCCATTTCCAGTCCGTGGCGGATCGCGTCCAGCGTCGCGGCGTCGAGGCCGGGAACGGGACTCGCGTCGGGCGGCGCGTCGTCATCGCTTGATTTTTGGACAACGTGCGGCGAGACGAGCCGGCCACCGTTGGCCACGGCCGCCGTCATCCGCACGGCCTGCATCGGCGTGACGGTCAGCGAACCTTGGCCGACGGCCACTCGCCGCGTGTCATCGACTTTCCAATCGTGGCCTTCGAGCGCGGCGATCGACTCGGGCGTGGGCACGCATCCGGCCGCCTCGCCCGGCAGATCGACGCCCGTGGCGCGGCCGAACCCAAAGCGGTCGAGCCAAGCGGTCAACGGGCCCGGCCCCAATCGGCCCGCGTGGTGAAAGAAATAGACGTTGCAGCTTTCGGCCAGGGCGTCGGGCAAAGTGACTTCGCCGTGGCCCCGCTCGAACTGGTCGTAAATCTGGCATCGCAGCGCGGTGGGTTTTTCGAGATACCCTCGGCAGTAGAACGATTCTCGCGGATCGACGGCGCGCGACTCGACCAGGGCCGCGGCCGTGACAATTTTGGACAGCGACCCCGGCGCGACGGCCATTTGGATCGTTCGGTCGAACAGCGGCCGTGCCGGATCGCCGAGGAGCCGCCGGACCTCGCGGTTGTCGCCGCCGTCGAACACGTTCGGATCGAAACGCGGCGCGGAGGCGCACGCCAGGATCGCGCCGGTGCGGACGTCCATCACCACGGCGGCCGCGCCGGCCGTCGCGGGCCGCGCGCCGGAGAGCGTCCGTCGGGCCAGGGCCTCGTCCAACAACGTTTCGGCCGTGGCCTGGAGCCGCGCGTCGAGCGTCAGCGCAAGCACCTCGCCCGGCCGAGGTGCTTCGATCCATCGGCTCGA
>DATECS010000258.1:0-2215 GCA_035286785.1 Thermoguttaceae bacterium | reverse complement strand
TGCCAAGCAGATCGAAGCCGCCACGACGACGAAGCGGCTTGAGGATCTTTATCTCCCGTACAAGCCGAAGAAGCAAACCCTGGCCACGCTGGCCCGGTCGCGCGGACTCGAACCGCTGGCCCACGAAATTCTCGCGGCCGCGCCGATCTGCGCCGATCTGGACGCGCGGGCGGCCGACTTCGTGAACCCGGACAAGGACGTCGCCACGCCGGCCGACGCGCTTTTGGGGGCGGGCCACATCCTGGCCGAGCAATTCAGCGAACGGGCCGATTTGCGTCATCAGTTGCGCGAGGTGGTCCAGCGGACGGGCGTGCTGGTCAGCGCGCAGATCGCGTCCGCCGTGAAGGCGTCGAGCGAGACGCCGCCCGCTCCACCCGCCAAGTCGGCCAAACCGAAGCGCGAGCCCGGCGTCGAAACACCCGAGCCGGCAACGTCTCAAGAATCCCCGCCCGAGGCCGTCGTCGAATCGCCCCCGGACGAGTCCCTCGCCGCGCCGGAAATCGAACCGGTGGCCGGCGAGTCGCCGCCGCCCGACGCGCCGGTGGCCGAAGCAGGGCCCACGGTCGCGGAAGCCGAGCCTTCGACGTCGCCGCCCGACGCGCCGTTGCAGGTCGAAAGTCCGGCCGATGACTCCGCGACCGAGACATTGGCGGCCACCCCCGTCGCCGCACGGGCCACGCCGTCGGCCGCCAAGCCGGTCCACGAGGAACATCTCACCCGCGCGCAATTCAAGAAAAAACAGGCCCACGACAAGAAGCTCAAGGCCCTGGCCGATTTCTTCGACTACCGCGAGCTGGCCCGCAAGGTGCCGCCGCACCGCGTGCTGGCGATCAACCGGGGCGAGCGGGCCAAAATGCTTCGCGTGAAGATCGAGATCGACCTGAAGGAGACCGAGCGGATCGTCGACGAAACGCTCATCCCCGTGGACCATCCCCACGCGGATTTCCTGCGCGGCTGCGCGCGGGACTCGCTCGTGCGGCTCATCTTTCCGAGCCTCGAACGCGAGTTGCGCCGCGAGATGACCGAAAAGGCCGAGACGCACGCCGTCGAGGTGTTCGCTCACAACCTGCGCAACCTGTTGCTCCAGCAGCCCATTCGCGATTCGCGCGTGCTGGCGGTCGATCCGGGCTATCGCAGCGGGTGCAAACTCGTGGCGCTCGACCAGTTCGGCAACCTGCTGGACCACGCGGTGATCTACCTGGTCGGCAAGTCGCAGCGCAAGGAGAAGGCCAAGGAGATCGTCGCCGACCTGATCGACCGTTTTCAACTGTCGGTCGTGGCGGTGGGCAACGGCACGGCCTGCCGCGAGACGGAGGCTTTCTTCGCCGACCTGATCGCCAACGAGTTGAAAGACCGCGACCTGGCCTACGTCATCGTCAACGAGGCCGGCGCGAGCGTCTATTCCACGAGCCCCCTGGGACGCGAGGAATTCCCCGAGCACGACGCCACGCTCCGCGGCGCCGCGTCGATCGGCCGCCGGCTGCAGGATCCCTTGAGCGAACTGGTCAAAATCGAACCGGCGCGGATCGGCGTGGGACTCTATCAGCACGACGTCAAGGAAAAGCATCTCCACTCGTCGTTGGACGACGTGGTCGAGTCGTGCGTGAACTACGTCGGCGTGAACGTCAACTCGGCCAGCCCGGCCCTGTTGCGCTACGTGTCGGGCCTGAACCAATTGACCGCGCGTCGCATCTGGGAACACCGCTTGCAGCACGGCCCGTTCCGCAACCGCCAGCAGCTCATGGAAGTGCCCGGCATCGGCGAATCAACGTTCGTCCAGGCGGCCGGCTTCTTGAAAATCCCCTCGGGCGACCAGCCGCTGGACAGCACGTGGATCCACCCGGAAAGCTACGAAGTGACGGCCCGCGTGCTGACCCAACTCGGCTTCACGACCGACGATCTGGCGGATCGCGCGAAGATGGCCTCCCTGCCCGAGAAGACGGCCCAGGTCGATTTGGCGGCGCTGGGCGAGCAGGTTCACGCGGGCGAATTGCTCCTCGCGGACATTCTCTCGCAACTTGCCCGGCCGGGCCGCGATCCTCGCGAAGACCTGCCCAAGCCGGTTTTCAAGCGGGGCGTGCTGAAGCTCGAAGACCTGTCGGTCGGCATGACGCTGCACGGCACCGTGTTGAACGTCGTCGATTTCGGCGCGTTTGTCGACATTGGGATGCACGACAGCGGGCTGGTCCACATCAGCCAACTGGCCAACCAGTTC
>DATECS010000257.1:0-2018 GCA_035286785.1 Thermoguttaceae bacterium | reverse complement strand
GAGCCGCAACTTCGACGCGGCCATGCACACCAACGTTCTGCCATTGATCCATCTGGTTCAGGCGGCGCTGCCGCTTTTGACACGCGGGCCGCATCGCGGCAAGGTCGTGGCCATTTCGAGCCACGGGTCGCACATGGCGCTGCCGATGTACGGGCTGATCGGCGGGTCGAAAGCGGCGCTGGAAAGCCTGGTTCGTCACCTGACGCTCGAAGTGGGCGACCGGGGCGTGAACGTCAACACGGTCAAGGCGGGGCTGGTTGACACGGATTCGACCCGGCGGATTCCCGATGCTGATCGCGTGTTCGAGGCCCAAGTGGATCACACGATGGTTGGCGGCCGGAAGCTCGCGGCCGAAGACGTCGCCGACGCCGTGCTGTTTTTGTGCAGCCCGATGGCTGACATGATTCAAGGCGCGACGCTCGTCGTCGACGGCGGGGCGGCCATACATCCGTGAAGCAGTAGGCAGTAGTCGGTAGTCGGTAGTCGGTTTGAGGGTGGACATCGCGTAGCGGCATGGTGACGATGAATCCTAGTTCGAAATACCGACAGCTTCCGTTGGCCATTGTCGGCATGGCGTGCCGAGTGCCGGGCGCGGATAATCTGGGCGAGTTTTGGGACATGCTTGTGGCCGGGCGGTCGGCCGTGGGCGATTTGCCGCCGGATCGACTCGATCAAGAACTCTATTATGACCCGGCCAAGGGCTCGCGCGGCAAGACGACCACGCGGCGCGGGGCGCTGGCCAGCCGGCGGTTCGATCACGACCGTTGTCCTATCTCGCCTGAGTTGGTCCGCCGGTCCGATCCGACGCATCTGGTCATGTGCCAGACGGCGGCCGAGGCGCTGCGCCACGCCGACATGGACCCGATGAATCTGACGCTGCGCAACACGGGCGTGTACGTGGGCCATACGATCGGCAGCGGGCTGGCCGGCGACGCCCTTTGTGGCGCGGGCGTTGAAGCGATCGAGGAATGTCTGCGGGAGACGGACGCCTTCAAGAGCTTATCCGCCGAAATGCAGGCAAAGGTTCTTGCCGAATTCGTCGAGCGGATGCGGCGCCGATACCCGCGACGCGCGCCCGACGACCGCGACCTGACGTCGAACATGGCGGCGGGAATTATCTCGAAAGGCTTTGGGTTGACCGGTCCCTTCATGGCGGTCAACGCGGCCTGCGCGTCGTCGCTGGAAGCCTTGTTGCAGGCCGGCCGGGCGTTGGCTCGCGGCAAGATCGACATGGCCATCGTCGGCGGAGCGTCGGTTTGCACGCGCGATTGGCTTGTGCTCTTTTCGGTTGCCCAGTCGATGAGCGCGACCGATTCGCGTCCGTTCGACGAGGCGGCCGACGGGCTGATTATCGCCGAAGCCTATGCCGCCGTGGTGATAAAAACGCTGGAACGGGCCGTGGCTGACGGCGATCCGATCCACGGCGTGATTCGCGGCATGGGCGTTTCGTCCGACGGGCGCGGGAAGAGTCTTTGGGCGCCGCGGCGCGAGGGTCAGGTCGAGGCGATTCGCCGGGCCTACGACTCGGGCGTCGATCCGGCCGGTGTGCAATACATCGAGGCCCACGCGACAGCCACGCAAGTTGGCGACGCCACGGAAATCGCCGCGCTGGCCGTAGCGTTTCGGGGCGTGTTTCCCGAGGGAAAGAAAATTCCGATCACCAGCGCCAAAGCCAACCTGGGGCACGCGCTGGAGGCGGCCGGATTGATCGGCGTGGTGAAGACGGCCTTGTGCATGCGTCACGGTCTCATTCCGGCAGCCGCCAAGGTCGAGCGGCTGAACCCGACGATCGACTGGGCCGCCGCGCCGGTTTACGTGCCGTTGGAACCGACGCCCTGGCCTTGCCCGGCCGATGGGAGTCCCCGCCGGGCCGGCGTGAATGCGTTCGGCGTCGGCGGGCTGAACGTCCACGTCGTGCTCGATGAGTATCGGCCGGGTGTCATGGGCGATTCATCGGGTGCCTTGGCCATAGCGCAGCGGTGGCCCAGCGGATCGGCAACTGGGCCACCGCTGCGCTA
>DATECS010000256.1:0-2177 GCA_035286785.1 Thermoguttaceae bacterium | reverse complement strand
CGACAACCTCGATGGTGCGTCCAGACGCACCCTACCATTCCGTGCGACGCCGATGAGTTCCGAATCCGAATACACCCGAGTCTCGATTGTCGACGACGATCCGGCCATGCTCCGGATCCTCGCGGCCTGGTTGACGAAAGCCGGATACCAGGTCCAGACGTTCGGCGACTCGCGCGAGGCGCTGGCCGCGATTGAAAACGATCCGCCCGATTTTCTCATCACCGACTGGGAAATGCCCTACATGACGGGCATCGAGTTGTGCCATCGTGTCCGCGAGTTGAAGCTCGCGCGATACATCTATCTGATCTTCCTCACCGTCCGGTCCGCGCCGACCGAAATGATCGAGGGCCTCGAGATCGGCGCCGACGACTTTTTGAGCAAACCGGTCCACCAGGGCGAACTGCTCGCCCGAGTCCGCGCGGGGGCGCGGATCATCGAGCTCGAACGGCGGCTGGGCATGTTGGCCCGGACCGATTACCTCACCGGTCTGATGACGCAGCGTGTCTTCTACGAGTCGCTCGATAAGGAATGGGCCCGGGTGCAGCGAACGGGCGCTCCGCTTTCGTGCGTGATGATGGACATCGACTTCTTCAAAAAAGTGAACGACGTCCACGGCCATCCGGCGGGCGACGCCGTGTTGCGTAAGGTGGCCGACGTGCTGCGTCACAACAGCCGGGCCCCCGACGTTCCCTGCCGCTACGGCGGCGAGGAATTCTGCATCCTCCTGCCCGAGACCAACGAAGACAACGCCACGCAATGGGCCGACCGCATCCGAAGGCAGTTGGCCGAAGCCACCGTGGTGGTCGACGGAAAGCACCTCCGCGTGACCGCCAGCTTCGGCGTGACCGAGCGGCGCGGCGACACCGATCGGCCCCAGACGCTCGTGGACCAGGCCGACCAGGCGTTGTTGTACGCCAAACAGTCGGGTCGCAACCGCGTTATTCGTTTTGAATCGCTCAGCGAGTCGGACGCGGCCGACGATCTTTTCGGCGAGCGGGGCACGTTCGCCGGCGTCCGGGCCGAGGACGTGATGAGCCCCATCGTGACGTCGCTGCGAGAGGACGAGACGATCGGCAACGCGGCCGAGTTCTTTCTGCGGCTGCGGGTGAATTCGACGTGCGTGGTCGACGCGGCGGGCAACCTGGCGGGGATCCTCTCGGAAAAGGACTTGCTGTCGGCCATCGTCTCGTTCGAGAGCTGGGACCGGCCGATCCGCGAGGTGATGAAGTCGAACGTCATAAGTTACGAGGCCGACGCGCCGCTGCAAACGATCTATCAGTTCTTGTGCCGCGTGTCGATTCGCCGCGTCGTCATTCTGCGCGATGGCCTGCCGGTGGGCACCATCAGCCGGGGAACGCTGTTGCGATGGTTCCGCAATCTGGTCGTCGCGCGGCGTCTTTCGTCCCAAGACACGCTGGCCGCCGAGCAGGCCCAAGACGACCGGGAGCGCACCCATGAGCGGCTTCTCGGCGTGTCGCAATCGCTGGCGGACCAAGCGGCCGAGTTGTGCCGCGAGTGCCGCACGCCGTCCGAATCGCTCGCCAAGCGCGTCGCGGGCCAAGCCACGCAAATCCAGGATCTGCTGCGAGACGTTCTGGCCTTTTCCGACGCCGGGCAGAACACGGCCGCCTCGACGAAGTCGTAGCTCTTGTACTCATCACGCTCCGCGTGATGATCACTCGTCGCTCGTTATTCTTAGAGCCTATCCCAAAACGGGGACAGGCACCTCACGGCAACCGTTTTAGGAAGCGTTACTTGCATTGAGTTCGGAGCCAGTCCCCGTTTTGGGATAGGCTCTTAGGACATGATCCGCTGGGGCCTCACGCGGAGCGTGAGGAATACGCTTTTGTCCACGCAAGCGTGGACATGGCACCCGGCCGATCAAGCGACCGAAATGGTCGGCTGGCAGAAGTCTTGACTTCCCCCCGCATGTGTGGGAAGCTGGTGCAATACACAGGTTCGCGGCCTGTTGTTCGCCTCGCCGCCGACACGATGGCCAACATCCCCAATCACCACTCCCCAAATCCCTAAAGCCCTTCCACCAAGCCTCCATGTTGCTCGCCTATAGCTCCAACGCCTACACCAATTACTCGATCGAGGAGGCCATTGGCCGGGTTGCGGGGCTGGGGTACGCGGGCATTGAGATTCTGGCCGACGTGCCTCATGCCTGGCCGGCC
>DATECS010000255.1:0-6554 GCA_035286785.1 Thermoguttaceae bacterium | reverse complement strand
GTTAAATATCTTTCGACCCACAACCGCTCCCTCACGGTCGCGGCTCGGTTTTTCATTGAACGTGAATTCCTGGACACCCTCAAATAATTCGTAGTTCGTAAGCCGGGTCGCGACCCGGCCCACGGAGACCCTTGCTTTCGGCGCATATGTCGGTATACTGCCGGGTTCGCACAACCGATGTGAACCGGCCCCGTCTACTGTCAAAACACCTTTGATTCGTAGGTACCTCTTCAATGTCTACCGCTGCCGCGTCGTCGGCCAAGACCGCTTCCTCGGCTGACTTTCAGAATCATCCGCTTCAAGCCGTTTTCTCGCCCAAGAGCGTGGCTGTCTGCGGCGTCACTCCGACGCCCGGCACCGTGCCCTACGACATTTTTTACAACATTCTCAGCAGCGGCTACCGGGGAACCGTTTATCCGGTCGCGCCCGGCAAACGCAGCATCTGCGCCGTGAAGGCCTATCGCTACGTCCTGGACATTGAAGACCCGGTGGACCAGGCCGTCATCGTCTTTCCGGCCAACGTCGTCGAGCGGGCGTTGCAGCAATGCGGCGAAAAAGGCATCCGCTCGGTCATCGTCATTTCGGCCGGATTCCGCGAGGTCGGCGCGAAAGGCTTGATGCGAGAAAAACGCCTGATCGACATCTGCCGCGAATACGGCATGGCCATGATCGGGCCCAACTGCCTTGGGGTGATCAACACCGATCCCGAGGTCCAGTTGAACGCCTCGTTCGCCCGAAAAATGCCGGCCGTCGGACGAATCGGCTTTTTGAGTCAGTCGGGCGCGCTCTGCACGGCCGTGCTCGACTATGCCCGTGAAAAAGGCATTGGTTTCTCGAAATTTGTCAGCTTCGGCAACAAGGCGGGCGTGACCGAAATCGAGCTGTTCGACTACCTGCACAAAGACCCGCAAACCGACGTGATTCTGTTGTACCTCGAAGAACTCCGCGACGGCCGCGGGCTGATCAAGGCGGCCCGCCGCGTCACTCGGGGCGACAACGCCAAGCCGATTTTGGCCATCAAGTCGGGCCGCACGCCCCAGGGCGCCGACGCGGCGAGCAGTCACACGGGCTCGCTGGCCGGCGAGGACTCGGTCTGCGACGCGGTGTTCCGCGAGGCCGGCATCATCCGCGTGGCCAGCATCGAACAGTTGTTCAACTCCGCGATCCTCTACGCCTATCAGCCCATGCCGGCCGGCGACCGGCTGGCCATTGTGACCAACGCCGGCGGGCCCGGCGTGATGGCCACCGACGCGGCGGTCCGGGTGGGCCTGTCCATCCCGCGTTTCAAGGAAGAAACCACCGCCAAACTCAAAGCGGCCCTGCCCGAGACGGCCAACACGAAGAACCCGGTCGATGTGATCGGCGACGCCCGGGCCGATCGCTATAGCGCGGCGGTCGAGGCCGTGTTGGCCGATCCCAACGTCGATCAGGCCCTCGTGATCCTCACGCCCCAATCGATGACCGACATCGAGTCGATCGCCGAGGGCGTTTGCCACTTGCACGAAAAGGCGACCAAACCGATCGCCTGTTCGTTCATGGGCGCGGCCGACGTGGGCACGGGCATCCGGCTGCTGCAAAAGGCCCACGTGCCGCATTACATCCTGCCCGAATGGGCTTGCGAGGCGATGGCCGACATTCAGCGGATCCGCCAGTGGCGCCGCCAGCCGCTGGGCGAGCCGGAACAACTCAACGTCGATCGCAAGGCGGTCGAGAAGATTTTACAGCAGTCAGGCAAAGGTTATCTCAGCGAACCGGATGCGCTGGACGTCATGGCGGCCTACGGCCTTCCGGTGCCGGCCCATCGGTTGTGCCGGACGGCCGACGAAGCGGTGGCCGCGGCCGGCCAGTTCGGCTTTCCGGTCGTGCTCCGCGTGATCAGTCCGCAGATCATCCACAAGTCGGAGGTCCACGGCGTCGCGCTCAATCTGCGAGACGCCGACGCGGTGCGGACGGCGTTCGACCAGATGTGGCGACGCGTCGGCAGCGTCATGCCCGAGGCCGAGATCACCGGCCTGCTCGTTCGCCCCATGATTCCCGGCGGCCACGAAATCATCCTTGGGGCGAAGCGCGATCCGTCGTTTGGCCCGACGGTCATGTTCGGGCTGGGCGGCATTTACGTCGAGTTGTTCAAGGACGTCACGTTCGGCCTGGCCCCGTTGGATCGCCACACGGCCGGACGCATGGTTCGCCAGGTGAAGGCGTGCCAGGTGCTCGAGGGCGCGCGGGGCGGCGCCTGCTCGGACATCGAAGGCATTCAAGATTGCCTGGTCCGCGTGGGCCAGTTGATCAGCGATTTCGACCGGATCCTCGAACTGGACGTGAACCCGTTGATCGCCGGCCCGGCGAGCGTCGGCAACATGGTGGCCGACGTGCGCATCCGGCTGGCCGGTGAGTGAGTCATTGTCGATTTCACCGCGAAGACGCAAAGAACGCAAAGGGACGTATTCCTCACGCTCCGCGTGAGGTCAAATTTTCGTAGGTCAGGCTGTGCCTGACATAAATGAACAGGAACGAGATCAAAACGCCCATGTCAGGCACAGCCTGACCTACGTTTCCCTTCGCGTCCTTTGCGCCTTCGCGGTAAAGAAAAAACCTTGCCCTGGAGTCAAACCTCATGAAGAAAAGTGAAGTTGAACAGCGAGTGAAGAAGGTCGTCTGCCAGGTGCTCGGCGTCTCGGAAGAGATGCTCACGCCCGAGAGTCATTTCGTGTTCGACCTGGGCGCCGAAAGCACGCAGTCGGTCGAACTGGTTGCCGCGTTCGAGGCCGAGTTCGGCATCGAGATGGACGACGAAGCGGCCCTGGGCGTCGACACGGTCGGCGGCGCGATCGATTTCATCGCCAAGTACGTCGGTTGAACCCCGACGAGTCATCCAGTCTCTACCAACCCGAATCGCAAGCGAGGGCAACTCGATGGTTTGCCCTCGCTTGCGATTCGGGTTGGTATTTTGAATACGGCGACAAAATCACTGGCTTGCGAATGATCCGTGCCGAGCGCCGCGGTGGGTCCAGACGCACCCCACGGGACTACCCCCCTTTCCTTCACACTTCACACTTCATTCCATGTCGGGCGTCCATAGTTTGGACTTCGCTCCGGCCGGTTTTTCACTGTCGGGCGTCCAAAGCTGGCCGGCCGGCTCGTCCTCGGTGGCCGCGGGCATTTCGTCCGGAGGAAGCTCGTGCTGGCGGGGGCGGCCTTCGGCGTCGATGACACCCGCTTCGTAAAGAAGGTCTTGCAGCGCCTCGGCCACGCCCGGCTCACGGATATGCTGGCCGGCAAGATGCTGAAGCAGTCGCCGCACCTCGTTTGCCTCCTGCCGGCGCATTCGGAACTCCAACTCGGCCAGATCCCAACTGGCCGACGACTCGCCGTCCGCCTCGGCCGACGCGCGGCCGCGCTCGATGCACTCCAGGACGTGTTGTGGATTACGCTCCGCCTGGGACATCGCCACATAGGCGAATCGTTTCTGCTTGCCGTCGATCGTCGACCGCCCGACCGCCTCGCGGCCGAAGACGAGCACCGCCTCCCGCGCCCCAAAGGCCACCGCCCGATGAAATCCGGCCATCAGCTTGTCGTCCGGCAGCGTCTCGACCGTCAGCCGGTGCAGCCGCGCCAAGGGAACGTCCTCGACCGTGGCTTGCAGCGGCCCCAGCGGCGCGAGCGCGGGCAGTCCGAGCTTTGCTCGCAGGCGATTGAAATCCACCTGCTGGCCCATCTGTTGGACCCAGCTCTCCAGGACCATGATCGCGGCCAGAAGCGGGATTTTTTGGTCCGGCATGGCGGCCGCCTCTTCGGCCGAACGATCCCCGAGCACGCCGAGCTTCACCCGGGGCCACTCCTCGAACACGGCCCGTTGGAGCAACTGTTCGACCATTGCCGAAACCGTCTCCGACGGCGTTCCCGGCGGGAGCCGCCAAGGGCGGCGCAGCAAGAACCGGCTGGCCGGCAGTCGGTTGATCGTTTCGCGCGCCGGCGGCCCGGTGATCCGCCCGCCCGCCATGCCATGCAACGCATCGATCGCGGTTTGCTCGTCGATCGTCGTGACCCCAAGCATCACGAGCCGCGCCTCGCGGTCCGTCTGACGTCCGTAGAGCAAGCCCTGACCCAGCAGCGTCGGCACGTTGTCCAGCGAGAGGCCGTCGGCCGAGTCGAGCCGCGGCCGGTTCAGCAGCCAGAAGAGCATCTTGGGCGGCACTTCCTCTTCGGCGTGATAACGCGGGTCGACCGGCAGGACTTCGGCCTGCTTCCAGGTCGAAAGAAGGCCGGCCAACTCGTCGGCGTCCCCGACCGGGAACGTCAACCGGAGTTCGTCGACCAAGTCGCCCAGCGGATCGTCGGACAGGAGCATGGCCGTGGCCGTGGCCTCGACGGCGTCTTCCAACGGCACGTCGAGCGCGGCGTATTTGCGCAACGCCGCCACGGCGCCCTTGTGGTCGGCCAGCCAGTCGCGAAGCACGGCCAGATTTCGCCACACCGCGGACTCCGCCGGAGCTTGCTGGGCCAGGCTTTCGAATCGCCGGGCCGCCTCAACCCAATTCGCCCGGGTCAGCGGTTGCATGGCTTCCGCGAACGGCTTGCGCAGCGAAGCGTTTTTCGGCGTCGCGTCGAGCGGCGGTTCGTCCTTCAACAACAGGGCCACCGCGCTGGACCGACTCACGTTGGCCATCATTTCCCGCGGTTCGGGATCGTCCTTGTGCATCATCATTTGCAGCCGCCACAACGCGCGGGCCGACCCGACGAAAGCCGACGCGATCATTTGCTGGGCCACGGCCGATATGGCGTCGTAGACCTGGGAATAGATCTGCTGGGTGCCGGCGGCCAGCGCTTTCTGAAGCTGCTCCATGGCCGCGGGACCGTTCTGCTCGGTGGTCGCCCGGTCGATGGCCGATTCGGCCAAGGCGATCGGGTTGTCGGGGAAGTGTTCGAGGAACTGCCGCGCGGCCGCGCGGGCGTCGTCGTCGCGGTCCATGGTCTGGAGCAGTTGGATCTTCAGGGCGAACAGACAAGCCCGAGGCGAGCCGGCCTTGGATTCAAGCGATTCGATATGCCGCAGTGCGGCCGCGTGCTGCTCGCCCTCGATCATCCGAATCAGCTCTTTCAGGTCGCCCAGGAGGTCGGAACAGCAGAACTTGATTTTCTTTCCGGTGCCGCCGGGACAAAGGGTATAGGCGTCGAGTGGCATGGGGCCTGCTTTCGGTTGGGGTTAAAGGGGGGCCGTGGCTGATGATCTTAACGCATGGCGGGCGGTGATCGCAACCAAGGGAAGGAGGTGTAGGATTGGGATTAGGGATTAGGGAGGGGATTGGGAATTGGGTCGGATTATAGCCGAGGGCGGAGGCCTACGGAGAATCCCTGAAATGGCAAACTAGGTAATACAAACGCGACGCGATAAACTGCGATAGCCTTTCCGGTTGTGTGCATCGCGGGCTTGGCGGCCTCTCTGCAAATTTTAACGATTATTCCTATTGTGCGGGCAAACTTTGGCCGATTAGCCAGGTGTATTGTGATAAACCAGCCGGTCGCTGCGCGGCGGGACCGTCCAGCGACCGCTCGGCTGAGGCAGAGAAAACCCTTCGTGGAAGTGGCTATGAGACGCACAACGATCTGTTTGGCGATCGTCGCCGTTTGTCTGGGTGGTTCGGCATGGGCCCAGGATTTCATGCCCGAGCAACCGGGCTTTCCGGCGGAGCCGGTCGCCCCGGTGGCCGTGCCTGACGTCGGCGCCCCCGGCCAGCCGGGCGGCATGCAACAAGTGCCCGGCCTGCAGCCGGCCGCTGCCGTGCCGTCTCCATCGCAACCGCCACAAAATTGGCAGCCGATGGAAACCATCACGCCGATTCCCGACGTGACCGCCTCCGGCGAGCCGATCCCCCCCGGCCAGATGCTGGTGCCCGGCCCCATGATGCAGGCGGCCCCCCACGGTCCGTGCTGCGAGAAAACAGCGAAGGGCTATTGCTGCCCGCCGAATTGGTATCTGGACCAGCGCGTTCGTGTCATGCACCATCCCAAGCCGCGCGGCACCATCGTCGGCGGGTACGGCGGCATCGGCCAGGCCTTCAACGGACTCCAATTCGTGGACGTCTTCACGTTTCGCCCGGGCATATCGACCCGAACCGTGCCCTTCGAACCGGCGGCCGGCTACGAATTCACGCTCGGGCGTTACCTGGGACGCGATTCCGACAACCGCGATCAGTTCGTCGAATTCACCTACTACGGCATGAACCATTGGGACCAGGACTACGCGATTCACCAGACCGACCGGCCGAGGGCCACGAGAAATGGCGAGGGAAATCTTTTTCCCAACGCCGACAACCTTAGCGACGTTCAGAGGGAAACGTTTGGCAACCTCTTCGGCGTGTTCGACAGCCGTCTGGCCGGGTTCAATCGGGTGGACGACATGGCGGAGCGATACGCCTCGCGGTTCGACAACTTCGAATTGAACATGCGTATTCGGCCCCGGATGCGCCACGACCGCATGGTACTCTACCAAAGCGGCCGTTGGCAGCGCGAGGCCCAGGACGGAATGGTCTTTTCTTTCCTCGGCGGCCTGCGAG
>DATECS010000254.1:0-6635 GCA_035286785.1 Thermoguttaceae bacterium | reverse complement strand
AACATGGGCTGCGTGCCGGGGTCGATGGAGTTTCTCGCGGCGCTCCGCGAGTTAACCACTCGCCACGGCGCGGTGCTCATCTTCGACGAAGTGATGAGCGGGTTCCGCGTGGCCTACGGCGGGGCACAGTCGCTCGCGGGAATCACGCCCGATTTGACCACGCTGGGCAAGATCATCGGCGGCGGATTGCCGGTGGGGGCCTACGGCGGCCGGGCCGACATCATGGACCACGTGCTGCCCGCCGGCCGGGTGTTTCAGGCCGGTACGCTAAGCGGCAACCCGTTGGCCACCGCGGCGGGCATCGCCACGTTGCGCGTGTTGCGCGACACGGACGCCTATGACCGGCTCGAAACGCTTTCCGCCCAACTGGCCGAGGGTCTTGCTCGTGCGGCCGCGGAGGCCGGCGTTCCGCACACGATTGGCCGACGCGAGTCGATGATGACGTTCTTCTTCAATCCCGACCCGGTGACCGATTGGGACGCGGCCAAGCAATGCGACACGAAGCGATTCGCCCGATATTTCTGGGGACTGGCGGATCGCGGTGTTTATATGCCTTGCAGCCAGTTCGAGGCGTTGTTCATCTCGACGGCCCACACGCCGGGCGATATTGAAGAAACCATCTCGGCGGCGAGGGAGACCTTTGCGGAAATGCACAAGGTGTCATAGAGAGGCACGTAGGCCGTGTCGTGACCCGGCAACATTCGCCGTCACGACACGGCCTACGGTGAGAATGGAACGTGCGGCGTAATGCCTGCCGGTGGGCGGTGCCCACCCTACGGGCCGCATTTCTCCTCGGCGGCGCTGCGGCGGGAATAGTGGGGGACGAGTTGCCAGAGGTCGTCGCGCCGTCCGGCGGCGTAGTAGGTCGAGGCAAGACGGGCCACGACCGCGGCCGTGGGATGCCAGAATTCCGATGGGGCTAGAGTCAACGTTTTTGGCAGCCGGTTTTTTAGTTTGTCTAAAACCGGTCCGGCGACGACGATTCCCTCGGGCAATGCGGTCAGCCAGGCATCGGTATCAATGAGCCGCATCGGTTGCTCGAACTCAAAAAGCCCGTCGTCGCGGCGCCGGAGCACGGCCGCCGCGACTTGGCCTCGCTGGGCGTCGACCGCCACGGCCACTCGCCGTACGTCGGTGGGAAGGCCGCCGGCGATGGTTTCGAGCGTGTCGATGCCCAAAATGTCCGCCCCGACCGCGTAGGCGAATACCTTGGCCGCCGTCACACCCACGCGCAGCCCCGTGAACGAGCCGGGCCCGATGGTCACCGCCACCAGATCGACGTCGCCGGGCTGCCAGCCCACCTCGTCGAGCAGCCGGGCCATCGCCGGCACCAACGAGGCCGCGGACCGCAACGCCGGATCCAGGCTCACCTGGCTCAGGACGTTTGCGTCCTCGGCCGCCGCGACCGTGCCGATCCGTTCGGTGGTTTCGAAGGCAAGAATTTTCACAAAAGACCCCCTCAAGGGCTATTTATTTACTTTCACCAGGGGGAGGCTGGCTGGACCGAAACAACAGTCATGGCAATATCGCCTACTACCACTTTGCCTGGTTGTTGGAGTCGCCGCAAGACCCTCCTCGACTTGACCTTGCCGCGCTGCAACAATACACTGTTAAGTTTACGGTATGAGAGTCCTACCCTGGGTCTTGCGCAGTCGGTTTGCGCGGGCCACGGGCAGTTTCTTCGACGTTCAAAGGGCGGATGCCACGTTTGGCGGATCCATTCCGCTTGGAAGGCGGGTGCGCGTGAAAACGGCCATCATCAGCGACATCCACAGCAACCTTGCCGCTCTGACTGCCGTCCTGGACGACATCAAGACGCAGGGCGCGGAACGGATCGTTTGTCTGGGAGACATCGTCGGCTATGGGCCGGACCCCTGCCCTTGCATCGATCTGGTGATGAAATGCGACATCTGCCTGTTGGGCAACCACGATCAGGGGGCCCTGTTCGATCCCGAGGGATTTAACTCGGGCGCGGAACGGGCCATTTTTTGGACGCGGTCCCAATTGGAAGCCTCGGCCGCCCAATCGGGCGACGGCGACCGCCGCTGGGAGTTTTTGGGCGAGTTGCCCCGTACCTACCAGGACGGCGATTCGCTGTTCGTTCACGGATCAGCTCGCAATCCGTTGAACGAATACGTTTTTCCCGAGGACACGTACAATCGGCGCAAGATGGAAAAGATTTTCGCGTTGGTGCGCCGCCACGTGTTCCAAGGCCACACGCACGTGCCGGGCGTGTTCACCGAGGATTTTCGGTTCTTCAGCCCCGAAGACATCAATCACGAGTATCGCCTGACGAATAACAAGACCATGGTCAACGTGGGTTCGGTCGGCCAGCCGCGCGACGGGGATCCGCGATCCTGCTACGCGATGATCGAGGACGGTCTGGTCCGTTTTCGTCGGGTCGAATATCCGGTCGAGGAAACGATCCGGAAAATCTACGCCGTGTCGGAGTTGGACAATTATCTCGGCGATCGACTGCGTGATGGACGCTGATGCGGCAGGCAGAGGGCAGCAGGCAGAGGGCGGTAGGCAGTATTTTTTACACTCGGCTCATTTAGGAACCGCAATCGATGCAAGAGCAATCCGGGAGCAAGCCGAGTAATCTCGTCCTGTTCATAATATTGACGTTCGTCGTGCTGATGGTCCACTCGTGGATCACGAGGCCAAAGCCCGAGGCGAACAAGCCCGTTGCCGACGCGAAGGCTGAGGTCGGCAAGAAGGCGCCGGTGGCCGACGAAGCCAAGGCCGTCAAGCCGGACAAAAAAACGGCCGAGGAAGAGTCCGCGGCAGAACCGTCGCCGGAAGAATCGGAAGCGGAGCCCGAGGAGGAAGAAGAGGGCGAAGAATTGCCCGCCGGCGGGACGGCAGTCGTGCCCGAGGTGACTGGGCCGCCGAAATACTACTCGATCGGTTCGGCGGATCCCAACGATCCTTATCGCATGTTGGTCACGCTGACGGATCGCGGGGCGGCCGTCGCGCGGATCGAGTTGAACAGTCCTCGCTATCCGGCGCTGATGGACGACGACGGCGATCTTGGGCCCGAGGGCTATTTGGCCTACACGGGCGGGTATCTGGGTCGCGTCGCTTTGGACTGCGAGAAGATGGGCAAAGGTTGCCAGGTCCAAGCCGTCGGCCGCGGGACGCCGGCCGAAAAGGCCGGGCTGAAGCCGGGCGACGTGATCACCAAGATTGACGGAAAGAACTTTGTCGGCGCCAAGGAACTCAACGCGATTCTGGCCAAGCGCAAGCCGGGCCGCACGGTCGAGCTTGAAGTGGCGCGCGACGGCAAGAAACTCGCTTCGCCGCTGAAGGCCAAGCTCACCCGGCCGCCGATGCAGGTCGTTCGGCCCGAGAACGGCGATCCGCTTTCGTTCTTGATGACGCTCAGCCGGATCGACAATCGCAAGTTGCCCCCGACCGAGGTCGATCCGAGCGAGCCCAAGAACGAACGGCCCTTGGCGGTGGACAAGGAACTCAAGGGCCTGAATCTTCGCGGCGGGACTTGGAAAGTCGCCGAGCAAGGGCCCGACCGCATTGCGTTTCGTTGCGAGTTGCCTCGCTGGGGCTTGGAGGTTGTCAAGATTTACCGCCTCGAACCGGTTCCCAAGGACAAGCAGGCTGATCCCGATTATCCGGCCTACAACCTGATCCTCGACGTGAAGGTTGGGCTGCTGGACGGCGAGAAGAAGACCCGCGCGATCGCCTATCAATTGGACGGCCCGACGGGACTGCCCATCGAAGGTTGGTGGTACGCCAACAAAGTAGCCCGATGCTGGAGTTCCGGCTTGCGCGACGTGATCATTTCGCGCAACGGGGAGACGCCCGGCATGGTCGGCGGGATGACAATTGCCAGCGACAAGGTCCAGGATTTCGTCTTGCACTACGATGACAAGCCGATGACTTACATCGGGGTCGACGCGCAGTATTTCGCGGCAATTCTGATTCCACGGAAGAGCGACCCGGCCGACTTGTGGTTTGCCACGTCGCAACCGCTGCGCGTGGGCAAGGTCGATCCGAATATCACGAAAATCGTCGACGTCACGTGCCGCATGCGCAGCGTCACCGCTGAGTTGACGCCCGACGGCAAGCCGCTTGAGCACAGTTTCACGGTTTTCGCCGGTCCCAAGCGTCCCGAGATTATCGCGCCGTACGGCCTGAGCGAGTTGGTTTATTACGGGTGGCCCATCTATGACTTCACCGCACGGCCGATGGCGGCGATTCTGGCGTTTTTCCATCGGCTGGTGGGCAACTACGGTCTCGCCATATTGTTGCTGACCGTGCTGGTTCGCGGGCTCATGTATCCGATGAGCCGCAAGCAGGTTATCGGCGCCCAGAAAATGGCCGAGCTCCAGCCCGAGATGAAAAAGATCCAGGAGAAGTACAAGAAGGACATGGAGGCCCGCACCCGGGCCCAGCAGGAGTTGTTCAAGAAGCACAAATACAACCCGATGTCCGGTTGTCTCGTGATGTTCGTGCAGTTGCCGATATTCATCGGGTTGTATCGCGCGTTGATGGTCAACGTCGAACTGCGGGGCTCGCCGCTTCTGGGGTGGGGCCTTCGCTGGTGTTCGAACCTGTCGGCGCCGGACATGCTTATCGACTGGCATAAATGGTTGCCCGGGTTTTTCACCGAGGGCATCAGCATGTTTTCGCTGGGGCCCTATTTCAATTTATTGCCGATCGCCACGATCGTGCTTTTCCTGCTTCAGCAGAAGATGTTCATGCCGCCGCCGGTCGACGATCAGCAGAAGATGCAGCAGAACATGATGAAGTACATGATGCTGTTCATGGGCCTGATGTTTTTCAAGGTGGCCAGCGGGTTGTGCGTCTATTTCATCGCGTCGAGCCTCTGGGGTCTGGCCGAGCGTAAGCTGCTTCCGAAGACCGCGAAGAAGGACGACGGGACCGCGGCGTCGCAGGCGATGTTGCCGAAAAAGTCGCCTGACGCGGGCGGCAACGGAACGGCCAAGAAATCCGGGCGCGACAAGTTCCGGCGTCGAAAGTGAGCCGGTTGACCCGTGGCTTATCACGAGGACGAAACGATCGTCGCCATTGCCTCGCCGCCGGGCGGCGCGGCGCGGGGAATCGTGCGGCTGAGCGGGCCGGGAGTTTTGGAGTGCGTCGCAGGACTGTTCCGTGCCGGTTTGCCCGAGAATCCGAGTCTCGACCGCGAGGAAGCGGAGCCACTCACGACGGATATTCGAACGGTGAATCACCCGACGGCGGTCGCCGGCTGCCTCCGGATTGCCGGGCTCCATTCGCCGTTGCCGGCCGAGTTGTATTTTTGGCCCGACGCGAGGAGTTATACGGGCCAGCCGGTGGCTGAGTTGCACACGTTGGGCAGCCCACCGCTTCTGAGCGAGGTCGTACGCGCGGCGTGCGGTTTCGGCGCGCGACTGGCCGAGCCGGGCGAGTTCACGCTCCGCGCGTTTTTGGCCGGGCGGATCGACCTGACCCAGGCGGAGGCCGTGCTGGGCGTGATCGAGGCGACCGATCCCCGTCGGCTTGACGCGGCCCTGGAACAGTTGGCCGGCGGACTAGCCCGGCCGTTGACGCATCTTCGGACTGCACTGTTGGAGCTATTGTGCCACCTCGAGGCGGGCCTCGACTTTCCCGAGGAGGACGTGTCATTCGTCACGTCCGAGCGGATTGCTGCCCAACTCGCCGACGCCCGGCGCGAGACGGCCCAGTTGCGGCAACAGCTTCAGTCGCGTCATCGGGCCGGCGAGCACGTTCGCGTCGTGCTGGTCGGTCGGCCCAACGCCGGCAAGAGCAGCTTGTTCAACTCGCTGACCAAAGGAACCGGCGCGATCGTCTCGCACCATCCGGGCACGACCCGCGATTACCTCGTGGCCGAGTTGGATCTAGATGGGGTGCGTTTTGAACTGATCGACACGGCGGGAATCGTGGAGGACATTGGCGGTCCGCGCCATCCCGCGACGATTTCGACAAACGAGACCGGGGACTCGTTTCTCCACCAGGCCGCGGAGGAGATTGCCCGCCGTAAAAGTGCCGCCGCCGACATTCGAATTCACTGTCTTGACGCCACCGAGTTACGAGCTTCCGAGATCGGGCGCCCGGGCCATAGCGAAGCGGCGGCCCGGAATGGGCAGGGGCACGACCTCCTGGTTCTCACCAAGGTGGACCTGATTGCCCCGTCGGACGCGCAGCTTTTGGGTCTATCCGTCAGCGTCGTGACGGGTCAGGGGTTTGACGCACTTCGCTCGCTGCTGCGCGATGCGGTGCTTCAGTCGCAGTCGCCGCCCGAGCGTGCCGTTGCGTCCACGGCCGCCCGGTGCTGGGAATCGCTCCACCGGGCGGCGGAGTCGCTTGCGCGGGCCGTGGATCTAGCCGGAGCCGGAGCCGGCGACGAACTGCTTGCCGTGGAAATCCGCCTGGCCCTGGAAGCGATCGGCCGAGTGGCCGGGGCCGTTTCGACGGACGACGTGCTCGGCGAGATTTTCGGCCGGTTTTGCATTGGGAAGTAGGGTGCATCTGGACCTTAGGTTTACCCACATTTTGTTTCCTGCGCGACGAGGTAGCCGTCGAGCATGGACTGCAGTTTTGTCCAACCTCGCCACAACACGAGCCAGCCGGGAGCGTGGTCGTGTTTGCGGTTTTGATGGCCGCCCAGA
>DATECS010000253.1:0-7279 GCA_035286785.1 Thermoguttaceae bacterium | reverse complement strand
CGTCGGCCGCGGCCTGCATGGCGGCGCCGCGTCGCTGGACCAGCCGCAGGCCGTCCTCGAACGACATAACCCCGGCAAAAACCATCGCCGTGTATTCGCCCAGGCTCAAGCCGGCGGCCGCTTCGCAGGAGAGCACGACCTCGGGCGATTCGCTCTTGAGCCACTCCAGGGCGGCCAGACTGGTCACGAACAGGGCCGGCTGGCTGTAGACGGTCGAATCGAGCTGCTCGGCGGGCCCGTCGAAACAAAGTTGGGCCAGATCGTAGCCGAGCACCTTCGCGGCCCAATCGTAGAGCTTCCGCGCGGCGGGCAGCGCCTCGGCCAACCGCCGGCCCATGCCAACCGTCTGAGCGCCCTGTCCGGGAAAAAGGAAGGCGATTCGGCTCATGGGGTTGCCGTTCCTAGGATTCGGCCTCGACCAGGGTGCGGCCCATGTAGTGGCCGCAATTCGGGCAAATCACGTGCGACGGCTTGGGCGTGCTGCACTTGGGGCAGTATTGGAGTTCCCGGGGCGTCTTGGCGTCGTGCGCCCGGCGGATACGGCTGCGGTGGTTCGAATGTTTTCTTTTTGGAACGGCCATGGGACTACTCGGATGGGGCGGACGGGCCTTTGGGGGTCGTATAGGTTGTGGAACGGTGAAAAACGCGAAACTCCCAATGTAGACCGTCCCGGGGGCCGTGTCAACCGGCATCATAGGAGGGTGGTAGGGTGGGGCGACGACCGTCCGGGAAAAGGGGTAGGGTGGGGCGACGACCGGCGGGGAAAAGATGGTAGGGTGGGGCGGTGATCGGCGGGGGAAAGTCATGTATTGCCCAAGAAGTACACGGCCGATCGCCGCCCCACCATGCGACGCCAGCCTGGGTGGCAACGATGGTGGGGCGACGACCGTCCGGGAACCAGTGTGGTTTTTTAGGCGTTTTCGTGGACGGTCGTCGCCCCACCCTACTTTTTTCGCGAATTAAGCACGGGGTCGCTCTTCAGCGGCAATTCCACCGCCCGGCCCGTCTCGGCCGCTTTGTAAATCGCCAGAATCACTTCGACCGACCGCCGTCCCTCGGGCCCGTCGATGCTCGGCGCGGTCCCTTTGCGGATCGCGCGGACGACGTCGCGGAACTGCATCGCGTGGCCGTGGTGGCCGATGGCCGCGGGATCGGCCGCGCCGCCGGCGCCACTAGACTTCGACGCCATTTTCTCCAAAATCGCCGCGTCGCGGGCCTTCCGCTTGGCGAAGTCCCATTTGACGAGGTCTTCTTCCTCCAATGCGGCCGAGCCTTCGGTGCCGTGGATTTCGATTCGCTTGAGGTAGCCGGGGTAGACGGCCGTGCTCGCCTCGATCACGCCCAGCGCGCCGTTGGCGAACCGCAGCGTGGCCACCGCATGGTCCTCGACCGCGATCCGCTCGTGGGCCAAGAGGGCCGTTTGCGCCCGGACTTCGGCCACCGGGCCCATGAGCGACACGAGCAGATCGACGCTGTGAATGGCCTGGTTCATCAGGGCGCCGCCGCCGTCCAACTCCCAGGTGCCTCGCCACGCGCCGCTGTCGTAATACTTCTGCGTGCGGAACCACTTCACATAGGCATCGCCCGCCACGAGCCGGCCAAAACGGCCTTGGTCGAGGGCCTTGCGCATCTCGACGCTCGCCGCGTGGAACCGCGAGGGGAAGATGGTCGAAAGCACTACCCTCGCCTTGCGGCATTCGTCGATGATCCGATCACACCGGGAGAGCGTGATTTCGAGCGGTTTTTCGACAATCACGTGTTTGCCCGCCCGGGCCGCGGCGACGGCCGGCTCCATGTGGGCCCCGCTGGGCGTGCCGATCGTGACGACGTCGACCGCCGGATCGGCCAGCATGTCGGCCAGCCGGTGATAGGCCCGGCACCCGGTTTTCTCGGCCAGCCGGTCGGCCGCCTCGGGCCGGGTGTCGAAACAGGCCGCCACTTTTGCCCCCGGCGTGTCGGCAACCGCTCGCGAGTGAAAATCGGCGATCATGCCGCAACCAATAATGCCAAAACCGAGTGCCATCGAACCGCTCCTTATTCTCCTGGGGGGCTTCACACTGAACACGGATTATAAATGTCCCGTCCCGCCCTGAAAAGCGGTGCATTTCAGGCTGGACAATCGCACCCCAATCCCGGAACATAATGGGCAGTTATCCCCCCAATCCAGAAGTTTCAAATTCGCCGAATCACCGTAGGCCGGGTCGTGACCCGGCGATAGATAGTTCCGAGCAAAAACCTTGCCGGGTCGCGACCCGGCCTACGGATTGTCCCAAACTTGTAACTAAAATCCCCGTCCCCCGGCCCGCGCCTCCCGCCCCCCACACCATGCCCAAGACCGATTTCACCGTCGCGACGCTGGCCAAGTACCTGCACCTCTCGCCGCAGCAGGTCGCGCGGCTGGCCGACCGCGAGAAGCTGCCCGGGCGGAAGGTGGCCGGCGAGTGGCGGTTCAGCCGGGCCGAGATCCATCACTGGCTCGAACGCCGCATCGGCCTGTCGGATGAGGGAGAACTGATCGAGGTCGAAGGCGTACTCGATCGGGCGGCCACGCAGGAAGAGGCCGAGATTTTGATCGCCCAGTTGGTGCCGTTGCCGGCGATCGCCGCGTCGCTCGCCGCGCGAACGGCCGGCTCGGTCATCCGCGCGATGGTCCAATTGGCCGCCGACACCGGTTGGCTTTGGGATCCGGACGGAATGGCCGAGGCGGTTCGCACACGCGAGGAGATGCACCCCACCGCGTTGGAAAACGGCGTGGCGCTGCTCCACCCCCGGCGGCCCATGACGTCAATCCTCGAACGGCCGCTCATCACGCTGGGCCGGTCGCCCTCGGGCATCTCGTTCGGCGGCAGCGGCGGGGCGCTGACCGACGTGTTTTTCCTGATCTGCTCGACCGACGACCGGAGCCACCTGCGGATCCTGGCCCGACTCAGCCGCGTAATCGCCGCTCCCGGCTTCCTCGAGCAACTCCGCCGGCTCGACGACGCCTCGGCCATCCACCGGCTGATCGTCGAAACGGAGGAGCAACTAGCGTAGGCCGAGTCGTGACCCGGCGTTTCAGTTTTGGGTAATGCGGATTGCCATTTTCCTCTTTGCATTTGATAGTGAGTATTGGAACCGATATGTCTAAAGCCGATAGCGTGTTTTGGGCGGTGGCTTGCGGTGTGTTGGCACTCGTGCGCGAGTGCGTATGGCTAAATCGTTGCCCGGTGATAGGTAGCGTAATGAAGAGACTGCGAGCAGTCCTGAGATTATTTCAGACACCTTTTCTTCTCGGTCTGTACGCGACAGTCATTGTCATGGGGTGCCGTCCCCCATCTCAAAAGCCTATGGGCTGGGCTTATCCGAAGCTCTTGCCGATCTCTTGGGGCGAATACATTCCCGGTCCATATGATCCAAATGATCCACGACGGAAGGTAGTATGTCAGCCGAATAGCCAATATCCCACTAGATATGACTATGCACTCGTAATCCCCATCTATCAGAATGGTCGCTTTGAGGAAGTAACTAATGAGTTCGCAATTGCCCATCCATTCATCTGCCAGAGAGGTGATAATGTGGAAGAGCAACTTGCACGATTTGGGGAACGTGATCGCGTAGCAAGACTTGTTTTCTGGGTTCCGGGCTATTTTCCTGCTTCCATGCCCGGAGTCTTTCGGCCTAAGAAGACCGTAAGTGGAAAAGACTTTTTAGTTTTAGAGCTGCAGAAGTGCGTTGGTTCGGAGGAAGAAGAATTAGCCACGGCCATGAAAGGGTTATTGGAACGAAATTCCTTCGACGTTACGAAGTCGGTAGCCCGAAAGCGGCCAGTCTGGTCGAAACAGGCTGATTGGAAGAAGGAGCGTGTCGAATTGACGGAGGAACCATATGATTTTCAAAAGTTGGTCTCCACCGAGGTGTATGAAAGCAGGTATTTTGAGAACCGAGTACCCAAGAGGTTCACGCTATGGGCACCGCCAGCAGGGCGGCGGATCATGAACCAGTTCATGTCAAGTGATAGAAAGATGGTTGGCAAGTTCATATCTGACAGAGGAGCAGAAAAGGGAGCAGCCGAGTAGGGTGTGCTAGTGCCGTTTCCAGTTTAGCAGTTGCGGCAGGCAATAAGGGGTCAGAACTATTTTTTATCACAGAAGACCACGTGCATGACCATGCCACTTGCCCAAATAAATAGTTCTGACCCCTTTTTGATGCTTGGCGACAGCCGACGGGGCGAGTTTGCTCCCGCTCGGGCGAGTCTTGAGCGGTTGGGGCGGGTGGTTGACGCGCGGTCGGTGGACGAGGCCGTGGCCTTGCTCGACGAAGGGGCGATGGCACCGGCGGTTGTGGTGGTCGCGCAGAGTTATCCGGGCGAGTTTTCGGCCGACGCGATCGATCGGATTCGCCGCGCCGCGCCCTTGGCTCGCATCGTCGGGCTGTTGGGCAGTTGGTGCGAGGGCGAAACGCGATCCGGCCACCCCTGGCCCGGCGTGATCCGGCTCTATTGGCACCAGTGGCGTCCGCAGGCCGAGCGCGAGTTGGCCCGGCTGATCGCCGACGGCGGCTCCACGTGGTCGCTGCCCTCGACCGCCACGGACGAAGAGCGTCTTCTGGCACGAACGCCCGAAGCGGCCGATGCCAACTCACTAGACGTCGAAGGCGGCCTGGGTTTGGTGGCGTTGTGCGCCGACCGGGCGGACATCCACGACTGGCTCTCGGCCGCGCTCGTCCGCCGCGGCTATTCGACCGCGTGGCTGCGCCCCGGCGAGCCCGTCCGACTGCAAGGCGTCCGCGCGGCGGTGTTCGACGCGGGCTTGGCCGACCGGCACGAGACGATTTCCTTGCATGAACTGGCCGTCAAGCTCGGCCCGCGCGTGCCGATCGTTGCGTTGGCCGATTTCCCGCGCATCGAGAACCACGACCGGCTGTTGGCCGCCGGCGCATCGGCCGTTCTGTCGAAACCGCTGTTGTTGGACGATCTCTTCTGGGAGTTACGGTTGATTTACCACGAAAGACACGAAAAACACGAAAACGCTTGAATCCGAATTATTTTCGTGTTTTTCGTGTCTTTTGTGGTTGTCTTGAATGTGTCTTGGCATGGCTGTCAGGCACAGCCTGACCTACGAATCTATCTTGAGAGTGCGTGGTGCGTCCAGACGCACCCTACTCGGTCAACTCGGTTCGCAGGATTTCACGTTGCCAATCGGGTTCGTGGATCGGCCAGCCGCGGACCTCAATCATCTCGCCCGACTCGCGCGACGGTTGGCCCGAGTCGTGGGCTTGTCGCCAGCATTGGTGTTCAGCCTCCGAAAGAGGCGGCGTCCGGCCCGGCACGTTGCTTTGCCGCAGAGTAATCCGCCCATGATCGAAGATCGTCACGATGACGGGCGGCGGAAATTCCAGCATCCGTCGGGCGATCAGTTCGTGGCTCGCGCTGGCGTAGCGGAGTTTCAATTCGGCCAGATCCCAACCGCACTCGGCCACGTCGCGCAACACCCAGCCGCGAGGCACGAGCAACCGGCCGGCCAGTCGGTTGGCGATCGTCTCCCGCGCACCGGTCGGCGCTTCGGCCGGATCGACCGACAACGCGGCAAAGACCCGATGGGCCCGGTGCTCGCCGATTTCGTGGGCAATCGCCCAATGTTCGCGTTCGGCCCGAGGGTCGGGCCGCAGTAGAATGGCGGGTCGCAGCGCCCGGCCGGGATGTCCGCGCAGCCGCGCGCAACGCCCCCGGCCCGACTGGTCCGCGTCCCAGGCGACGGCGATTCCCAGCCGCTGGGCCACGGTGAGGGCGTCGACCGGCGGTCCGTCGATTCCCGCCTCGGCCAGCGCGTCGTCGGCCACACGGTCCAACGCGGCCGAAAGTTCCTCTTGGGTAATTTCCGCCAACATGGCCGCTGCCTCCACCGAAAACCGAGCCGCGACCGTTGGGGAGCGGTTGCATCGCGTAGCGGTCCACAACCGCTCCCTTACAGAGCGCGGCTCGGTAAGTTCGTGAAATAGTGTATATATGTACATTGTATCAACCGTCAAGGAACGATTCAAGCACTCGCCGAGCCACTTACGACTCCCCGCCAAATAGGGTATGATGATGTCCTAACACGTAGGCCGGGTCGTGACCCGGCGATGAAACCAATTGGCCTCGTCAACCACGCCGGGTCACGACCCGGCCTACACGGTTCTCCGCCGGGTCGCGACCCGGCCTACACGATCTTGTCCAAGACTCGCAAGCAACGAAAACCGGCCGGCGGGCCCACCTGTGCCCTGATCAGTCTCGGGTGTCCCAAGAATCTGGTCGACAGTGAGCAGCTTCTCGGCCGGCTCCAGAAGGCCGGCTACCGCTGGGTCGTCGAGCCCAAGGGGGCCGATCTGGTCGTGGTCAACACGTGTGGGTTCCTCGACACGGCCCGCGAGGAGTCGCTGGCCGTGATCCGTCAAATGGCCGAGCTGAAACGTCGCGGCCGGATCGGCGGGTTGCTGGTGGCCGGGTGCATGGCCCAGCGGGACAAGGGGGAGCTGCTCGAAGCGTGTCCCGAGGTGGATCAGGTGCTGGGCCTTTTTTCGCGCGACGAGGTGGCGGCCGCCGCCGGGCGCATTGCCGAGCAGCGCAGCGCCCAACAACCAGTAACCGTCAACCCGGCCGACCGGCTCCTGGCGGCCGATCCATTCGACCAGGCTCCGACGGACGACTACCGTTGTGCCCTGCTGCCGCGGCACGTGGCCTATCTGAAAATCGCGGAGGGTTGCGACCGGCTCTGCGCGTTCTGTTCGATTCCGATGATTCGCGGGCGGCAGCTCAGCAAGCCGATCGATCAGGTTGTCGCGGAGGCCCGGCGGCTGGCCGACTCGGGCGTGCGCGAGTTGGTGCTCGTGGCCCAGGACACGAGCGCCTATGGTCACGATCTGCCGGATCACCCGCGGCTGGCTGAGTTGCTCCGGCGACTCGATCAGATCGATTCGCTCGCCTGGATCCGCCTGATGTACCTTTATCCGTCGGAGAAGCAACTGGACGACGAGTTTTTGGACGTGGTCGGCGCGGCGCGGCGGATCGTGCCCTATCTGGACATTCCTTTGCAGCACATCAGCGACGAGGTTTTGCGCCGCATGCGCCGCGGCGTGACCCGCGACGAAACGGAGCGGCTCATCGACCGGATACGGGAGCGGATTCCCGGGGTGGCGTTGCGAACCACATTGCTGGTCGGGTTTCCGGGCGAGACCGACGAGCAGTTCGACGAACTGCTCGATTTCGTTCGTCGGCGGCGTTTCGAGCGGCTCGGCGCGTTCGCCTATCGCCGCGAGCCGGGCA
>DATECS010000252.1:0-11832 GCA_035286785.1 Thermoguttaceae bacterium | reverse complement strand
GCGACAAGGCACAACCAAACACCACCGCCAATAAAATGACACAACCCAGCACATTAACCAACGCCTGGCCGGGCCAGAAGCGTGTGCCCGACGTACTTTCCGAGCCGCGACCGTGAGGGAGCGGTTTTTCAGTCTCACGAGTCGCAACCGCTCCCTCACGGTCGCGGCTCGGTTCTTGTGATGAACCGACGGCGGAGAGTGCGGCGATCTTTTCTGTCCGTCGAGCAAACCAACCGCGAAACGCCAGCAGCAACAAAAACGCCCCGGCGAAAACGATCGTGTGCAACGCCGTGAACTGGGCGAGCGTCAGGTTGCCGAACTCCGGTCCGGCGGCGGCCAGTTTGAACAGCGACTCGCCCACCCCGGGCAGCGCTTCAAGAAAACCGACGCGCGTCAGCGTGGCCGAACGGCTATTGTCGTCCCAGGCGAGCAAGTCGCCCGTGAGCAACTGCGCCAACGCGACCAGTCCCAAGAGCAGTATCGACCAGTAGACGAATTCACGGCCCGCGCGATACGTGCCGCGAAAAATCATGCCCAGCAGGTAAAGCCACACCAGCACGAGCACGGCCTGGCCGGTGTAGTGATGGACCGCGCGCAGGAGCCACCCGCCCTGGACCTCATGCTGCAAATAATAAACGCTTTCCCAGGCCGTTTGCGTGCTGGGGCAATAGCGCATCAGCATGACGACGCCCGTGATGGCCTGAACGGCGAAAGCGAACGCCAACATGCAGGGCAACGCGCGGCACAGGCATGGCCGGCCTGGCACGCGACGTTCACGACATGCGGCGATCCACGTTCCCAGCCCGGTGCGTTCGTCGATCCATTTCCAGCAGGCATTCATCATGAGGCGACCACCTTCTCGGCGATGCCGGTTCGGAAGTTCTCGAATCGGACCCAAACCTCGTTGTCGCGGATCTCGACGTCGGGCAACGTGTCCATGTCGCGCGGACTCTTCGAGTGCTCGTCGGTCCGCCGTCCGTCGAGATCGAATCGGGCCGTGTGGCAAGGGCACAGAAAATCGCGGGCCGCCGCGTCGTAGCCGATCGCGCACCCCGCGTGCGGACAGACGACCGCCAGGGCCTTGACCCGGTCGGGCCCCACGCGGCGTAAGAAGACCGAGCCGATCGGCACGTTCTTATACAGCGTCCAGGCGTCCGTCCGATCGGCGATGATCGGAAATTTTTGCGGCGTGCCGTCCTCGGCAAGCGAATCGAGCGTCGTCACCCGGCACAATTGGCCCGACGCCTTCTTCTGTCGCAACGGGCTCAAAAAGGCGAACAACCCAGCCGCCGCCGGCACGGCCAGCGCCGCCGCGCCGAGCACGACGGTCGCCGCTCCGGCGAGAAAACCACGTCGGGAGGAAACGTCCGAACAGAATTCACCGCCACAATCGCGCGGTGAACGAGTCGAATTGGAAGAAGACGCTATTTTCATAAACAGAGCCCTATTCGCCGACCGTTTCCAATGCACGGTTCATCACGGAATTCGAGAGATACATCCCCGCGGACCGCAATTGATCGAGAACGGGCCTTGCCGCCGAGATAACGCGCCGCCGTTTGGCCGTCAGGATCAACCCCAAGGTGCCGCGAACGGGGATTCCAAGCGAATTGGCGCAGCGCCGCGCCGCCAAGTCATCCAGGATAGCGGTCGTGCCCGGATGGGCGTAAGCCCATGTGAGTACCGCTGTCTCACCGGCTCCGAGATCCCATCGCTCAATAACGGCGGGCGGCGATACGGCTTCGACCACCCTAAGCCAGTCCAATCCTCTGACGGCCTGAGCGGTTGCGTCCGTGGGACCGAATCTCTCGATTTCCTCGACCACGGCCCTGGGGATCTGGACCGGCGTGCCCGCCAGTTGCACCAATTCGGTGAGCCCCGCGCCCGCGAGGAAGATCAAAGGCGAGGCATTCACGACGGACGGTTCAGTCACGCTCTACCTCCCTTCGGAGGTCGGCGAAATCAACCACGAAAACGTCCATTTCGTTGCGCGCCAGGGCTTTCAGGAATTCCGCTCGGCTTAGGCCGGCGATTTCCGCGCCCTTTTCTTGCGATATCATGCCACGACTGTACCAAAGCATCGCGGCCGCCAACCGCATGTCGCGGGCGAATTCTTCCGGAGACCGTCGCAGGGCCGAGAAAACGTCTTCCGGCAAGTCCATCGTGACCGTTGGCATGACAACCTCCTCTTTTCAGGAACGAAACGCTCCACTTCTGATATTGTAGCCAGCCACGCTTCGAAATACAGCCTATTGCCCCACCTAAAAAGGTCTCACGTCGTGACGTTATGACCTATTTGTTGATCGAGGATTCATCGGACGCCGACCGCGGGCTTCCGCCTGCGGCTATTACGAGTTTTCTTCTGCCATCTGCCCGCTGCCTACTGCCTACTGATCATCGCCTCGCGCACCGCGTCGAGCACGCGGCGGCGGACCGTGTCGAGGTCGCCTTGAAGCATTGCGCCGGCCGCCGCCTTGTGGCCGCCGCCGCCGAACTGGCCGGCCACCTTCGAGCAGTCCATCGCGCAGCGGCTTCGGAAGCTCACTTTGAACGCGCCGCCGGCCGGTTGCTCGACGAGGATCACCGCTCCTTCGGTCCCGTCGACGGTCAGCGTCATGTTGATCATGTCTTCGCTGTCGGTCGGCAACGCGCCGGTCGCTTCGAAATCGGCCCGGTCGATCCACGTGTAAATCAGCCGGCCGTCCAGATCGGTCTCGATCCGCGCCATGACACGGCCGAGGAGCCGCAACCGCGCGAGCGTTTCATTCTCGTACAAATCGGCGTAGATCGCATGGGGCCTCGCGCCGGCGTCGACCAGCCGCGCGGCCAGCCGGTACGTCTCACTGGTGGTCGAGCCGAAGCGGAACCAGCCCGTGTCGGTGGCCACGGCGGCGAACAGCGCGGTGGCCGTGTCCGTGGTGAGCGCGACGCCCAATCGCTCGGCCGCCTCGGCGACCAATCGGCCCGTGGCCTCGACCGTGCTGTCGCAAAACGTCTCGGCGCCGATGTCATCGCCACTGACGTGATGGTCGACGACCAGTTTCGGCCCGGCGAACGACCGGATGACGCTTTCCATGTGGTTCAACTGCGCCCAGGCTGAAGTATCGAGAACCATAAGCACGTCGAACCGGTCGATGTCGGCCTGGGTAACGTCGCGGTCCATGCGAAGGATTCGTCCGAGTGGGTCGAGCCAACGCAAATTGGGCGGCATGTCGTAGCCGACGACGATCGTCGCCTCCTTGCCGAGCGATTCGAGTATCGACGCCATCGCCAGCGTGCTGCCCAGCGCGTCGCAGTCGGGCCGCACGTGCGTCGTCAGGAGAAAGCGGGTGTATTGTTGGACAATCCGCCCGAAACGGTCCCAATCGACCGGCGAGCGTGCCTCGTGACGGGCGGAGGAGGAAGATTGCTTCACGGTTTGCATCCATTTAGCGGTTATAAATTCATCAAGTTAGCCGCCGCGCCCGCGCGGCGCTGAACGGAAAAAACAACGAACGTCGAGCAGGCTCGACGGCTAACGCCGATCATGCTTTCCTTCACTTTGATTCGCGGCCACGATCCGTTGCACTTCTCGAATGTCGCGGTCCACCTGAGCGACCAGGGCGTCGGCCGTCTCGAATCGCTCAATGTGTCTCAGCCGGGCCAGAAAGTCAAGCTCGATCCGTCGGTCGTAGAGGTCGCCCTCGTAGCCCAAGAGAAAGGCCTCGATTTTCAGGGCCGACTCGTCGAACGTCGGATTCGGGCCGACGCTAACCGCCGCCGGCCACGCCGCGCCGCCGACCCACGCCCGGGCCGCATAGATGCCCTCGCCGGGCACGAGCGTGTCGATCCGTCCGAGGTTGGCCGTCGGAATGCCGAGCCGGCGACCACGTTGCCGGCCGTGCTCGACCAGGCCGCGAATGCGGTAGGGCTGGGTCAACATGCGGTTGGCCTGTTCGACGGCCCCTTCGGCCACGAGGCGGCGGATGCGGGAACTCGAAATGGTCGCGCCCTCAAACTCAACCGCCGGGGCCACCTTCAGGACCATGTGGGCCTGGCGACACAAGTGAGCCAACACGTCGAGATCGCCCGACCGATCGCGGCCGAAGAAGAAGTTGGGCCCCTCGACCATCGCCCGGGCCGCCAGCCGGTCGCGGACAATCTGTTGGAAAAACGTTCTCGCGTCGAGCCCAAGCAAGTGCCGATCCGTCGGATACGCGATCATGGCGTCGACGCCCAAGTGGCCGAGCAACTCGGCCTTGCGCTCGGTCCAACTGAGCGACGGCGGGATCCGCTCGTGCCGCAGCACGCTGGCGGGATGCGGGTCGAGCGTGAAGACGACCGTCGGCCCGCCGTGTGCCTTGGCCTCCGCCACCAGCGTCTCGACCAACGCGGCATGGCCTCGATGCACGCCGTCGAAATTGCCGATCGTCACGGCGCCGTGGCGAAGCTCGTCGGGCAGGTTGTCGAGAGTGCGGAGTAGGATCACGGTAGTCGGTAGTCGGTTGACGTCTACGAAGGATTTTCCTCCTGTCCGTGGCGGCGGATTTCGTCGCGCAGGCGGGCCGCTTCTTCGAATTCTTCCAGCTCGATCGCCTCTTGCAGTTGCCGGCGCAGGACGTCGACGGTCACGTCGCCTCGCGCCTCGTGGTACTCGGTCCGCGCGTCGACCACCGTGCGTCGCCATTGTTGCAGGTCGGCCAACTCGGCGCATTGCTCGGCGTGGTCCTCCTGGTTGTAAAGCTCCAGAAATTCCTGGATGCCGTCGATGGCCGCGTCGATCACCCGAAGGGCCGGATCGTACTCGTGTATCGCCACCAGCGGCGTGCCCACCGACCGGGCGTGCATCAAAAGCGCGTACGGCCGCCACTGGTCGAATTGAAGATGGGCCCGAGAATCCCGAACGTGCCGCCGCACGAAATCGAACACTCGCAGATTGCGCTGCGTGTCCCGGGCACACTGCTCGTACAGATTCAGGTGCCAGAAGCACAGATAGCGGTGATAATACTGCACGCACTCGATCCACAGCCGCTGGCACGCCTCCTGGTTTAACTCGAAGGCGGGCGAATCGAGGTGTGCCGCGTCGTAGGTTTCCTGCAGATGCTGGTAGTAGTCAAACCAGGACGTCGCCTTCTCGGGCCTCGCGCCGTCGGGCCGGCCGTCCATCTCCATCTGCAACACGCCCAGATCCACTCGCAATTGGATCCGGTCCCGCCCGTCGTCCCCCCGGACGATCCGCGCCGTCACCTCGCCCGGCACATAGGGCCACCGTTCGAGGATTTTCGAGATGTCGTCGGACATGGCCGAGCTTTCCATGCAAAGCCGAGGGTACGTGAAAAAGGATGAATACTCGTAGGGTGGGCACCGCCCACCAAATCACCAAATTTTTTGGTGGGCGGTGCCCACCCTACAGGTCTACAAGTCGGGGGTGCCTGGGCCATAGCGTCAGCGCTGGCCCAGTGCCTCGGGAGAACCCGCTCGTTCACCAAGCGTAGAATCATCAGTCTACCCCGATCGGGTCAAAAGCGAAACCCGGGGGACGGCAGAGCCATGCCCATCCGAGGCGGGGTGTGGCCGCCCGGCAAGAAATGCGGCGCGGCGCTCAAACGAGGCGAGCGAGGTTTATTCCTCGACCTCGCGCGACATCGGCTCCATCGTCTTCGTGTTCCGCTCCACCGCCACGACGACCATGCGTTGTTGGGCCCCGTCGCCGCTGTCGGCCACCAGTGGAAGGACCTGACGCCGGTCGGGCATCGGGAAACGCATCGTGAACGTGCCGTCGTCGTGGACCGGAATCGGCCGGCCCTTGACCGTCAGCCGGGCACCCGGGTCGGTCACGCCGAACAGCACCACTTCGGCGTCCACGACCAACGTGAACCCGAGTGGCTGCTCCTCGGTCCGGCCGCTTGAAAGCCCAAAACGAGGAACGAGCGGCGAGTGCATCGAGCGTCGCAACTTTTGCTCGAAAACGTCCTTCAGTTCCGAGTGGGCCCCGTCGGGGTCGTAGCCCCCGCTCATCGCGTAGACCCGCTCCGAATCCTCGGCCACCGCGAGCCAATTGCCGTCCACGCCGTTGGACTTTTTATGATGAATCGAGGTCGAAACGACGTTGCTTCGCGCCAGGGCCAGAAACCGCCCGTTCGTGGCCAGATAGCCGATTTCGACCTGGAAGTGCTTGGGCGGCTCCGGCACGTCGATGTACCAGTTGTTCACCCCGCCGTGAATTTCGATGTCGCGCAGCGTGGTCCGCACCGCGGCCGAGGCGCCGTCCCGGGCAATTTCGCTCAACCGCAGCACGGGCTTGGCGCCGTGCCAGTGTTGGCCCAGCGCCACCTTGGCCCGATCGACGCTCTGGGCGGTGAGTTCCCAATACGCCTGAAGCCAGTAGGGATCGCGGACCATCACCACCAGCCGATCCGCCGCGACGGGCCCGGAGCGCTCGGTCGTGCGATGTGCCAGATCCTTCGCCTGGACCAGTTTCGCGCGGATCCGTCGGAGTTGGCTTTCCGAGCGGCCGTTGGCGGCCGAACCATTGGGCTCGAATCGCCCGTTCGTTCCCCGAGGTGGAATGCCGCCGGCGCCGTTGCCGTTCGACGAGCCCTTGTGCCCGGGCGAGGACCGGTGTCGCCGGGCTTCTTCCTTGGCACATTTCAAGAGGGCCTTGATCAGCTCCTCCTTGCGCATCGAATGCCACCCGGCGACGCCTTCGCGGCGTGCCATGGCGGCCAATTCCTTGACGGTTTGACTTCTGAGATTTGCGGCAGTGATCACGCGACGTACCTCCTATTTACCACCCTGTTCCCCTTGGTGGCGGCGTGCATGCGCGCGCCGATTTACCGGTTGTGGATCGTCCGTGACCGAATAAGGCGAGCCCATCCTGCGCCGAGCGCACGATGGTCCTATTAAGGCGGGCACCAGAAAACCGAAGGCGACTGGCAGCCCCCCGAGCCTACTCGCACAGATCCCTGTGCTTCGCATGGTCCCAGGCGCCACTCCCCGGTGTCTGGCCGGCGTCGTCCAATCAGGCAGGCACCCAGTCGTTGGACTAGGTAGATTGGGTAACGCCAGTACCGCCCATTCTATCCGAAACCGGTATAAAATGCAACGATTTTCCCCCGCGAACGCCACGCGGCCAACGCATGGTGTGTCACTGCAAAGCGTTTTCAGTAAACATCTTAAGGTGTGTCAACGAATCGGTGGAGAGATCACATTTGACACACGCTTTCCTCTCTAATCTGAAGGGGGGAGCGATACCTGAAAACACGTATCGCTCATCTTTTCCCACGAACCACGAACCACGATTCACGAACTGCAATAACCACCTTGACTCTGTACGCCCGTATATTGTACAATTGTCCAGACATAGTGTACTAGGCGGGGCATGTTCCTAAACCAGGGGATCGCCATGGAACCCACGGACCAGTTGACCGAACGTCAGCGGAACGTTTACGACTTCATTCGCGACAAAATTCGCGGCCGGGGCTACGGGCCGACGGTCCGCGAGATCGGCGAGCATTTTGACATCCGCTCGCCCAACGGCGTGGTCTGCCACCTGAAGGCGTTGGAGAAAAAGGGCCTCATCTCGCGCGAGGCGAACCGGTCCCGGGCCATCCAGTTGTCCGGCGACCCGCTGGGCGGACGAGGGTTGCCGCTGGCCGGCCGGATCGCCGCCGGCGTGTTGCACGAGGCGATCGAGCAGCGGGAAGAGCTTGACCTGGGCCGGATGTTCGACACGGACGACCGAGAGCTGTTTGCCCTGGAGGTGAGCGGGGAGTCGATGATCGAGGACCAGATCGCCGACGGAGACTACGTGATCGTCCGCCGCCAGGCGACCGCCCGCAAGGGTCAAACGGTCGTCGCCCTGACCGACGAAGGCGAAGCCACGCTAAAGCGCTGGTTCCCCGAAAAAGGCCGCATCCGCCTCGAACCGGCCAATTCTTCGATGAAGCCCATCTTTGTTAAAAACGCCAACATTCTCGGGGTGCTGGTGGGGGTGGTGCGGAAGGTGGGGTGAGAATATTTGCCATTCCGCCCCGTTAGCCGTCGCGCCTGCGCGACGCAAATGAAAACGCGGATAGGGATGTTCTTTCAAGGAGGAAATGAAATGCTTCATGTTCCGACAAAATCGACGTTGCTTACGGTAGCCACGTGCCTTGTCATGATGCAGGCGGTCATCGCGGGCGAAGAGCACTTGCGACGATCTGGAACCAAAAAGCCGGCATTGGCCCAATCGGACCAAACTTTTTCGCGGGGAAAAACCTTCAAGGGCAATCAAGGGCTTCCAAGCACGTTTGCGGGCGCCGATCTTGGCAAGGTTTCTTTTCAGGGCGTGAAGACATGGTCGTCGTTCCACGGAACAAACCTTCGAGGCGCCGTGCTCAAGGAATCGAGTTTCGTTGGCGTGGATTTCCGCGACGCGACCCTTGAAACGGCGAGGTTTGTTGACTGCGTGCTTCCCGCAGCGAGATTCATCGGCGCGAAATGCCGAGGCGTCCATTTCCGGAACTGCCGGGACATCTGCGCCGCCGACTTCAGCGACGGGAACCTCGAATCGGGACGATTTGTCGCCTGTAGTCTTCCTGCGGCGCGGTTTGCCGGCGCGAAATGCGTTAAGATTCATTTCCAGAATTGCAGTAATCTATGTGGCGTGGATTTCAGCGATAGTGACCTACATTCGGCGAGGATGGTCCATTGCGGCCTCCCCGCGGCGCGATTTACCGGCGCGAAATGCGTTGAAATCAGTTTCCAGAATTGCAACGACCTGTGTGGCGCGGATTTCGCCGACGCCGACCTCACGGTAGCGAGATTTGTCAACAGCAGCCTTCCTGCGGCACGATTCATCGGGGCGAAATGCCGGCAGGCGGTTTTTAACAATTGCCAGATTACCTCCGGCGCGGATTTCAGCGACGCCGACCTGGAATTGGCAACGTTCAATCACTGCGAGTGCCCGGACGCCCGGTTCACGGGCGCTACGCTTATGGCGACCACCTTCAGGGATTGTGATCTTACTCGCGCGGATCTTCGCGACGTCGTGTTTACCGACTGTTCGCTGATCGAACCGGATCTGCGTGGCGCGGACCTGCGAGGAACGGATTTTGGTCATTCCCTCGATGGTGGCAAATTCGACTCCAGGACGATCTACGACGCGGCGACAAAGTTCCCGCCGGGCTTCAATCCCGTTGCCAAGGGGCTAACACTCAAATGAACGGAAAAAGTTCAAACTTCGCTGAAATTCACCTGCAACTTCCTGGTGAACTTAAGCGGCTAATCGAAAAAGCGGCCACCGTTTCGGGGCAGACAGTCAATGAGTTCGTCATCTCAGTCGTGATTAACGAGGCAAGGCGGGTGCTCCAAAATTCACAGATTACACGGCTGAGTGATCGCGATCGTGAACGGTTCATTGCGGCGCTCGAAGAGACGAATTCACGCCCCAATGCCGCACTTCGCAGGGCTGCGACTCGCTACAAAAACCGCCACGATTAACATGCCAAGCTGCATCGGCGGGCGATGCCCACCCTACATCTGCGTTCATCCGCGTTCATCTGCGGTTCCAAAAATGCGTCACCACGGCAGCCGGAAACGGTCGGGATACCAGATCGACAGAACGTAGTAGCCCGCGGCCAGGCCGGCGGCGGCCGAGGTGAGCCAGAAGAAGAACCACAGGATCCAGCGCGGCGGGGAATCCACCCGGCGGCGTGGGACGGTGGTCCTAATGGAAACGGTCGATGGCTTGATCGACGCGGGAGACGCCTTGTCTTGAACGGGCGACACGGCCGTCTTCGGGCCGGGCGCCGTCGCGGGTTTCGGAGTGGGCGCCGGCGACCGGTCGATCATGGGCAGTTCCTCGTCCTCCTCCAACACGTCCTCGATCATCGCCTCGAAGGCGTCGAGTCCGGCCTCGGACGACACCAACGGCTTCCAGTGGCCCAACTGATCGCCCGACAGGCCGACCGTTCGCTCCAATTGCAGGGTCAACTCGCGATCGGTGCCCGGCACGACCGCGTGGACGCTCAGCCGGCCGTTGGCCTCGTATTCGAACGTGACTTCGATGGGCCAGTTCTTCGGCAAATGCTTCGGCAGCCCGGCCAGCACGGTGCGGCCGATCAGCGAGCACTCCTCGGGATTGGCGTTTTCGCCCTGGAGCACGCGAATCGTGATTGACCGCTGCCCGGCCGCCTTTGTAGTGAACTTTTCCGTGTGCCGCGCCGGCAGCGGCATGTTCCGCGCAAGAATCTTGAAGTTCGTCTTCTGCAACGTCGCCGGGTCGATTCCCTCGACGCCCAAGCTGTGGGCATTCACGTCGCACACCGAGAACTCAGGCTCCGTGACGGACCGCTCGACCGGTTTCTCCGTCGTTTCGGCTTCAGCCTCCGCGGCCGACATGTTCGATCGTTGCCCTAGTAGATATTGGGCGTAAATCGCCGCCCCCCGCGCCACCGCCTCGTCGGGATGCACGGACCGGTCGGGCACGAGTCCCGTGAGTTCCCGCACGGCCTCGACGACCATCGGCATCCGCGTCGAGCCGCCGACCAACAGCAGCCGGTCAACGTCCTTCCACTGTGTACACGTCTCGGCAAGAACCTGCCGGCACGTGTGGAGCGTTCGTTCGAGCAGATCGGCCGTCATGTCGGCGAATTCGGCCCGCGTGACCGGCACGTCGAGCGTCTTACCGGCGTGTTCGACGCGAACCGTCGTTCGAGACCGGGCGGTGAGCGTGTGTTTCGCCTCGATGGCCCGATCCATCAAGAAACTCTCGCCGATCGGATCCTTTCGAGGATCGACGCCGTGGGCCTGCTCGAACGCCCGGGCCAGGTGATCCACCAGCCGCATGTCCCAATCGTACCCGCCCAGCCGGACGTCGCCATCGGTGGCCAGGCACTGCACGTTGCCGGGCGAAAGCCGCAGCAGCGTGACGTCGAACGTCCCTCCGCCCAAGTCATAGACCAGCACGGTCATGGGCCGCGTCACCTCGCCCGAGCGCGACAGGTAGCCGATCGCCTCACCGAAGGCCAGCGCGGCGGCCGTCGGTTCGTTGACAATGTCCAGCACGTCGAGGCCCGCCATTTCGCCCGCGTCGGCCGTGGCCTTGCGTCGCGGCTCGTCGAAATAGGCCGGCACCGTGATGACCACTCGCGCGCCGGGCCCCAGCGCGGCCGTCAAGTCGATCTTCAGCCGCTGAAGGATGCAGGCTTGAATCACCTCGGGCGGAAGCCAATTGCCGCGGATCGGACGCGAATAGACCCGCTGGCCCATGTCGCGTTTGACCCATTGGGCGACGCGCCCGGGCTCGGTCAGCGCGGCCCGCCGCGCCTCGCGTCCCACGGCGACGTTCTCGTCCTCGAACAGCACGACGCTGGGCGTGAGCACGTCGCCCTCGCTGTTGGGGACCATCTGGGTTTTCCCGTCCGGCCCGATCCACGCCACGGCCGAAAACGTGGTGCCCAGGTCGATTCCGACGGATTTGACTTCGGACGTCATGTCGTCCTTCCTTCGCGTTCTTCGAGCTCGATTGACGCCGCGCCCCCTTAAGGAAAATCTACCTCGCCTCGCCACGGACGTTTCCCCGCAAGATAGCCGATGGCGCGGCCTGACACAATGCGCCGGCGGCCCGTTGGCGGCATGTCCGCGGACGCTTTTCCCTACGAACGTCATAACCGGCCCCGCGACCCGGTTTCGACCGGCCGTCGTTTGACGGAAAGCCATGCGCAACCTAGGGTTTCAGTAGTTGTTTTTGCGCCATTTTGGGGGCGGACGGACTGACCAACACGGCCGCGGGCAAAGGTCGCTCGGCGAGCGCCGCTCGTCGTGCGGACTGACGCCGCGCGCGGCCCACGGATTAGAGGAACTCATGGCTGA
>DATECS010000251.1:0-4457 GCA_035286785.1 Thermoguttaceae bacterium | reverse complement strand
GGGACGGTCCCCGCCGCTGTAACTGAGCGGTAACGCCCCGTCCGACTCTTTTGCCATTGTCGCGTTCGACGCGACGAGAAGGCCGGACGAGTGCGGCTCAGGAGTCAGAAGACCTACCAACGCGGGACGAGTGTGGCGTGTTCGCCAGGGACGAACGCGTCGCAAGGCGACAGGATGGTTCGAGGCGATTTCGCCCCCCGTGGCGGTCAAGGCCGTGGTCTCCGTACGTCGTAAAGGGTCTGTCCGTATGCGCGGGCCTGATGCGCGGCGGGGTGGCTCGGACGCGGGCCGCTCGGACGCGATCGTTCAACCTTCTTGATTCGCCGCTGAAAGACCGTGTCGACGATGCACCGCGCGAAAGACGTCGACCCTTCTCTCATGTCACCATGGCGCGGTGCGGAAAGGAGCGTTGTCAATGCGACGAGGGACAATGATTCTGCTTTGTTTTTGGGTGATCAGCTCCGGGGGATGGGCCGAGGCGGGGCCCTACTCGGCGGCGACCGCCGATCCAACCAACCCCCATGATCCGCCGATCGCCGGTTTTGTGGACGGGCAGGTGAATCCCATTTTTGTCGGCTGGGCGACGGGCTGCGTGAACTATCGGCCCGCCCCGGGAGTGGCCACGCAGTGGAAAACCCCGCAGAAAGTGCTCGGCCCGGTGACGGGGAGCCTTGGGCATGTGGCGTCGTTGGGCGATTTGAACGCGACGCAAATCGCGGCCTACCTGGCCGATCCGGTGAACAACCAAGGGCCCGGTTCGATCACGCTGACGTTCGACGCGCCGATTTGCAACGGTTCGGGAGCTGACTTCGCGGTTTTTGAGAATGGATTCATGGATCCCGACGGAACGATTCACGCCGAGTTCGGCTACGTCGAGGTATCTAGCGACGGCGCGCGTTTCGCGCGGTTTCCCAGCGTTTCGCTTACGGACTCGTCCCTCGGCGGGGAAGACACGGTCGACCCGACCGACATTTACAACCTGATCGGCAAACACACGAACAACGGCGGTCCGTGCTGGGGGACGCCGTTTGACTTGGACGACTTGCTGGACGATTCGCTGGTGACGACAGGAGCGGTGGATCTCGACGCGATCGGCTACGTGCGCATCGTCGATATTCCCGGCAGCGGAGATTTCTTGGACCGTGCTGGACGGCCGATTTATGACTCATGGGTCACGGCGGGATCAGGCGGAGTCGATCCCGAGGCGGTCGGCGTCCTCCACGCCGTGCCGGAACCGGCCGGTTTAGCGTTGCTGCTGGCGGGCGCGATGGGCGTCCTCGTCGCGCGAGGCCGGCGGCCCGCGGAACCGCGAAAGAAAAAACGAGGCGTCGTGGAAAAAATCGAAAACAACCATGTTTCACAACTTTGCCATAGGGAATATTCAATGCTTACGAGAATCTTTGCGGTTTTGCTGTGCGTGGGTTTTGTCGTCGCCGCTACGTCGGCCGAGGCGCTCGTGGTTCACGAGGGATACGACGCGACGATGTTGTATTCCGCGTCCGCCGGCTCGACGATCAGCGGGCTGGACAGCCGCGACGGCAAGTTGTACTTCGGCGAGTATACGGAGATCAAGTCGCTTGATTTGTCGACCCTGAACGCCGCCGTTCTGGGAAGCGTGTCGGGAACGATCGGCTGTTCGTTCGTCGCCGTGAAGCCCGATGACGGCACGGTCTACGTCGCTCACGGCAACACCTACGATCCGCCGTGTCCGTATCAGACGGGCTATCTGGATTCGACGGGCGTGTACTGTCATCAACGGGACCTCGAGGGCGTTTATGACGCGGCCGTCAACAGCGCGGGCGAGTTGTACCTCGTGGCCAATCCCGACGGCGACGACCCGGATTTCAAGGGTGACGGCGCCCGGATTTATGAGTACGACTGGAGCGATGGTTCGGTGCGGGAAGTGGCCAACGTGGGCGGCTCGACCGGCGGGCTTGCGTTCGACGCGGACGACAATCTGTACTACTCCTCGTACGACTCGGACAGCGTGATCCGATTCGAGGCGGCCGACGTCGCCGCGGGCGATCTGGTGGCCGACGACGCCACGGTGGCGGTGGACTGGGACGGTCCGGGCTTTCTGGCGTTCGATGACGCCGGCGATCTGTTTGTCGGCTACTACGATCCCGACACGGGTTCGCACGTGGGTCTGTTCGACGTCGAGACGGGAATAAAATTGGCGGACGTCACCGACGGAGGCGGAAAACTCGTTTGGGCAAACAAAACGCTCTACACGTTCGACACGGATTGGGGCACGTACACGAGCACGCTTTACGCCATCCAGTCGGTGCCCGAGCCGGGCGCGATCATCCTGCTCGGAACCCTGGCCTTGGGATGGGGCGTCCTGGGCGGCAGGCGTCGGGCCTGATCGCGGAAAAACAGCGAAGGCCGCCGCGAAGGGATTCGCGGCGGCCCGACTTTACGGCGAGGAGAAGACCCATGCGTCGATCGTTGGACCATTCGAAGACGAGGTCGGGCGAGCGAGGATTTACCCTGGTCGAATTGCTCGTCGTGATTGCGATCGTAGGAACGCTGACGGCCCTGTTGCTGCCCGCGGTCCAGGCGGCGCGCGAGGCTGCGCGAAGGATCGCTTGCGGCAACCACATGAAACAGATGGCACTAGGACTGTTGGCGTATCACGACGCCTATGGGACGTTTCCGCCGGGATGCACGGGCCAGCGGCCCAGCGCGGGATTTCCGAACGGCAAGCGGATCGCCTGGTCGACGTTGATTCTTCCCTTTATCGAACAGCAGCACGTGTACGACATGCTCGACCTCTCGGTGTCGTTTGACAGCGTGGTGAATGATGCGGGCAACCGCCAGGCGATTCGCGTCTATTTATGTCCCAGCACGTGTCGGTATCTGGAAGGACGCGACGGCGACACGACGGGTGACCGCAACGGTAACGGCCAGGCGGATCGCGGCGACTACTGGGGGTGCATCGACTACGGCGGCTGCTACGGGTACAAAATTCCAGGCCAGATGAGCACGAACAACGGCGTGATGATCTATGAGGCGGCGATGAGCCTCAAAGAGGTCGAAGACGGCGCGTCGTGTACCATCGCGGTTTGCGAGGATTCCGGTCGAGGCTGGGTCCACTACGGACTGTGGGCCGACGGACAAAATATTTTCGACCAGCACGGCCGCATCAACGCGCGTCAAGACAACGAGATGTGGAGTGAACACCCGAGGGGCGTCAACGCCGCCTTTTGCGACGGTTCGGCCCACTTCTTGAGCCAGGAAATCAGCGAGGAAGCGCTCCGGGCCCTGTGTACCCGCGCGCGGGGCGACCACGTCGAGACGGATAGTTTTCAATGAAAAGGGAACTCGTGCGCCAACGCGTGAGATAACGACAATGTTCCGACGAGGATGTCTTGTGGCGGCGATCGCGGTCGTGGCGGCCGGTTGGTGGAGCGGCCCCGCGGCGGCGCAGCAAATCTATCCCGCGCCCGACGCGGTGATGCAATTCAACAACCTTCCCGAGCGGTCGGAGTGGAGCAATCACTTCGCCGCGCGCTGCCGGGCGGATGGGTATCTCTACCTTTGGGACGGAACCGGCGTCTGGCGGCAGGACGGCGTGAACGTCAACGGTTTCACCTTGATCGGCCAAGTTTCGGGAGTGCCCGACGATTCGGGCGTGCCCGGGAGTTCGGGAGTGAACATGGCCGACGCGGGACCGATCAACTTCTCGCGCGACGACCAACGCATTCTGCTGGGCAACGGGGCGGGCGGATGGGGGCCGTTGGAATACCCGCCCCAGGAATGGCACGCAGGACGAATTTTTTCAATGGCCGTCGCGGGCGAAACCGCGAGCAGCCCGATCGCCGACATCGATTACCATTATGACTTTATTCCGGTTTCTCCACGATCGACGATCGACGACGCGGATCGGAAGTACTTCGTGGACTATGGGTCGGCGGACTACGAAACCAATCCCGGCTCGTGGGTCGCCGTCCTGGACGAGAACACGGGAGACGCGACGGTCGTCATCGAGGGAATTCCCGACGCCAGCGCGGCGATCGCCACGGACAACAAGGGAAACCTGTTCGCATGCGTCGGCCATGGCGCATGGCGAGGGTTGATCAAATGGTTTGCGCGCGCGGAGGTCGATCAGGCCTACGCGACGGACACGCCGCTCGCCTGGGTGGACGGGGTGGCGTTGAACCCGAACAACTACGACAACCACAGCGGCGCGGGAATGTTTTCGGACGCGCGCGGCTATCTTTTCGCGGGAGGCAATGAAGGGGTGACGGTCTTTCGTCCGGACGGAACCTCGGGAACATTCAACGTGCTCGGCGGCTACAACGCCTCGTATGCCTCAGTGATCTACAATCCGCTGGAGGATCAGGTACTCGTGATGTTTCATGATTGGGTAGCAGGAACGATGATCGACGTGTATGAAGCGGCCGATTTCTTGTCCGACGCGCCGGGCGACGCCAACGGCGACGGCGCGGTGAACG
>DATECS010000250.1:0-6008 GCA_035286785.1 Thermoguttaceae bacterium | reverse complement strand
CTTTGGGAGAGGGTTAGGGTGAGGGCGATTCACCGAAACGGCATTGTCTCCTTGTGTCTTATCCCGTGCTGTCCTCACCCCCGGTCCCTCTCCCAAAGGGCGAGGGGACATGTTTTGTCCTGGACCGCCAAATCCACCCGGCGCGGCGTTCGGGTTGACCAGCCGCGTCTCGACCTGCGCGACCGGCGCGACTTCGGCCACCGTCGAATCGCGTTGCAACGAGACGATCAGCGCGGGATCAATCGTGGGGTTCTTCGGATCCTCGGGCACGACGAAAAAGTCGTATCGCCCGAGATACTCACTCGCCTGCTCGCCGAACTGCGAGCTCAGGGCGTCGTACCCGCTGACGACCCAAACCACGATGCACGCCGAGGCAATCATCGCCAGCGAGGTGAGCAACATCCGCATGGGATGATGCGCGGCGTAGGACAAAGCCAGTTTCCATGTGATGCTCACGAGCGAGACTCCTTACTGCCGGGTCTCGACCCGGCCTACGCTTTATTCCTTCGTCGACGCGGCGGTGACGATGTCCTGGTAGTGCGCGGCCAGCGCGTGAACGTCGCTGAATTGCGAGGTGGGGAACTCGGTCAATACCCGGCCGTCGCGGAGTACGACGATCCGCTCGCCCCAAACGGCCACCGCCGGCTCGTGCGTCACGACGACGATCGTGCGATTCTGCTCCTTGCACAGATCCTTGAGCAAACGGCAAATCCCCTGGCCTGTCACCGAGTCGAGACTACCGGTCGGCTCGTCGGCCAGAATGATCGACGGATCGGCGATGATCGCTCGGGCGATAGCCACCCGTTGCTGCTCGCCTCCGCTGAGCGCGTCGGGGCGATGCCGTGCCCGCTCGGCCAAGCCCAGACGCCGCAAGAGGTCGTCGAGCCGGTCGTCGGCCTCAGCGCGTCCGTCGGCCAACAACGGGAGCATGACGTTGTCCCGCGCGGTGAGCGTTGGAATCAGATTGAACGACTGAAACACCAACCCGATGCGTCGCCGGCGGAACAACGTGAGTCGGTGGTCCGACATGGTCGAAAGATCCTCGCCGTCGACCCGCACCGTGCCCGCGCCGGGCCGCGTCAGCCCGGCCATGACGTGCAGCAGGGTGCTCTTGCCCGAGCCGCTCGCGCCCATCACGACGACGAACTCGCCGCGCCGGATAGTCAAATCCACGTCGCGCAATGCCTCGACCGAGGCGGAGCCCTGTCGAAAACATTTCGAGAGCCGCTCGACGTGCAGCGGCGGAGCGGAAGACGACGGTTTGATCATGGTTAACGGTCTCCGTGTATTTTCCGTGGCGAATTATTCGTCGTAGGCCGGGTCGTGACCCGGCAATGGAATAACTTGATCAGGTCGCGTTTCCAACAATCCTGCCGGGTCACGACCCGGCCTACGATATTTAATCATCAATGATGGTTGTTTCGCCGCCGGCGCGCGTCCAGAGGGAGTGCCATGCGTCGCGGCTGATGTCCTGGGCCACGAATCGCACGCTTCCGTCGCAATAGCAGACGTTCACCCCGCCGGGATGACGGCTCCGCGCGGCGCAAAGCCGGGCCGACCCAGTGGTCAAGTCGGGAATCGGGCTGTTGGGCGTGAAGCGGCCGTTCATCAACGGACCCGTCGGTAGACCGCTTTCCAGCCATTGGCTCAGCCGTTTTCCTTCCCATCCGGTGACGCTGGGGAGCATTGCCTCGACGCCGCTTTGCTCGGCCGACTCGGCCATGGCGATGGAGCAGGGCGTCGCCCGATAGACCTGTACGTCCGGGGCGGGCGTCGCTGGTAGCGTGTCGCCGCCGGGACCGCGAAGGGATTCCGTGAACGCGATCGTGCGGCACGTGCCGTCCGTGACGTCTTGCAAAGCCACCTTGGCGTCCGTCCATGAGAGTCCCCCGGTATCTACGTTCGTGGCCAGATTAGTGTTGCTGCTCGTGCCGTCGCCGCCGTTGAAGGCGTAGTTGGTTCCCGCGAAAGTGACCGTGGCCGAACCCGACTTCAGTGAGTGACACGGCTGCTCCGCGTCGCTCGGACACAAGAACAAGGAAACGACCGTCCCCGCCACCGTGTACAGCTCGGGCACGAGTCCGAACTTGCCGCCCGGATAGACGTTGAAGTCGATCATGTTGCGAAGGTTCTCTTGTTCGCAGTATGGCAGCAACTTGGCCAACGGCGAATAGTCCGTCGGGTATCCATGCGCCGCGTCGCTCCAACCAGAGTTGGGAAAAATGCCGCACGCGCCGACGTAGTTCTGCGTCGCCAGACCCAATTGCTTGAGATGATTCGCGCACGACATGCGTCGCGCGGCCTCGCGCGCCGCCTGGACCGCCGGCAGCAGCAATGCGATCAACACGCCGATGATCGCGATGACCACCAGCAGTTCAACCAATGTGAATCCTCTAACGGTTCGCCTCATGTCGCCCGTCCTCGCCGTGGGTGTTCCTTACGCCATCACGTACTCCTCACGCTCCGCGTGAGGTCTCACAAAACAGCGTGTTCATAACGTGACATCACGCGGAGCGTGATGAGCACGATATTCCGTATCACTGGAGGGGATCGGCGATAATCGGCTCGCCCGGCTGGCCGCGCGCGGTTCCGAGGGCCCGCCATACCTCAGGTTCAATGGACTCATCGACCGAGCGAACCGATCCATCCATGAACGCGGCGTGGACGAGGCCCGCGTGATAGCTTCGGGCGGTCACGGCGGCATAGCTCGGCTGAGTCACGCTCTTGCCTCCCTGCAGCGACTTGCCTTCCTGCAGCGAGTTGTAGTCGATGTCGTAATCCAGTCCGTTGGAGTGGAAAGGCACGACCGTATTGGGCGTGAAAACCGTCGTGAAGCCGCTGTGATGCACGCGGCCGTCGCACCATTCGGTGTGGCCCGAGTTGTCGTTGGTCGTGGGGCCCAATTTCAACTGTCCTCCGGCGGCGAGTCCGGCAACGGCGCTTGGCTCGCTGGGCGGGACGGGGCCCGGATCGGCCGTGTTGCGCGAGTAGGGGGTGAACGCCTTGACCTCGGCCGCGCAGAGCGTGTGGCTCAGTCCGTCGGTGAAATCTTGGGGCCGCATGCGGCTGTTCACGTAAAACGCCCCGTCGGGCTCCCTCGCGCCGGTTGGATCATAGGCCAGCCACGTGCCGAAGTTGAAGCCGTAAGTGTGGGGATAAATGTAAGGAGCCCCGTCCTTCGTGCGAACCGTGTCGTTCACCTCGCTCGGGCAGAGGAACACGGGCACCCGGAGCATGGGAACGCCCGTGGCCAGTTGGGCGTCCCAGGCGACATCGAGCCGAACGCGGTCGAACGCACCACCCTGTTCGAGATGAGGCAGGATGCGCCCGTGGATTGACCAGGAGCCGTTGTTGCCCGAGAGGAATGTGCCCGGCGCGATGCAAAAGCTCGGCGGGAAGACGCCGTTTCCATCCATATACGCGTGGACGGCCAGGGCAAGCTGCTTCAAGTTGTTCTGGCACGACATGCGCCTCGCGGCTTCGCGCGCCGCCTGAACGGCGGGCAGCAACAGCGCGATCAACACGCCGATGATGGCGATCACCACAAGCAACTCGACCAGCGTGAATCCTCTTTCGTTTCGCCTCATTCTCCCGTCCTTGCCGTGGGTGTTCCTCACGCGCTCACGTACTCCTCACGCGTTCACGTATTCCTCACGCTCCGCGTGAGGTCTCGAAAAACATCGTGCGATCACATCCCCGACATCGCGCGAACACAAGCGTGACGTGACATCACGCGGAGCGTGATGAGTACGACATTCGACGCGTCGCTATTTGGCCTCGACCTTCTTTTCCGCCGGCCGGCAGTACGAAAGCGACAAGAGCGCGAACGCCGTCGCCAGATTCGGGTCGCTTTCCATCCAGCGATTGTTCGTGTTGACCCAGGAGCCGTTTTCCTGCTGTCGTCGGGCCAGTTCCTCGGCCAGTTCTCTGCGCCAATCGTGCTTCACGCCACGGGCGTCCTCGACCAAATCCTCGCCCAGGGCGTCCATCGCCTTGGCAAACGTGTGGTAGTAGTAATACAGGCCCGCGTCGCCCATGCCGGGATTGCTTTTCACGTCGTAATTCGCGCGGATCCACTTGAGAGCCGCCTTCACCCGTGGATCGTCCTTCGCGAGGCCCGCGTAGACCATGCTCTTGAAGCCCGAGTAGGTCATCGAGCCATAGCTTCGCAGCCCGCCGTCGGACGTTTGGCGGTCCACCTCTTGGCGGCTGAGCACGGGCGTGTAGTAGAATCCGCCGTCGTTCACCTTGGCGGCGAACGGCGTGGTGTTGTGCTCGGTTTCGAGATTCTGGCAGCGGGAGACAAAGACTATCGCTTTCTGAACGGCCGGATCGTCGGCGCACGCCCCGCACGATTTCAAGGCTTCCATGAGGAAGGCGGTGTTTGACAAGTCGGGCCGCGACTTGCCGCCGTAGCCGACCCCGCCGAAATAGACGTCCGTCTTGTCCTTGCCCCGCGTCTCGTCCCACTGGCCGCGTCGCAAGAACTTCTCGGCCTCTTCGATGATCTTCTTGTAACGATCTTCACGGTTGGCTTCCTTGAAGCAAACCAGGGCGATGCACGTTTCATAGGTCGGTATGCGACCGCCCGGCATGTGAATGCCGCCGCTCTCCTGGGCGTACTCTTCGAGATACGCCAGCGCCTTGGCCACGGCCGGATCGTCGGCCGAATGCCCGTTGCGCAACAGGGCGGTCGTGGCCAGGGCCGTGATGCCGCAGCCGGCGAAACTGCTGAACGACCCGTCCTCGGCTTGGCCGTGCTGGATGAGATAATCAGTCCCTAGGGCGACCGTCTTGGCGAACGCGGCCGGATCGGGTCCGATCCGTTTTGCCTGGGGAGGGGCGGCCAAGGCGGTTGCCGCGCTTAAGCAGAGGATGCCCGTCACGACGGCCACGATTCGCCGTAGGGTGGTGTACACATGCTGTTGGCGGCCAGGGAAACCGGCCGGGAGTTCCATAGTCTCGGGATTGCATCTCCGACGCGAAGGCGTACCCATTCCCGTATTTCTCCTATTCTCTATTCCACGTCCTATCCCGGCGGCTCGACTTGATGGCACCATTGGGCTTGGCCGCCGATAGATGCATATTGCGTACCACGAAACCCCGGCATCAGGACGGCGAGAAAATGCCCAAAAAACCGTGCCGTGGCCAATCATAGACCGCCCCGGGGCACCGACGAGTGTCGAGTCGGCCGACATGCCCGTCGGTCGTTTCGACATTGCGAGACCAGAACTGTCCCGCCAGAGTCCCCTGAAGAAAGCGCGCCCGGCAGGACTCGAACCTGCAACCTGCGGATTAGAAGTCCGCTGCTCTATCCATTGAGCTACGGGCGCTTATCTTGCTCAATTTCGCTGGTGGGTGGCATGGCCTCGCTTGCGTGGTCGTGCTGCGTCCATTGTCGCATTTTCCATGCCCACGGCAAGCGTGGGCATGGCACCCACCGACAAATACTCGCCACACAAGTTTAGGCCGTCTGGCGGAGTCGTGCCGCGTGGGGGTGCTGGACGGCGCCGGCGGCGAACTGGGCGGCCAGGCGGTCGGCCTCTCGGCAGGCTTCGTCGGCCGTGTCGGCGCAGTACGTCGTGAGGTACTCCACCGCGGCTTCCCGGTCGTTTTCCCACAGCCGCATGGCTTCCGCCTCGACCCGGGCCTGCCGGGCCAACTCGCGGCTCTCCATCTCGGTCCAGGTCGGTCGCACTCGGGCAATCCGGGCGTCGTAATCCTCGTGGATCCGGTGTTGCAGCGTCTTGAACTTCCACCAGGCCGCTTCCATCCGGGGCTCGAACGTCTCGGCCGGCGCGTTGAACTGGTAGTCCAAGGAAAGACGCCGCGCAAGCGACGCCGGTTCGTGATATTCGTCGGGCACGGACGAAATGCCCAGGTACCACGGCGTGAAAACGCTGGTGGACGGCTCGCACGTGGCCCGCCAGTAGACGCACCCGACCGGCCGGGGCAGGTTTCGGCGGAGTTGCAGCACGGTCGATTCGACGGTCGTCGTGGCGCTGATG
>DATECS010000249.1:0-5808 GCA_035286785.1 Thermoguttaceae bacterium | reverse complement strand
CGGCGCGGCGGGGCGATCCTGGCCGGTTGGGAATTGGCCGCGGCGCCGTGCGGCGGCGGGTCGCCGTCGCCCGAGGTGACGGCGCAGCTTTCGCGCATGGCGGTGGCCCACGCGGCGCGGCTGGCGGCGGCAGTGCCCACGGCCGACGCGGCTCCGGCGCGGCCGCTGCGGCGCTCGGCGATGTGGCTTGGGGCGCTGGTGTGCCTGATGGCCGTGCTGGTGGTTGCGCTGCCCGAGCTGGCGCGGACCGAGTGGAGCCGCTTCGCGAGCCCCACGGACGACGTGCCGCCGTTTTCGACGATTCGGTTTGACGTCAATCCGGGCGACACCGACGTGCTTTACGGGGGCGACGTCGAGATTTCGGCGGCGGTCGAGGGCGCGGCGGTCGAGCAGGTCGAGTTGGCGCTGTCGCGCGAGGGGGAAGCGGACGAAACGCTGCCGATGTTTCGCCGGCAGGACGGACGGTGGCAGACCGTGTTGTCGAGAGTGACCGCGCCGACGGGCTATGTGCTTCGGGCGCACGGAGCGCGGACGCGGCGATTTGCGATCCGCGTGATCACGGTGCCTCGGATCGAGGACGTTCGGGTGCGGGTCACGCCGCCGGCCTACACGCGGCTGGCGCCCTACGAGGGGCCCCTGCCCCGCGAAGGCCTCGCCGGGCTGCCGGGGACGAAGGTCGAAATTCTTGCGACGAGCAACCGGCCGCTGTCGGGCGGGAAACTCACGGTGCGCGGCGGGCGGGCCGTGGGAGCGGACGATCCGGGCGAATCGGTTTCGTCGGGTCCGGTGGAACTGAAGATGACGCCCGTCGCCTCGACGCACAAGCAAGTTTTGGGCGAATTTCTCATCACGGGCGATGGCCGGTTCGACGTGCGCGTGACGGACACGGCGGGACAGGATTCGCAGGAGTCGTTCGCGGGCACGATCACGTGCCTGGCGGACGAGCGGCCGTTTGTTCGGCTGACGCGGCCCGAGACGATGTCGTTCGCCACGCCGACGGCCGAGCTGCCGGTGGAGATCTCGGCGGAGGACGATTACGGCGTCGCGCGGGTCGAGTTGTATCGCAGTCTGAACGACTCGCGTCCGATGGCGATGGACGTTCCGCTGGGGCCGCGCGCGACAAACCAAATCGACGAACTGGTGACGCTGCCGCTTTCGCTGTTCGGGCTCGCGCCGGGCGACGTGATCAAGCTGTTCGGGCGGGTCGAGGACAATGATCCAGCCGGGGCGAAGGGGGCCGAAAGCCCGATTGTCACCGTGCAGATCATTTCGCAGGACGATTTTGAGCGGATGATTGAGATGGAGGAAGGAATCGACGTCCTGACGGCGAAGTACGAGGAGGCGCAGCGGCGGATCGACTCGTTGGCCGAGGAGCTCAAAAAGCTGCAAAAAGAGTTTGACGCGGCGCCGCCGGGCGACAAGGAAACCGATAAGCTGCGCGAAAAAATGGAGAAGCTCGTCGATCGGATGCGCAAGGAGTCGAAGGCGCTGGGCGAGTTGAGCAAGCGACGGTGGCCGGTGGATCTGGACGAAAATCTTTCGCCGAAGATGGGCGAGATGGCCCGGATGACGCAGCGCATGGCCGAGGAGCTTGAGAAATCGCTCAAAAAATCGGACGCCGGGCGCGAGGCGATGAAACGGCAACTCGACAAGATGAAAAAACAGCTTGATCAACAGAAACAGGAATACGAAGAGCAAGTCACGGAGCCGATGGAGCATCTGGCGGCCGTGTTTCCGCTGTTGGTCGAGCAGCAGGAGTTCGCCATGCTCGCGATGCGGCAGAAGGATCTGGCCGAACGGCTCGAATCCTTGAAGGACCGCGACGACGAGGACGATCCGGCGGTTCGCTCGCGGATGCGCGACCTGGAGGACGAGCAGCGCGAGATCATGGCCGATCTGGAGGGGCTGTTGCGCGACATCCGACGGGACGCGGCCAAGCTGCCCGACGATCCGCGGTTCGACGAGCTTCGGCGGACGGCCGTCGAGTTTGTCGACAAGGTTCGCGCGAGCCGGGCGGAAGAGGCGATGGTCGAGGCGGAGTCGGCGCTGGCGGAGTTCACGGGATCGCGGGCTCATGAACGGGCCCGGGAGGCGTCCGATCTTTTGAATCAGTTTGTCAAACAGTGCGAAGGCGGCATGGGCCAGTGCGCGGGCAATTGTTTGAAGTTCCAACCGAGCCTGTCGAGCGGGCTGGGCAACTCCATTCCACAATTGATGGCCATGATGGGGATGGGCAATGGCGCGAGCGGCGGGATGGGCATGGGCGGCGGCGGGTTCAGCGCGCAGCGCGGCGGATACGGCATGTACGGCGGGCTGCCGGGCATGGGCCAGGCGTTCGGCAACCAGGGCCGGGACCGGCGCGACGCGCGGTCGCGGCGCGGCGGCGGACGGTTCTCGTCGGGCGGTCGACAGTCGGACAATGAAACGCTGGTTGACGAAGCGGGCCGGGACGAGGCGTCGGGCATCGGGCAAGGCGCCGTGCCGGCGGGGTCGCGGCGGCGCGTCGGACAGTATTTTCAACGGGTCAACGAAGAGACGGGCGATGAGGCAGGGCGATGATTGGGAACCACAGATGAACACAGATGAACACAGATAAGAGGGATGGGAGAGTTGAGAGTTGAGAGGCGAGAGTTGAGAGGCGGGGTCCGGAGGATGGGGGACGAGAGGCGGAGAGACCATCTAAGATTTGAGATTTCAAATTTGAGATTTCAAAGTTGAGATTTGAGATTTGAGAAAGAGTGGGCGAGGTTGATGTGGCGGGACACACATTAAATGTTCATCTGTGTTCATCTGTGTTCATCTGTGTTCATCTGTGTTCATCTGTGTTCATCTGTGTTCATCTGTGTTCATCTGTGGTTCCAAGAAAAGCGTTTCCGGTTGGGGTTGGACGGAGTAATGTGATGATGAATAGGCGTGATTTGCGTTTGGCAATTAGTGTGATGACGGTTGTTATCGTCGCCACGGCTTGCTCGCGCGCGGCGGTGGCGCAGACGAAGGACACGGCGGCCGTGCGGGACGCGAAACAAGTCGGCGGGGAGCCGGACGGGGTGGTGCAGGTCGCCAATCTGGTTTACGCGGGGACGAAGAGCAGTCGGTGTTTTTCCGATCATTTTTTGGTCAAGGCCGAGAAGGAAACGGCCATTTCCACGAGCCGGCGGTTTCACGCGGTGAAGCTGGGGAGCGACGATATTTTTGAGTTTCCGCTGCTGATCATGACGGGCGAAGGGTCGTTCACCCTGTCGGACCGCGAGCGGGACAACCTGCGGCGCTACGTCGAGCGCGGCGGGCTGCTGTTGGCGTCGGCCGGGTGCTCGTCGACGGAATGGGACCGGTCGTTCCGGCGCGAGATGGTCAAAATCTTTCCCGACCACAGGCCGACGTCGATTCCGATCAATCACCCGATGTTTCACACGGTTTATGAAATCAAACAAGTGACCGCGTCGCACGGCAAACCGCGGCCGCTTTTGGGCGTGTCGATCGGCGGGCGGCTCGGCGTGGTTTATTCGCCCGACGGGCTGAACGACACGAGCCATGCACAAGGTTGCTGCTGCTGCGGGGGGAACGAGATTCGGGACGCGGAGCGGATTAATGTGAACGTGTTGGCGTATGCGTTGATGTATTGAGGGGAGGCGGGGGCGAGAGTGACGTAGGTCAGGCTGTGCCTGACAAAACCATGGGAGATGTCGCGCCACGTTTGTCAGGCACAGCCTGACCTACGGGGGATGTGTTGGAGGAGGGATTGGGGATTGGGGATTAGGGATTGGAACAATGCAATTCTGCTTCTGGCGGGCGGCGCGCTGATGGTTGGGTGCGAGGGGTGTCGAGATGGCGAGAAGGCGGGGTCGTTGTTGCCGGCGGTTGTCGTGAGCGGGGATACGGAGGGGTGGATCGTGCCTTGCGGGTGCGCGTCGAAACAGTTCGGCGGGTTGCCGCGACGGGCGACGTATGTGAAGGACATGTTGCGGAAGGGTCGTGTGTTGTTGGTCGACGCGGGCGGGGCGGCGGCGGGGACGTCCGCATACGATCGGGCGAAATTCGAGGCGATTGCACGGGGAGAAGTCGTGATGGGCGTGGCGGCGCACAACATCGGCGCGTCGGAGGCGGCGATGGTGCCGGACGCGCTCCGCGACGTCGCGCGGCGGATCGGGTTGCCGCTGGTGTCGGCCAATGTGCGCGACCGACAGGGCAAATTGCTGGGCGAAGCGGTCCGCGTGGTTGAGATCGGCGGACGGCGGGTCGCGGTGGTCGGGGTGCTTGATCCGAGATATGCGACCGACGAGATTGAGGTCGGTCCGCCGCAAGCGGCCGTGCTCGACGCGCTGGCGACGATTGAAAACGACGAGCCGTGCGACGCGGTCGTCGTGCTGGCCTACTTGCCGGAGGAGTCGCTTCGGGCGTTGGCCGAGATGCTGCCGGAAGTAGATCTGGTGGTGGGCGGGCCGACGGGACAACCGATTCAGCCGACACGAGTCGGGCCGGTGCTGTTGGCTTCGGCGACGAATAAGGGGAAATTTTTAGCGGCGTTCGCGCCGGACGCAAACGTCGGCGAGAGTCGATTCACGGGGCGGATCGTCGAGTTGGATGAGTCGTTTGTCGACGATGGCGCGCAATTGGCTAATTTGAAGCGGTTTTACGAGGAGCTGGGGCGGCGCGATTTTCGGCCGGAGGAAACGTCGTTCGCCGTGGCGCTGCCCAAGACCATGCCGCCGGGTTTCGCGGTGGCGGGGCCGAAGCGGTGCGCGGAGTGTCACGAGGAGGAATACGCGGTGTGGCGGGAGTCGAAGCATCGGCACGCCTGGGACACGTTGAAGGAGAAGGGAGCCCACGTGAATCCCGACTGCCAGCGGTGCCACGTGACGGGCTACGGGATGCCGGGCGGGTTTGAGTCGCTGGCCCAGGGCGACACTCGGGTCGACGTGGCGTGCGAGAGTTGCCACGGTCCGTCGCTGGCCCATTGCGAGGACGAGACGGTCCACACGGCTTACTACGGCCAACAGAAAAATCATTGCGAGTCGTGCCACGATCGGGAGAACAGCCCGGAGTTTTCGTTCGAGACGTATTGGCCGAAGATGCGTCACGGGCCGGGGAAGGTGGAACCACAGATGGACGCAGATGAACACAGATAACTGGATATTTCACGTGTTGCGAGAAGTCGCCATGATTGCGTTGCGAGCCATTCAATTTTTCTGCGCGATTGCGATGCTGTCGGCCGGCATGGCGTGGGCGACGGAGCCTCCGATCGGGGAGTTGGAAGAGGTCGATCTCACCGAGGCGCCACGCTGGAACGGGTTGAACAAGTCGGCCGAGAAGCCGGCAACGGTCCGCGACGGCAAGCCGGTATGGTCGACCGATTTGAATGAGACGCATCAGCGGGCGCAGGCGGCGGGGAAACCGGTGTTGGTGCGGGTGTTGGCGAGTTGGTGTCCGACGTGCCGGGCGATGGAGAAGATGATGGTAGAGCCCACGGCGCGCGCGGCGCTGAGCGAGTGGACGCTGGCGCACGTGGACGTGACGGCCGGGCCGACCGCGATTGCCGAATTGCAGTCGGTGGGCGTGCCGGCGTTGTTTCTTCGCACGGCGGCGGGCCGGCCGGTGGCGTCGCACGTGGGCGGGATGACGGCCGACGAGCTTGTGGCGTGGCTCAAGGAGCATCACGAGGCGGCGTTGGCGCGGCCAGACAGCGTGCTGCTTTCGGCCGACGCGCCGGACACGGCGGCGGTGGCGTCGCTGGTGCGTCAGTTCGGCAATCGCGACCCGGCGGCACGCGAGGCGGCCGCGAGGCGGCTGACGGCTTGGCCCGAGGCGTCG
>DATECS010000248.1:0-6863 GCA_035286785.1 Thermoguttaceae bacterium | reverse complement strand
CTCGATCTCGGCGAGCACTTCGCGCCCGCTTAGACGCGGGAGATCGAGGTCCAACAAAATGAGATCGGGGCGCGGCGCCCGGCTGTATTTCCCCTGCTGGCGGAGAAATTCCATCGCCTCTTCGCCGTCGCGAACCAGGCTCACCCGGCATTTCACCTGCCCGTGGTCGAGCGCCTCCATCGTCAGACCGGCGTCCTCCAGGTCGTCTTCGACCAGGAGTATCTCCATCGGCCGTCCCACGGTTTCGCTGCCTAGCACGTGTATACTCCAGAAATCGCGGCCCCTACGTCTAATTGTAGCCTAATCCGACCGCACGAAAATCCGCAACAAGTTGGGCAGTTCCCATACACCCATTGGGGGATGATGATTCTGTACTCTATTTTCTCCTCGTAAAAAACCAGCCTGGCTTTCATGGACAAACCGCACCGGGCAATGTTATCATACGAATTGTACGGACGGCGGAACCGGGAACCCGGGGAGGGGTTATATGGACGTCTGGCGTCGTTGCCACGAGCGTATTCCCGGCCCGCAATGCTCCGATGAGAGAGGCCATCATGCTGGTTCATGCACTTCTTGCGGCAGTCATGGTGGCAACGGCCACCTTCGCCTTTGCCGCCGAGCCATCCAAGGCCGACTCCGCCGAAGCGATCGTCAACGGCCTGTCCATCGACACCGGGTTCGTCATCATCAAGGGCGAGTATCTGCCGTCTCCCTACACCGTGGGCAGGCGGGGAGACGACCTTTTCGTCAACGGACACCCCATCAATACCGAAGGCCTCCGCATCCGTCGCTGGGGCGGCGGCGGTGGTGGTTATTACCGTTCCATGACGCCGGAACCGTCTCGCGGTTCCGCCGCGGCAAGCAATCAGGGCGTCAACTCCGTTCCCGACCCCAATCTAGAGCCGCGCACTCCGCCGCAATGGTATTTCAATTACGTGGCCCACGTCGAACGCCAGCTTCAGGACAACAGCCTGTTGATCGTTTTTGATGACAAGTTGGCCACCTTCCTGCCAGGCGGAAGCGAAACACCCGTCCTCGAAGCGCTGCTGGCCGACAAGCCGCGAGACGAGAAAATCAAGACCCTGATGAAGCTCCACACGCGAGACGTCGAATCGGCTCGCTGGGCCGCCTTGGTCGATTCGTTTCGCTCCGCCCCCGATCTCGCCGCCCGGGTCGAAAAACTGAAAAAAGAACGGGAAGCCCTTTACCGGCGGCCCGTGCCTTCTCGGCCGAGCCTGTCGAAGTATCTCATGTACGGCATTACCGTCATGGGCATCGTCCTTGGCGTCGTGGCGCTGGGCAGTCTGCTGAACCATCGCCCCCACAGCAATGCTTCTTGGAATGAGATCGACACCTCCGGCGACAGTATTCCCCACGTGGTCCGCAACGTCGCGCTCGTGGCCACGCTGAGCTTCTTCGACCTGATCTGCACGCTTCTGGCCAATGGTTCGATGGGCTTCTCGGAAATGAATCCGCTGGGCAGCGCGTTGTTGGCCAATCCCATCCTGCTCGCTTGTTTCAAGATCACGTCGCTGGCGATCGGCTGCGGAATCCTACTGGCCCTGCGTCGCTACCGCGGCGCCCAGGTCGCCTCCTGGTGGCTTTGCCTCGTCTGCACTATCCTCGCCTTCCGCTGGGCCACTTACAGTTCGCTGTTATTGGCGTGAGAGCAATGAAATTCGCCATCGGCTGTCATACGGACATCGACGGCTCCATGCGACATCCTCTTGGCCACTTCTCGTTGGATTGCTTCGTCGGTCCAGTCGGGATGTTCGCCGGTGATTGCTGATCGCATCAAATCCCGGGCAAAACGCCACATGGCGAAACCCATTTCCATCCGCTCCTGCTCGGTCTTCGCGCGTAGCACCGCCGCCATCTCGTCATCCACCACCTCGTACTGGGCCGGTTTTCGTATCACGACCTTCAATCTCCCATCCCCCACCCCTCGTCTCCCGCCCCCTATTTCACCACAAAATTCACCAACCGCCCCGGCACGACGATTTCCTTGACGATCGTCTTTCCCGCGAGCAGCTCCGCGACCCGTGGGTTGGCCTTGGCCGCCGCGGCCAGCGCCGCTTGATCGGCTTCGGCCGGCACCTCGATCTTTGCTCGCAACTTCCCGCAAATCTGTACCGGCACCTCGATCACGTCGTCGCGCACGGCCACAGGGTCGTACTCGGGCCACGGCTCGAACGACAGCGTCTTCGCGTGGCCCAGCAATTGCCAAAGCTCCTCGGCCATGTGCGGCGCGAAGGGCGCCAACAGCAACACCAGCTTTTCCATCGCCTCGCGCGGACGAACCTCCTGCTTCAAAAAGTAGTTTGTGAACTCCATCATCCGCGCAATAGCCGTATTGAACGCCATCTGGTCAAGGTCTTCGGTCACCGCTTTGATCGTCTTGTGCAGTACGCGGGCTTGTCCTTCTTCAATCGCCGCGTCCACAACGGCTTCGTTCAACTGAAGCTTTTCGCCCCGCTCGTCGACGATCATCCGCCATGCGCGGTTCAAAAACCCGTGGACTCCGCTCACCCCGTCCATGCTCCACGGCTTGACGGCCTCCAACGGGCCCATGAACATTTCGTAGAGCCGCAACGAATCGGCCCCATAATTGGCCACCACCTGGTCGGGATTCACCACGTTGCCCCGGCTTTTCGACATTTTGTACGCCCGGCTGTCGATCCGAATCGAAGGATCGGCCGCCAGCACGAACGACTCACCCTGCTTTTCGACCGCCTCGGGCGCGACCTTCACCGCCGTGACCGGACGGCCCGTCGTTTTATTCACCTGCCCATTGTCGGCCGAATCCCCGACCTGGGCCGCGCTGACCCAGCCGCCGGCCGCGTCCTGATAGCCCGTGAACTCCATCTCGCCCAGGATCATGCCCTGGTTGACCAGCTTGCGGAACGGCTCCTCGGTGCCCACGTAGCCCCGGTCAAAAAGCACTTTGTGCCAGAATCGGGCGTACAGCAGATGCAGCACCGCGTGCTCCGCCCCGCCCACATACAAATCCACCGGCATCCACGCCCGCTCGACCGCCGGATCGACCAACGCCTTGTCGTTCTTCGGATCCAAAAACCGCAGGTAATACCAGCAGGAGCCGGCCCATTGCGGCATGGTATTGGTCTCGCGCTTGTAACGCTTCTTGCCGATGGTCACATAGAGCCAATCCTCGGGGGCCTTTTCCAGCGGCGGCTCGGGGCTGTCGTGGGCCGCGTCGAATTTCATCGCCCGGGGCAGATCCAGCGGCAATTCGCTGGCCGGTACGGTCCGCAGCACACCCGTCGGCTTCCCGTCGCGGTCCAGCTCGTGGAGGATCGGAAACGGCTCGCCCCAGAAATGCTGCCGGCTGAAGAGCCAGTCGCGCAGTTTGTAATTCACCGCCTTGCGGCCCAGCCCCCGCTTGGCCAGATCGGCCGAAATCTTCGCTTTGAAATCGGCCGTACTCAGCCCATTGAATGAACCTGAGTTGATCGCCGTGCCGTCTTCGATCGAACATTGCCGTCCGGCCAAGACCTTTTCGCGGTCGACCAGATCGCTTTTGCCCGGATCGACCACGGCGATAATCGGAATCTTGAACTTCTCGGCGAACTCAAAGTCCCGCGTATCATGGGCCGGCACCGCCATGATGGCGCCCGTGCCGTAGCTAATCAGCACATAGTCGGCGATCCAAATCGGCACGGCCTTGCCGTTCACCGGGTTAATGGCGTAGGAGCCCGTGAAAACCCCCGTTTTCTCCTTGGCCAGGTCGGTCCGGTCCATGTCGCTTTTACGCGCGGCCCCTTGGCAATAGGCCTCGACCGCTTCGGCCCGCTCGGGCTGGGTGAGCCGTCGGACGAAGGGATGCTCCGGCGCGATGACCATGTAGGTCGCCCCAAAGAGCGTGTCGGGCCGCGTCGTGTAAACCCGAATCACGTCCGGCCCGGCCTTCTTTGGAAAGCCCATTTCGTCCCGATCGTTGGCCCAGTCGGCGAACTGTTCGCGCGACGGCCGCCCGTCCTCGCTCGCCGCGTCGTCGATGAAGAAATCCACCTCGGCCCCTTCGCTCCGTCCGATCCAGTTTCGTTGCAACGACTTGATGCTCTCGGGCCAATCGAGTGAGTCCAGGTCTTTTTCGAGCCGGTCGGCGTAGGACGTGATCCGCAGCATCCATTGCCGCAGAGGAATCCGCACCACCGGATGGCTGCCCCGTTCGCTTACCCCACCTTGCACTTCCTCGTTGGCCAACACCGTGCCCAACGCCGGACACCAGTTGACCGGCGCTTCCAACTGATAGGCCAGCCGATACTCGTCCTGATAGGCCCGAATCCCCTCCGGTCCCTCGCCCGCCACTTCGCCGGGAATCTCCAGCTCGGCGATTGGACGACCCTTCTGCCGCACGGGATCAAACCATGTGTCGTAGAGCACCAGGAAAATAAACTGCGTCCAGCGAAAATACTCCGGGTCGGTCGTGGCCAACTCACGGTCCCAGTCGTAGCTGAACCCGAGCATCTTCAACTGCCGACGGAAATTGGCGATGTTCTGCTCCGTGGTCGTCCGGGGCGGGGTGCCCGTCTTCTTGGCGTGTTGCTCGGCCGGCAATCCGAAGGCGTCCCAGCCCATCGGGTGCATCACGCTCGCCCCCTTCATCCGCTGATAACGGCACACAATGTCCGTCGCCGTGTAGCCTTCCGGGTGGCCGACGTGCAGTCCGTCGCCGCTCGGATAGGGAAACATATCGAGCACGTAGACCTTCGGTCCCTCGGGCAACCGCGGCGCGGCAAACGTCCGATTCTCTTCCCAATACTTTTGCCACTTGGGCTCAATCACGGCCGGATTATAGCGGGGCATAATTTCACTCGTTCGTCAGCTTCAAGGAAGGAAATTGGGAACCACAGATGAACACAGATGGACACAGATAAGAAGTGTGTTAAAAGGGGGAGTAGGTTGGGGCTGTGTCTGACAATCGCTTTAAAATATCTGTGTTCATCTGTGGTTCCAAATAGTGTCATGTAGGTACTACCGGAACGACAAACGGTCGATTCTAGCGATTCCCCCAATTCTGGGCAAACGCGGAATTGCCCTTGAACCCCCTGGCCTGTTTCGCTACAAGACTTGCCTACTTTTCTCGGAGCTTGTCGATTTTGGCCTATTCCCCCGCGAGCCCGTTGGGCCAAGGAGGCTTGTTTACCATGCGCCCCGCACTTTTCCCACGGCTTCTGTTGGGCTGCCTGACGGCCGCGATGACGTTGTGCGTCTCCCCCGCAAGGGGTGAGCCCACGTTTCCTTATAAAGCCTACATCACGGCCGACGACGTCTACATTCGCAGCGGTCCCGGCAAGGACTACTATCCCACTGACAAAACCAAGTCCGGCCAGTTGGTCGAGGTCTATCGCCACGATCCGGGCGGATGGTGCGCCATCCGGCCGCCGCAGCGCAGTTACACCTGGGTCGCCACCCGTTACCTCGAACCGGCCGGTCGCCGACTGGCCCGGATCACGTCGCCCGAGGTGGCCGCCCGGGTCGGAAGCCGATTCAGCGACATCCGCGACGTGGTCCAGGTCCGACTGCATCAGGACGAAGTGGTCGAACTCTACGACGGCCGCCTGCGCGAGGACCGCGAGTGGACCCGCATCTCGCCGCCCTCCGGCGAATTCCGCTGGATCCACTCGAAATACCTCGATCCGCAATTCCCGCTCGAAGGCGTCCGCAAGAACGGTCCCCCCGACGACGATTCGCCAGACGCGACGAACCCCGCCGACGGACCGTCCGCCTCGGCCCGTCGTCCGGCCACACCGCCCCGGTCGTTCTCGCCCGAGGAATATCAGCGGCGACTCGACGAACTCGACGTGGAACTCTCGGTCATGGTGTCCGAAGAGCCGACCGTCTGGCAATTCGACGAACTGGCCATCAACGCCGAACGCATGATGGCTCAAGCCGAAACGGCCCTCGAACGGGGCCGCGCCCGGATGTTGATGAGCAAAGTCGAACGATTCGAGAACATTAAGCAGCGCTACGACACGGTCGAGCACGTCGTGGCCGACGCCGACCGCCGCGACCGCCGCCTGGCCACCCTCTCGACCCGTGACAATCCAGCAGGCCTATTAAGTCCTTCCGACCGTTTCGACGGCCGCGGACGCCTGACCCGGGTTCTCTCGCCCAAGCCGGGTACCCCACGCTACGCCCTGGTCGACGAATCCGGCCGAGTCACCTGCTACGTCACCCCTTCGCCCGGCATGAGCCTACGCCATTACGAACAGCGTACCGTCGGCATCACCGGCGCCCGCGGCTACATGCCCGAACAACGCGCCTACCACGTCATGGCCAAGCACATCGACATTTTGGGCGACGGGCAACTCCGCTAACCTGCCTCGGGAGGACAGACATTCCTGTCTGTCAACCGTCGGAGGGACACGCTCCATCGCGTCCGTTGCCGGGCGTCTGTCGTCTCCGAGCATGTCCACGCGATTTTCGCCGAGTATCGCGTATTGGAGTGGAAAATCCGTTCCGTGGCCGGCGTGGACATGGCACCCAATAATCCAATGAGCAAACTTTTTCCATGCGCAACATCGAACTCAAAGCCCGCCTTCCCGACCCGGACTTCGCCCACCAAACCGCCGAGTCGATCGCCGAAAAACGTCTCGGCTCGCAGCACCAGATCGACACCTATTTCCGCTGCCGTCAGGGCCGCCTGAAACTTCGTCAGACGGGCCACGCTCCGGCCCAACTGATCTGGTACGCCCGCCCCGACGAACCTGGGACCAAGGCGAGCGAGTATCTGGTCGTGCCCGTCGCCAACCCCGAAACGCTCAAAATCGCGTTGTCCGCCGCACTCGGTGTTTGGGTCGTCGTCGAAAAACGCCGCGACATCTTTCTCTAGCAAAACG
>DATECS010000247.1:0-4711 GCA_035286785.1 Thermoguttaceae bacterium | reverse complement strand
GAAATTCCGCCCGTGCTCGACGCCCTGGAGCCGACGCTCCGCACACGACTCGAAGCGCTCGTGGAAACGGCCGGCAACAGGAGACACGCATGATTTCGGCAGGCATCGACGTCGGTTCGCGCACGACCAAGGTGGTCCTCTGGGACAACGCCCGGCGACAGATTCTCGCCGGCGCGGTGGCCGACCAGGGCATCGACCAGGACGCCCTGGCTCGGCAAATGTTGGACGAACTGCTCGCCCAACACGGCATCTCGCGCCAGTCGGTTCGTGCGATCGTGGCCACCGGCTACGGGCGCAAGCTCATCCGCGCGGCCGACCGCTCGCTGACCGAAATCACCTGCCAGCGCTGGGGCGTCGTCCAGCGCGTGCCCGAGGCCCGCACGATCGTCGACATCGGAGGCCAGGACAGCAAGCTCATCCGGCTGGACGGTCGCGGCACGGTGCTCGACTTTGTGATGAACGACCGATGTGCCGCGGGCACGGGCCGATTCCTCGAACTGGTCGCCGCGCGGCTGGGCACGCCGATCCACGAGCTGGGCCGCCTGGCCGCCGAGAGCGCGTCGCCCGCCCGGATCAGCAGCATGTGCGTCGTGTTCGCCGAGACGGAGATCGTGGGCCTATTGGCCTCGGGCGTCGCGCCGGCCGACATCGTGGCGGGCGTCCAGGCGTCGATCGCCACGCGAGTGGCCGGCATGGGCGGCCGCGCGGTCGAGGGGCCCGTCGTGTTCACCGGCGGCGTCGCCCTGGTCCCCGGCATGGCCGACGCCCTGGCCGCCACTCTCGGCCAACCCGTCACGGTGGCCGCGCAACCCCAACTCACCGCCGCCCTCGGCGCGGCGCTGTTGGCTGTCGCGCAGTGAGACCATTTCTCACCACGGAGACACGGAGATTTTTTTGGAACCACAGATGAACACAGATAAACACAGATAAGTCAGAAATATATATCTGTGTTCATCTGTGGTTCCCTCCTTTGTGTTTCCGTGGTGCGATTTGTGGTTGCCCTCGCTGGCGCTTCGGGTTAGTATGGGCACGTGCATTGGAGGGCCATGACATGACGACGGTTGCGGAGATTGCCGCGTTTTTGGACGAGTTCGCCCCCGCCCGGTTGGCCGAAGAGTGGGACAACGTCGGCCTGTTGGTGGGCCGGCCGCGTGGGTCGGTGGCCCGCGTGATGACCTGCCTGACCGTCACGCCCGCCACCACGGCCGAGGCGGTCCGCGAAAAGGCCGATCTGGTGGTCACGCATCATCCCATGCCCTTTCGCGCCGCGCGACGGCTGACAGACCAGGATCCGGCCGGCGTCATGCTCTTGGACCTGATCGCCGCGGGCATTGGCGTCTACAGTCCCCACACGGCCTTCGACTCGGCCCCGCAGGGCATCAACCAGCGTCTGGCCGAGGGGCTGCGGTTGCGCGGCATTGCGCCGCTCGTGCCGGCCGACGAAGGACTCGGCACGGGCCGCTGGGGCTGGCTGGCCGACGAAATCACCCTGGCGGCCCTGGGCGACCGCGTGAAGTCTTTCCTGGCCATCGATCGAATCGGCCGCGTCGGCGACTCAAAGAAACCCATCCGCGCGGTGGCCGTCGGCTGCGGCGCGGCCGGTTCGCTGTTGGGCGCGGCGCGAGCCGCCGGCTGCGACGCCCTGGTCCTGGGCGAAACGTCGCTGCACACGTGCCTCGAAGCCGAAGCGACCGGCGTGGGCCTCATCCTCGCCGGCCACTTCCACAGCGAGCGGTTCGCCGTCGAGGCCCTGGCCCAAGTCCTCGCCGACCAGTTCCCCACCCTCCACGTCTGGCCCAGCCGGACCGAATCCGATCCCATTCAATGGCAATAGACACTGGTGTTCCGATGCGGCAAACGGGGCTTTCCAAGCGAGAGAGGGTTCTCGTGCCTCTGGCTATCCTCGGCACCCTTGCGGCAGTAGTGGCAGTAGTAGCCATCAGCATGTCGAGCCGCGACCTGGATGCGCCGCCAAACACTTCGGACCTGATGCTCGATCGGGTCGAGGTGGCCGACGGCCCGAACGCCTATACGCACTTCAACGCGGCGGTCGAGGCGCTCGATTGGCCCGCGGACCGCAGCGACGAGCAAAAGCTGATCTATCAGATTATCGAAGGCGAGAAGAAAGATCCGCCGTTCGTCGAGGATCTCGTGGCCCGAAATCGACGGGCGATTGCCTTGGTGGAGCGCGGACTCCGCTGCCGCGTGTGCCAACCGCCGGCAATGACGCGGATCTTCGATCTCCAGCCACATAATATTACGTGGCGCACGTTGATTCATCTGCTCGAATTCAAGATGATTCAAGAACAAGAGAGGGGACAATATGCCTTCGCCGCGCGGACGTGCTGTGACTTGATACGATTCGGCGATCTTATGCAAAGGAATCCGGTGGATTCGGCAAACTACGTCGTGGGAACGTCTTTCATGAGAGGCGGCTTGGTCAAAGCCCAAAATCTGTGCGATGTGACGGAGATAACGGATGCTGATCTGACAAGAGTCGCCGACACACTGGCCCAGATTGAGCCGCTGGACCGTGGATTGATTAGGACGTTCAAGGCCGAATATCAAATGGCCGCTGCCGAGGTCGATATCGCATTTTCAAAACAGACCAAGCCGAACGCGTACGATCTTCAACCCAACAAGACGAAACAAGCCCTGGCCGACTTCTATTGCGATCGGATCGAAAACGCATCATGCTCCTGGGCCGATTTAAATCTACGTACGCCGGGAGAGGTGTTCCGGCGATACCAAGGCGTCATTGCCACTGCCACCAGCGTGAATCGGACCGGCAGACGGCTTTTCTTCATGGTTACAGAATCGGGGAACGCGATGTTAGAGACGAAGTGTCGCATGCAATGCATGGTGGACGGCACACGGCTGATCGTGGCGTGCCGACGCTATAAACTGGATCACGGAGGGCTGCCGCCGACGCTCGACGCGCTTGCGCCCAAGTACCTCGACGCTGTGCCACGTGATCCGTTTGACGGCAAGCCGTTTCGGTACGTTCGCGGCAAGGCAATCGTCTACGCGATTGGCATGGATTTGATCGACTCCGGCGGCTCGGCCAAGCCGACCGGCAAGGAGCAGATCAAGTGGGATTGGCAACACCTCTGGTTCGCCGAGGACGCTGTTTTGCACCTTCACGGTTGGTCGCCGCCGACCGACAACCACGCCCTTCGTGTCTTAGAGCGTACCACCCACTGAACCTTGAACCGAGGGCCTTTCCCATGAACAAATTACTTCTCATCCTCATCGGTGTGCCGGTCGTGCTGATCGTTGTATTGGTCGTTGCGTTCCTGCTCGCCTCGCGCGACATCGCCCCGCCAAGCACGCCCGACCTCGTGCCCCAACGGGCCAATGTGGCGGACGCGGACAATGCCTTCACGTACTTGAAGGAAGCGGTCGCCGCGGCGGATTGGCCAGTGGGTGACGAACGAGAGCGGATTGACAAAATTCTCGACAAGCCCGAGAGCGATCCGCGGTACGTCGCTGATCTACTGACGCGTAACAAGGAGGCGTTGACGATTCTCGATCGAGGGCTAACATGCGACATTTGCCAAGGACCCGAAATACTGCGAATTGACGACTCGATGGAGTACGTGCAGGGTTGGCGAACGTTGAGCCGGCTGTTGTGGCTCAAGGCGATGCACGACAAGGACGCCGGTCGATGGGACGAGGCCACGACGGCTTGCTGCAATCTGCTTCGGTTCGGCAATCTAATTCAAAAAGACCCTGGAAGTCTGGTGCATTATCTAGTCGGCCTAGCCCTCCTTGGCCAAGGATTTAATGCTAGTGAAACACTGGCCCTTTCGCCCGACATGCCCAAGGATCAACTGGCCCGGCTCGCCCAGGCACTGGCCGACGTAGGACCGTTCGATGCCGGCCTCGTTCAATCGCTTAAGGGGGAGTATCAACTCGCGTCGAACACCGTGGGCGAACTAGCGCAAGGAAAAACTCCCTTCGGTGACGGCGAGTTGAAGGGTCTCCCGGCAACGCGGGTCGGTTATGTCTTTCAGCCGAATCGAACGAAACAGATATTCGCGGACCTGTTCCGCAACTACCTCGAAAACGTTTCTCTACCGCCAGCCCAGAGAAAACTGCTCGACGTGGAGGAGCAGCTTGGCATTCAAAAGAAAAGTCGGATCACGCTTATGCTGAGTCCGAATGGCGTTGGCAAAATGCTTGTGGCATTGATGGCCCCCGCCACCGAGGCTATTTTGGAAGCCTCTTCTCGTGTCGAGGGCATGCGAGCTGCCAATCAGTTGATGGTAGCCTGTCGGCGTTATGAAAAAGACCACGGCGAATTGCCGCCGACGCTCGACGCTCTCGTGCCGACGTATCTGGACGCCGTGCCGCGCGATCCGTTTGACGGGAAGCCGATGCGGTATGTGCGTGATCGGGCCGTGGTCTATTCGGTTGGCACGGATCTGGTGGACGGAGGCGGAAAGGAGACACCGCCCGCGCCCGGCGCGTCGCCCGACGAGCCGCGAAACCGTTGGTATGATGCCGAAGACGCCGTGTTCCACTTGCATGGCGAGCCGACCAAGCCGTGAGCCTCGCTATTTGATGGCGTCTCAGCATAGAGGGCGCGAAGTGTGTCGCCACGAATGTCCACGAGTACTCGGAAACCAGCCATTCCGATACAAAACCGAGCCGCGACCGTCAGGGAGCGGTTGAACGCCAATCGAACAGCCACCGCTCCCTGACGGTC
>DATECS010000246.1:0-7002 GCA_035286785.1 Thermoguttaceae bacterium | reverse complement strand
AAGTACACCCGTGGGACTGCCCGGCATGCCTTGGCGCGATGATCGCGTGCTTGGGGCGGCCCAAATCGCCGCGGTGTTTGGCGAGGGGTGGAGCGAACTGGGGTTGCATCGGATTGTGCCGACCGGTCAGGCGACGTTGGGTCCGCGGACCGAGTACGTCTACGACCTCTACACGCGTCAGGGAACCCGAATTCTCTGGGGACTTTCGCCTCGAACGAAGACGGCCGGCGAACCCTTGGCCAAGGAAAAGATTGCCCGGCTACGGCAGTATGCCGCCACGTGCGGCAGTCTGGACGCGGCGGGCACCGCGACGCCGCTGGACGTTCAACATCCCGACGCGCCCCACGCTCTCGATCCGGTGGCCGCCCGACAAGACGTGCCTTGAGCCAAGGTAACAAGATAGACCATCACAGGAGGACAGGCATTCCTGCCTGTCTCTCTCCAGCCAGACAAGAATGTCTGGCCTCCTGATCGGCAAAAAGAATCTACTGTTCAGGTCGAAAGAGAACGGAATCACCCCCCACCGCGACGCGGTGCGTCCTCGGGTCAGGATTCACGAGCCGCCTTCGTGGCGTCCGTTGGCTCTTTCCGATCCAGCTTGATTTCTTCCCTGACAATGGGCAAGTCGTCCGGCGCTTCGATGCCGATCCGCACCGCTCCCTGGGCCACGCGGACCACCGTGACGGCAATCCGGTCGCCAATCAGAATGCGCTGGCCGACTTTTCGCGAGAGCACGAGCATTGTTCCATCCCAGGCCGGGGGCCCAAGACCGGTCCACGCCGCCACTCCATCCGTTGCCCCGAGAGACACAACTCGGCGGTAGGAGTATACAGTCATTTAGACTGTAGCAACGGCCAACGAACAGGACAAGGGGGTGGACGCCAAAGAATCCGCCGATCGGGTTGAGAATGTCTTTAATAATCCCAGAGTGCGAATATTGTATATCCTCACCCTCCGCCACGGGGGTATTGTGCAATGCGTGGCGTCTGGTCGCAGTAACGTAGTAAACCTCGAATCGCGGTAATGCCAAGTTGGGCTCTCGAAAAGCGGTTGCTGTCGGAGTTGTTTACACCGGAAATGAATGACTTTTTGATCGGTCGTGCGCCTTATGAATCCGTTCTCCGGCAACCATTTACGCATTACAATGCCGCCACCGGCGCGTGGCCGGGCAAAATGCCTTCCGCGGTCTCTCCGGGACTGGTGTGGCGGCCCGTCAGATAGTATGATATCCGGTTTGGGAGATACTAAAGTTGACCGCCATAAGAGGAGTTCGTCGATGTCCGACGCTAGGGAACTTTACGAAGCCGTTTTGACCGGCAATGCGAAGAAGGCACAAGAGATCACCAAGGCGGCGCTCGACGCGGGCGCCGACCCCTCGGAATTGCTCGGCAAACAACTGATTCCCGCCATGGACGAAGTGGGACGACGGTTTGAGTGCAATGAGTACTTCGTTCCCGAGCTGCTGATTGCCGCCCGCGCCATGAAGACGTCGCTCGAGCTGCTCGCCCCGCGGCTTGCCGCGGCCGGAACGAAGGCGGCCGGCCAGGTCATCATCGGCACGGTAAAGGGCGACCTCCACGACATCGGCAAGAACCTGGTCGCCTCGATGCTCGAAGGCGGCGGGTTCGAAGTGGTCGATCTGGGCGTGGACGTTCCCACGGAGAAGTTCGTGGAAGCGGCCAAGCAACGGGAAGGCTGCATCGTGGCCCTTTCCGCCTTGTTGACGACGACCATGACGATGATGAAGTCGGTCATCGAGGCGCTCGAAAAGGCCGGCCTGCGCGACTCGACCAAGATCATGGTCGGCGGCGCGCCCATCACGCAGCAGTTCGCCGACGAAATCGGCGCCGACGGCTACAGCGACAACGCCAGTTCGGCGGTCGCCCTGGCCCGAAAACTGGTCGGTTGACGTCCGGCGGCTCCACAACCTTCATTTCTTTCTTCCCACCTTGCGAGGCAAGGTGGGCCGATGGACTGCTCGGAGCGACAGGTGATGACGTATCGTGAAATATTGGCCGACCGCCGTTTTCACTACGGAGCGGAAATCGTAAGCTCGCGCGGACTGAGCGCGCCCGCCTCGCCCGCCGCCATGGCGGGATTGTCCAAGGATCTCTTGGCCGATCCGCGAATCGGCTGGATTTCCGTGACCGACAACCCCGGCGGCGGTCCCATGCTGCCGCCCGACTGGCTCGCCGGGTTGATTCCCGAACACCGCGACCGGGTCGTTCTGCACCTGACCTGCAAGGACCAAAACCGCAATGGGCTCGAATCGGCCGCGTGGCGCTACGCCTCCGAGGGTTTCAACAGCATTCTGGCGTTGACGGGCGACTATCCCACGTCGGGTTTCGGCGGCACGGCCGAACCGGTGTTCGATCTGGACAGCGTCAGCCTGATCTCGCTCCTGCGGTCGATGAACGCCGGACTTCAAGTGCCGGGCCGGCGCGGCGACCTGGAAACGCTCGCGCCGACGAATTTCTTCATCGGCTGCGCCGTCTCGCCGTTCAAACGGTACGAACGCGAACTGGTGCCGCAGTATTTCAAGCTCATCCGCAAAATCGCGGCTGGCGCCCAATGGGTCATCCCGCAATTGGGCTACGACATGCGGAAGTTCCACGAAATCAAGCTCGTGCTCGACTCGCGAGGGATCGACGTGCCCGTGGTCGGCAATGTTTACCTCCTGACCGGCTTTGTGGCCAAAATGTTCCACGACGGGAAGCTGGCCGGCTGCGTGGTGAGCGACGAGTTGCTCGAAACGTGCCAAAAATACGCCGCCGGCGAGGACAAGGGACGCAAGTTTTTCCAGGAATTGGCCGCCAAGCAACTGGCCGTGTTCAAGGGTCTGGGTTTCGCGGCGGGCTATCTCGGCGGAATGGCCAAGGCCGACTCCTTCGGCCGCGTGATCGACCTGGCCGAAAGCTACGGCGAGAACGACTGGCGCGATTTTTTGCCCGAGATACGCTATTCGCTCCCCGACGAATTTTTCTTCTTCGACCACGACCCGAAGACCGGCATGAGCGACCCGACGCGGATCAATCCCGAGTACCTGGAGTCGCTGAAGCACCGGCGCCGCTCGAAAAACGTGACGCTCCAGTATCGCGTCTCGCGGCTGGTTCACTCGCTGGCCTTCCAGCGAGGCAAGAATCTTTACAATCTCTTGGTTTGGTTCTACGGGCGGCTCTACAAATCCGGCGAGCCCGGCTTGCTGGGCCGGCTGTCGTATTGGCTCGAAAAAGAAGCGAAACACCTTGGCTATGCCTGCCAGGATTGCGGTGATTGCAGCTTGCCCGACTGCGGCTATCTATGCCCCAATTCGGCCTGCTCGAAGGGCATGCGCAACGGTCCCTGCGGCGGCTCGCGCGACGGCAAGTGCGAATTGTTGGACAAGGAATGCCTTTGGACCCGCGTGTACGACCGGCTGAAATACTACCGCGAAGAGCAACAGATCGCCGAGGGCCGGACCGTGATCCACAATGCGGCGCTGAAGCACACGTCGGCCTGGGCCAACACCTATCTGGACCGCGACCACTCCGCCGCGCCGGCCAAACAAGGAGACAAACCGGATAAAAACCAATAAATCCCACCGCGAAGACGCGAAGAACGCAAAGAAGAAACAAATGTAGGTCAGGCTGTGCCTGACAATAAATTCATTTGGTCTGTTTCTATTGTCAGGCACAGCCTGACCTACAAAACTTTGCGTCCTTTGCGTCTTTGCGGTGAAATAAAAAACAAACCCGCTGACCGAAAGGAACCTTACCCGTGGCAATCCAAGGTTTGACGATTATCGGCGAGACGATCAACGACTCGGTCCCCTCGACCCACACGCTGTTCGACGCCGGCGACATCGACGGTATCCTCGAGCTTGCCAAGATGCAGGACGAGAAGGGCGCCGCGTTTATCGACGTGAACGTGGGGCCGCGCTCGGCCGAGTTCATGGCCGACATGGTCCGCAAGATCCAGGCCGTGACGTCCAAGCCGCTTTCGATCGACACGCCCGACCCGGTGATCGCCAAGGCGGGTCTCGAAGCCTATAACCTCGATCGGGCGGGCGGCCGTAAACCGGTGCTCAACTCGATCTCGCCCTTGCGCATGACGATGTTCGACCTCTACGCAATCTGTCCATTTATGCCGATCCTGCTTGTTTCCGAGCGGATGGAGGGCAGCCAGGCAATGCCTTGTCGCACGGCCGAAGAGACGTATCAGGCAGCCCAAGCAATGGCTGCCGCCGCCCGGGCCGTCGGCAAGGGAATTCCGAACAAGGATCTGATTTTCGATCCCGGCATCGCGCCGGTCGGGAGCGACTCGGAGGGCAATCTGAAACGTCTGGTCCAGGCCGCCGCGATGATTCACGGCGATCCCGACTTCGCCGGCGTACACATGTCGGTCGGCCTGAGCAATTTTACGGTGATGCTCCCGTCGAAGAAGCCGGACGGCTCGCCAGTGAAAGGTCCGTTGGAAAGCGCCTTTTTGACGAAGGTCATGCCGCTTGGATTGGACATGATCATCGGCTCGGTCAAACGCAAGTACGAACTGCTCGGCTCCGACGACCCCGCCATGCAATGCCTCGAAGACATTCTCAAAACGGACGACGGTTTCGAAGCCATTATGCGAGTGCGGGATTTCTACGCATAAGCAATATTGCTGTGTAGGCCGGGTCACGACCCGGCGCGGGGGACTCTTGCAGGCGCCGGGTCTCGACCCGGCCTACGTGTCCGGCAGAAGGCTACAAGCATGACCACCCACTCTCCGTTGCCGCCCGACATTGAAATCGCTCGCGCGGCCAAGATGCTCCCCATCGACGAGATCGCCGCGAAGGTCGGTCTGAACGGGAAGGATCTTGAGCACTATGGCTCGGTGAAGGCCAAAGTGCCGCTCGCCGTGTATCATCGCCATGACGACGCGCCGGTCGGCAAGCTCGTGCTGGTCACCGCGATCACGCCCACGCCCGCCGGCGAAGGCAAGACTACCACGAGCATCGGGTTGACGGACGCCTTGAATCGCCTCGGACGTCGGGCGACCGTGTGCCTCCGCGAGCCGTCGATGGGCCCCTGTTTCGGTATGAAGGGCGGTGCGGCCGGCGGAGGATACAGTCAGGTCGTGCCGATGGAGGACATCAACCTCCATTTCACGGGCGACATCCACGCCATCGAGCTGGCGCACAACCTACTGGCCGCCATGCTCGACAACCATCTGCACCACAGCAACTCGCTGCGGATCGATCCTCGCCGGGTCGCCTGGGGTCGCGTGATCGACATGAACGACCGCGCGCTGCGCAACGTCACCGTGGGCCTGGGCGGCGTGAACAACTCCATTCCCCACGAAAGCGTGTTCGACATCACGTCCGCCTCGGAGGTGATGGCCGCGTTTTGCCTCAGCGATTCGATCACCGAGCTGCGCGAGCGTCTCGGGCGGATGATCGTCGGCTATACCCGGGCGCGGCATCCGGTCACGGCGGCGGAACTAAAAGCCCACGGCGCGATGACCGTCCTGCTGAAAAACGCCTTGCAGCCGAACCTGGTCCAGACGCTCGAAAACAACCCGGCGTTTATCCACGGCGGCCCGTTCGCCAACATCGCCCACGGGTGCAACAGCGTCATCGCCACGAAACTCGCCATGCGGCTGTCGGAGTACACGGTCACGGAGGCCGGCTTCGGGGCCGACCTGGGCGCCGAAAAGTTCTTCAACATCAAGTGCCGCAAGTCGGGCATCCAGCCGAACGCCGTGGTGATCGTCGCCACGGTCCGGGCCATGAAGCACCACGGCGGCGTCGGACTCGACAAACTCGACCAGCCCAACATCGACGCCTTGGACAAGGGCGTCGAAAACCTCAAAAAACACATCGAAAACATCCACCGTTTCGGTCTGCCGGTCGTCGTGGCGCTGAACCATTTCGCCTCCGACACCGAGGAGGAAATCCAGTTCATCAAGGACAAGTGCGCCTATCTGACCGTGAAGATCGTCAGGGCCGACCATTGGGCCCGGGGCGGGCGAGGCGCGGAGGCGCTAGCCGAGGCCGTGATCGACGTGGTCGAGAACACGAAAACCGACTTCAGCCTGCTCTATCCCGACTCCTGCACCCTTTGGCAGAAGGTGGGCATCATCTGCCGCGAAATCTACGGGGCGGTGGACGTCCTGGCCGACAAACGGCTGCGCGACAAATTCCAGATGCTCCAGGAATCCGGCTACGGCGAGCTGCCCATCTGCATGGCCAAAACGCAGTACTCGCTCTCGACCGATCCAGGGCTCAAGGGACGCCCAAAGAAGTTCGACGTTCCGCTGCGCGACGTGAAAGTGGCCGCCGGCGCCGGGTTTGTCGTCGTCCTGACCGGCGACATCATGACCATGCCGGGCTTGCCCGCCGCGCCGGCCGCCGAGTCCATCGACATCGACGAGAACGGCAACGTGGTGGGATTGTTCTGAGCCGTTATGTCCTCTTTCCGAGCCGAGTATTTTCTTACCGAGCCGCGACCGTGAGGGAGCGGTTGTACCTCGTGAAACACACCACCGCTCCCTTACGGTCGCGGCTCGGTTTTTATATTGATGGATATTCCAGTCTATCCCACTCGATAGGCCCGCAATTCCGTCAGCACGGCTTCCATGTCGGCCGGCAGCGGCGCCTCGACCACGAGCGGCTCGTTCGTCTCGGGATGAACAAACCGCAAGCGGTGGGCGTGCAGGGCCTGACGGTCGAGCAGGACCGTTTCATCGCCCGGCGCGCGGCGGATCTCGCCGCGCGTGATCACCGCGCGACCGCCGTAGAGCCGATCGCACAGCACGGGGCATCCGACGTGATCCAGATGGAGCCGGATCTGGTGGGTGCGGCCCGTCTTCGGAATCGCCCGAACCAGGGCGAAACCGTCGAACGGCTCGACAACTTCGTAGAAGGTCTCCGCGCGGCGGGCCTCGGGGTCATTCCGCCGAATGGCCATTTTTTCTCGATGCCGCGGGTGCATTCCGATGGGTTCCTCGATCACGTCCCGATCGCGCAGCGGCCGGCCCGCCACG
>DATECS010000245.1:0-4119 GCA_035286785.1 Thermoguttaceae bacterium | reverse complement strand
ACGGCGGCAAGGGATGCTTGAGCGCCAGGGCTTCGAGTTCGCGGAGATAAGCGGCGGAGTCACGGCGAAATCGGCATCGAAGCGTTCGTGCTCGGCGTCGTTCCTCAAGCCCGTGGCGTAACGTATGCCACTCGTCGATTTTCTGCGGAGCCAGTTCGCGGCCCTGAAAACATTGGCCGCGTGTTCCCAGACCCGCGATGATCCGCACGCTTCCGCGCAACACCAGGTTGGGTGACGCAGCCTTACGACCTGTGCAGCGTCGCTCGTGATGCCGCGTCGAGCCGAACAGCTGTTCCAAGCCGTTGTTGGTGCGGGGTAGATCCGGCACGTCGTAGCAGTGGAACAAACCCGGCCCATAGCTCTTGGTGACCTTCAGGAAGTGCCGCAGCGAGGTGGCCAGCGGACCGCGTGCTCGCGCTCGGCGCCGGATTCGTCGGAGCAACGATGCATACGCGCTGCGAACCGGCGCGCTCCGACGCCGCCGAGGATTCCGGAGAATCTCGGCCGCCTCGTTCATCAGAACGAAGCCGATCTGCACATCAGGCCAGAGAGAAGCGGTATCCCGCAGGCCGCGATCCACCACGCCCTTCAGCGTCGCCAGTTCTTGGCCGAGACCCCCTTTTTTCGGGTGCCGTGCAAGCTGGCACTGATGGCAGACAACCGCTGGTGCAGTCTCAGCCCGCTGGGCCTCAAAGGGTCAGACGAGCCGACCGAGGAGGGAGGCTCCGGGCGGCCGTCGTCCGTGATGGCCGACCGAACCGCCGAGCAATAGCCGCGGATCGCGTCAGCCCGTACATCCGTGCGCCCCTCCACCTGACGCTCGATCGGGCGGATGCCCCGAACGCGCTTCTTGAGTTCCTTCTTGGTGAATGATCTCTCGCTCTAACCCAAGTTAGACACTTGGAGACCACAATCGCCCCGCGCGATAGCGCCAAGGCCGATTTGACGCAAAAGTCGTGACTACATTTGAGTAGTCCCCTCGGTTTTCTTGCGACGAACGCACTGTGAACACGTCATGGCTCGATTATGCCATCGTTCGTAACCTCTGCAATTAGGGAGGTCGTGACTACACGAACTTTGGAACGCGAAAACCCACTGCACGCCCGCGCCAACGCCGGAAACTCTCGCGAAAAAATCTTAAAACGCCGCACAGGTGTCTAACTTGGGCTAGTACCGTGTTTCATAAGTTTAACGACTATGCGACCTCCGGGCTGGCGGCCAGGGGTTTTCCGGTGTAGGTCCATCGGTAGGGATGGGCCAAGTGGGCGTTGTAAGGCGTGATGAACTCCATGATTTTCTGTTCCAGATCGTCGAGGCTGGCGAAGTCACCTCGTCGGATGAGTTTGCGGCTGAGCGTCCCAAACCAGATTTCAACCTGGTTCAGCCACGACGCATGCGACGGCGTGAAAGGAAAGACGATCCGTTTGCCCGGCGAAGTCAGAAACGCTCGACGTTGTGGGCCATTGCCGATGGGAGGCAAAGGGCATTCACTCCGCTTGGCTACGACACGGCAGGCGTCCTCCCTCCAATGCGTGTTGAGATTGTCACCCACGATGTGGATTTTCCGAGCCGACTCGTGCCGACCGCAGAGCGACTCCAGAAATTGGGCGAATACCTCGGACGGGCGGTTGGGGGTCAACAGCCCAAAGACCTGTCCCGTAGCCCCCTCGAACCCCGCCGTCAGGCAGCGGGTACCGTGTCGAATGTATTCATGTTCGATTCGTTCGAGGTTCGGGGTCGTGGTCGGGCGAGGATGAGGATCCTTCCGCTGCAGGGCCTGGATGCTGGTTTTCTCGTCCACGCAGACCACGATTTCGCCTTGTTTTACAAGCTCCTGGGCTCGGAGGTAGAGGTCCACGACATCATGCATCTTGCTTTCAAACTGTGGATCGGGACGATGCAGCCAGTAATGCCAGCGATGGGGCTTGATGGCCGCCTGATCCAGAAGGCGCCAGACCGTGCTCCGACTGATCGAGGCCACGATCCGTTGGGTGACCGACGCCTGGGCCAAGTCCGCCATGCTCCAGTGGGTGATCGGCGTGTTCGCTTCGCGCGGCGGACACGTGGCGAGAGCGACGACCTTGTGTTGCTCGTGAGGGGGAAAAAACCGGCGGTCGTCCGGAGCGAGGTTGATCGCGAAGTCCGGGAAGCCCGGCTTGTCGGAAACGCTCCCCCCAGCGAACGATCGTATCAATACGGGTATGGAGCCGCCCCTTGATCTGGCGGTGCGGAAGGCCTTCGGAACACAACAGAATGATGCGGGCGCGAAGCACGTCGCGCTGCGGCGACGTGCGTTTACGAACCACGGCCTCCAACGCTTCCCGATCGCCAGCCCGCAAGGGTAAGGTGGGTGCAGGGGCAAATGGCATGACTGAACCTCCATGTTCAAACGCTTCATGCCCATCATCGGCCACACCCTCAACCCACCAACATTATAGTCGTGTAATTTATGAAACACGGTACTAACCCCAATACGGTTCACTTAAGGACTCTAACCGCCTGTTCGAACGAAGTTTGTGGATGTTGGACGTGGTAGTGTTCGGCGCGTTTTTTAGGGAAGTTGGACATCTTCTTTTTCACGACGCGGGGGTTGATGCGGTGGTCGCGGAGCGGCAGCCGCCCCTGAGCGATGTGAGCAATCATGCCGGCGTAGAGCGTCGGCAAGCGGGCGGCGGGAGCGGCGCGCATCAACGGGGCCGTTTCGCGAAGGACGCGCACGGCATGGATGAAGCTCAGTCGTTGAGGATCGAGGTCCAGCGAGAGCGCGGCCTCATGCATGAAGTAACGAACGGCGTTGTAGGCCAGGAGGATGCCGTAGAGTTCCTGCAGCACGCCGCAGGGCGTGCGACTGCGAAGATGCACCAGGCGATCGAGTTGACGGGTCTTGAGTTCGTCGTTGCCGATTTCGATTTCCCAACGCTCATGGTAGAGCACCACGAGTTCCGTGGCCGGGTACGCGTCCGCATCGAGCAAGGTCGTCACCGCCCGGTGACGCTCGCCCTGACCGGGGCGGTTGGGGTCGTCGAAGGTGTACTCGATGACGCGAACGAGGAGGCCGTGGGTCCGGTGTCGCCGATCGCGTCCCGTGGGGTAGATCGTGGCCAGGAAGGAGCCGTCGCCGAGTGTACGAACGACTGGGAAGACCCCACGGTCGCCCACGCGACCGAGCACGTGTACGTTGCGTCGCCGGGCCTCGGCCAGGGAGCGATAGCCGTAAAACCCGCGATCCCACAGCACCAACGAGCCTTCGGGCACTTTCCTCAGCAACGAACCGGCCAAGGGGAATTCGCTCTTTTTTCCTCGTTTGACGAAGGCCTCGAGGATGACGTGCGTGCCGGTTTCGGAGAGGACGGTCCCGTGAATCTACGGATACCCGCCGTCGACGGGCTGCCCGTATCGGCGAGTCACCGGTCGGCCGAAGGCGGCGGCGTTGCCCGGCGTGTCGGGCACGTCGAAGCGGACGCCGTCGATGGCCATCAAACGCATGCCCTTGTAGAAGGCGCCTCGCGTGCGATCGACGGCGATCGGTCCCGCAGCTCCAAGGAAGAGCTGACGCAGGCAGCACGCTCCCAGGCGTGTGCGGGCCTGGGAGAGAGCCGCTTTACACGGCGGACGCTTCTTCGACAGAACCAGCAGCAACGATCGCAGGGTGCCGACGACTTGTCGCCAGAGGGCCGGAATGTCCAGATCGGTCCAGATGCCGATGGCGATGACCAGCCACACGACGGCCGTCGCCGGCAAGCGGCGGATCCGTTGACTGTGCCGACCCGTCTGGGTGAGAACGGCTCGGATGGTCTCCGCCGGCACGAACTGACTGAGCGCTTCCAGAACAACGAGCGGTGCGGGCCACTCCTCCCGGAGTGGAGAACTCGGCCCTCCCTGGCCGATACTCGACATGGTTCAAGCCTCCAATGCGATAGAACGATTTCGGCTCCATCCGAATCTCTATCGTCTTTGTGGGGCTTGCTTTATACGCCTTAAGTGAACCGTATTGCTGCTAGCCCGGATTATTCATACCGCTCTGATTGAACGTAGCTGAGGCTGGGCGGGCGTAGGCCGTGATGCGTTGTGCACGAGTTGGGCATGATACGCGCAGAACCCCCCCTACCCCCCTCGAAA
>DATECS010000244.1:0-14776 GCA_035286785.1 Thermoguttaceae bacterium | reverse complement strand
CCATCAAAACCGCAAACACGACCACGCTCCCGGCTGGCTCGTGTTGTGGCGAGGTTGGACAAAACTGCAGTCCATGCTCGACGGCTACCTCGTCGCGCAGGAAACAAAATGTGGGTAAACCTAAGGTCTGGACGCACCATGTGTCCTTGTTTCTCTCCTCGACCATGAGAAAACACCATGAGTTCGAATGCTGATTCGGTATTTGATCTGAGTCCGGCTGAAAAACTCCAACTGGTGGAGGATCTTTGGGACGATCTGGCGGCGAGTCCCTCGGAAGTGCCCGTCCACGAGTGGCAGAAGGAAGAACTGACGCGACGGAAAGCGAATCTGGAGAATTGCCCAGCGTCGGGGCTTTCGTGGGACGAGATCAAACAGAGGGTGCGGGCTCATCATGGGGGCTAAACTTCTCTTCCTGCCGGAGGCCGCGCGGGATATCGACGACGCCTATGGCTGGTATGAGTGCCAGCGTGCCGGATTGGGTGAGGAGTTCCTCACATGTATCGATGCCTGCGTACAGGCGATCTGCCGCGCGCCGGAAATGCATGCGAAGGTCTATGGGGATTTTCGCAGAGGGCTCGTGCGGCGATTCCCCTATGCGATCTTCTACGAGTATGCCGATGGGATTGTGACGGTCTACGGCGTGTTCCATGCGGCGCGGGATCCCGCGAAGTGGCGGCAGCGGCTGGAGTAGCATGGGTGGTGCGTCCAGACGCACCCTACGGACTACTACGGACTACGAACCACGGACTACTCTCGTGTCACTTCCGGCGCGTACTCATGCGGCCGTTTGCGGAGCACCTTGGCCTCGACGATCTGGTCGGGCTTGATCGATTCGGCGGAGGGGTCGCCGGGGTCGCGCCGGCGAATCTTGGCCAGCACGTCCATGCCCTTGACCACGCGGCCGAAAGCCGTGTGGCGGCCGTCCAGATGCGACGTCGGAATGAACGTCAGAAAAAATTGCGACCCGCCCGTGTCGCGCCCCGCGTGGGCCATGCTCAGCGTGCCGCGGAAATGCTGCCGATAGTCGGGCCGATAGCACTCGCAGGCGATCGAGTGGCCCGGCCCGCCCGAGCCGTCGCCCTTGGGACATCCACCCTGGGCCATGAACCCAGGCAGAACGCGGTGGAACGTCAGGCCGTTATAAAATCCCTTTTCCACGAGCGAAACGAAATTGGCCACCGTGTTCGGGGCTTCGTTTTCGAACAGTTCGACCTCGATGTCGCCCTTGTTCGTCTTCAGCAGCACGCGGGGCAGGTCGTCGGCCTGGGCCTCGCGGGCACGGATCGCCAGTTCTTTTTTCCAGGCATCCTTGTGTTCGGCCGGGTTTTTCAGGAAGTCAAGGGCCGTGGGGTCGAGCGGGTCGCCCTGGCCGCTGCGCAACGCGAGATTTTCCTCGGCCGCCTTGGTCAACCAGGTCTCGGCCAGGTCCGGTTCGCCGACGCAAAATGCCGCGAAGCCGCCCCAGACGTAGAGATTCTTTTCTTTCGAGCCGTGTTCCAGCAGCAGTTTCGCCAGTCGCAGGGCCTCTTCGTAGTTGCCTCCCGCGAGATCACCCTCGCAACTGGCTGTGAGCAGTTTTTCGGCCCGGGCGTCGGGCGTGGGCGAAGCGGTGTAGATTTTCTCGGACAGCCCAACGAGCGTCTGGTGCAACGTCATGAGCCGCACAAACGACTCATTGGCCTGTTGGAGAATGGCCGCCTTCTTCTCGGCGTCGGCTTGGGCGTATTCCTTGTTCAGTGCTTGAAGCGACTTGATCAACGCCTCGCGCTCGGCAAACAGCTTGTCGAATTGAGCTTGATCGTCCGGAGAAATTGCTTGGCCGGTCGCGGCCGCCGGCGGATTCGCCGCATCGGGCGCGGCGGCCGGCGGAGTGGATTGCGCTGAAACAAACGCGGCCAAAAATGTGAACACGAGGATGAGCGAAAGTGAGGTTCGCATGGTGGACCTTTCTGGGAGATTTGGAGATTTAGGGATTGGACTGCGGAGAGTTGAGTGTAAAAATAAGCATCAAGGGCCGGATAAAAACCAAGAGTTGGGCGTCGATCTGAGATTTCAAATTTGAGATTGGTGATCTGCCTACCGACTACCGCCTACCGCCTACCGACTACCGACTACCGCCTACTGCCTACCGCCTACTTCTTCTCCACCACATACTTATGTGGCCGTTTCCGCAGTACCTTGGCCTCGACAATCTCGTCGGGGGCCGGCAGGGCTTCCTTGGGGTCGGAGGGGTCTCGCTTTTGGATTTTGGCCAGGACGTCCATGCCCTCGACCACCCGGCCGAAAACCGTGTGCTGGCCGTCCAAGTGCGGGGTGGGCACCAGCGTGATGAAAAACTGCGATCCGCCCGTGTCGCGGCCGCTGAGGGCCATGCTGAGCGACCCGCGGAAATGGTTGCGATGGTCGGGCCGGACGCACTCGCAGGCGATCGTGTAGTCGGGCCCGCCCGCGCCGGTGCCCTTGGGATCCCCGCCTTGGATCATGAACCCAGGCAGGACGCGGTGGAACGTCAGGCCGTTGTAAAAGCCCTCTTCCACGAGCGTGATGAAATTGGCCACGGTGTTGGAAGCTTCGTTTTCAAACAGTTCGACGACGATGTCGCCCTTGTTCGTTTTCAGCAGCACGCGAGGCAGGTCGTCGGCCTTGGCTTCGGCGGCGCGGGTCTTCTGTTCCTTCTCCCATAGTTGCTTGAAAGGGCGAGGGTCATCGACGAATGTGGCGACGATCGGGTCCAGGGGGTCGGTCTTGCCTGTTTTTAATTCGATGCGATTGCGGGCCGCGGTGGCCAGGTACTTTTGGGCCGTGTCCAGCTCTCCCACGCAGAACGCGGACGCCCCGCCCCAAAGATACAACCGTTTTTCGGCCGCGCCGTGGTCGATCAATAGCTTGGCCAGGCGGAACGACTCCTCGTAGTCGTCGGCCATGAAACACTGGTGCGTCCGCATCAGGAGAAACATTTCGATGTCCGGGTCGGCGTTGGGCGACTCGAGGTAGGCCTCTTCGACGGCCTGGACGAGTTTGGGATGGAGCCGCTCTCCCTGGGCCACGAGTTCCTCGTAGCGACGCTGGATTTCGCGGCGTTCCTTGGGGGCGGCCGAGACGTGCTTTTGGGCCAGGTTCAGGAGTTCGGCGAGCAGTTGCTTCCATTCGGTGAACTGCAGGTCGAGGGCTGCCCGCTTGGGACCGGCGGGGGGTGGTTGGGGCGGCGGATCGGCGGCCCGGACGGCGGTCGCGGCGATTGCAGTCAACAGGATCAGAACAACGGCAATACGCATAAAGGGTCCACTTTTGCGGTCTGGCAGGATAGGCCCCCCTCCGAACGTCAGGTATCATAACGGTTTTCGGCGACAGTGCAACCGCGGACCGCGCCACCCGGCGGCCCAGGACGTGTCGTCTCTCACGGACACCCCGGTAATCACCATGACCAAACCCAAACGCCCCTCGCGGGGGAAACCCCATGCCGGCAAGAGCCTCCCGGACCGCTCGCAGCCCGTCGGGCTGCGAATCGTCGGCGGGACGTTTCGCGGACGCAAGCTCCAGTACGGCGGCGACCCCCGCGTCCGGCCGATGAAGGACCGCGTGCGCGAGGCGGTTTTCAATCTGGTCGGCCCGTCGGTTCGCGGCAAGCAGGTACTCGACTTGTTCGCGGGCACCGGCGCGCTGGCCCTGGAAGCGATCAGTCGCGGGGCGGTGGGGGCCACGCTCGTCGAATGCCATTATCCCACGGCGAAGATACTGCGGGAGAACCTGGCCACGCTCGGGGTGGAGGGGGTTTGCCGCGTCGAGGTGGCCGATACGTTTCATTGGTTGACGCAACAGCCCGAGCTACCGGAGGCAAACTGGTTGGTGTTTATCTCGCCGCCGTATGATTTCTACGTTTCTCGGACGGACGACATGGTGCGTCTGATCGAGACGCTCCACGCGACGGCGCCCCCGGAAAGCGTTTTGGTGGTGGAGTCGGACCAGCGGTTCGATTTCACGGCGTTGGGGCAGGTGTGCGAATGGAATGTACGCGACTACCCCCCGGCGCGAATCGGGATCAGTAGGCAGTAGGCAGTAGGCAGAGGATGCTTGATAGCCGCCGGCGGAAGCCCGCGGATAGTAGGCAGATGGAAGCAAATCTCAAATCTAAAAAAATCTCAAATTTGAAATTTGAAATCGCCCCTTGATTTTAGACTTTCAACTTTTGCCTCTCGCCTCTTGACTCTCATGGACATTATCAACCTCAATCAGGTCACGCCTTTCATCACGAAAGACGGCTCGGAAATTCGCGAGCTTCTGGCCCATCGCAATTCGTGCATACGCAATCAGACGTTGGCCGAAGCACGGCTTGGGCCGGGCTGTAGTACGACGCCCCATTTCCACGTTCGGACCGAGGAAATCTATTACATCCTCGAAGGGCAGGGGCGGATGCAGGTTGGCCGGGAGACTCGCGACGTCGGACCCGGCGACGCCATTGCCATTCCGCCCGGCGCCCTGCACCAGATCAGCAACACAGGCAAGGGAGTGCTAAAGTTCCTTTGCTGCTGTGCGCCGGGCTACGAACACGAGGACACGGTACTGGGGAAGTGATTCTTCAGAATCATTTTTTCTTGCCAATTCGCGTTCTATTCATTCGACCTAAATGACCGATCTTATCGAAGGGGGGAGAGGTATGTTTTCATGGATGGGCGTGATTATATTGGGGGGTGTAGGATGCACCGCGGTAGCTCTTTGGCGGTTTGGACGAGCCTGCTGATTCTGGTCGGTCTTTTCTTGGTGGTGACAACGATGCCGCGGTCGTGGGAGCGGGACGCCGCCCGACGCCAAGCCAAGCGGCACGTTTCGAGCGCGTGGGACGACTTGTCGATTTCGCCGCGTCGCTCGGCGGTGAACGCCAAGCGGTGGATGCCGGCGCCAGGCCACGAGAAACTGGCGGCCCAACCGACCGAGCCTCGGCCGGCGGAAATCGAGTTGCCGGGACTTCCGCCGCTTTCCGACGAAGAGAGGACCAGCTATGCCGTGGCGCGGCGATCGGCGGTCCACGTTCTGCCGGCGCCCGATGCGCGTGATCGGCGGCGCGAGGCGTTCGCGGCGGCGGAACTGCGGGGCGACGAAAGCGAACGGGCCGCCTCGGTCTGGGCCGAGCCCGAGTCCCTCTATGCCCAACTGACCGCCTTGACGCGGCACGTAGCGACGGCCGCCTGGGCCAACGAAGCCTTGACTCGCGTTCACCGCCTGGGCAAGGACGTTGAGACCCAACTGCCCGTGACGCCGGCCCTTGCAACGCTCCGCGCGACCGTCGAAGAGGTTGATCCGCTGGCCTCGCGGCTCGGCGACGCGTCGCTGGCGACGCAACTGCGTCAGGCCGGCTACGCGATCCGCCGACGAGTGGACGTCTGGGAGCGTCTGCTTGAGTCGTCCGAGGATACGTCGAGAACGGCCGCGGTGGACATGGACCGCGTGCGGCTGGCCATCGCGGACGTCGAGGACATGACGCGCGACTCGGACCACGGCCGGGCGTGGCGCGACTACCTGTTGTTGGACGCCCTGGAAGCCGCTTCGCGCGGCGGGGACGCGGCGGGCGTCGAGGGACCGGCCTTGGCAAGGCGGATTTTGGGCCGCGTCGCCGTCACGCCGTTGAGCGAGTCGCAGGAGCAATTTCTAGCAAGCGAGCCGATGGATCGGCTGGCGGTCGAACTGCGTCGAATGGCGGCGGGCGAACCGGACCGCGCGTCCCTGTTGGCCGCGATGGAACGCTATGAGCAAACTCGATCGCCCAGCGACGCCCGGCGGTTGGCCGATGAGTGCATGTGGTTGGGCTATCGCTCGGAGCCGCCTGTCGAGGACTTGCAGCGGCGGATCACGATGCACTATCGCAACGCGAATCTTCGTGTCGAGGCCACGGAGTCGTTCCTGAATCGCACGATTCCCGAACGCCTGCCCGAGTATGCCCCGGTGCGCGATACGATCCTGGGCAATCCTGTTCGCGGCCAGAGTCTGACGGCGGCCGACGTGGCCGTTCGGCTGATTCCCGATCCGAGCCGAATTCGCTTAGCGCTGGAAATCAGCGGCGAAGTGGCGGCGTTGACCTCCTCGAAAAACGGTCCGGCCGTGTTTCAGAACACGAGCGAATCGCGTTATCGGGCGATCAAACCGATCGAGCTTTCCGTCGACGGCCTGACGCTCCAGCCGGCCGAGGTCGACGAGGTGAACAACGTCACTCGTCTGCAACGACTCCAGACGAGCTTCGACGGCATCCCGATCCTTGGGGCGCTGGTCCAAAACGTGGCCCGGGCACAACACGACATGAAACGCTACGACGTGCGGCGCGAAGTCGAGCGCAAGGTGGCTGCCCGGGCAACACAAAAAATCGACGACGAAGCAAGCGAACGACTCGGCGAGGCGTCGAACAGGCTCCGACAGCGGGTACTCGAACCGATGCACGGCTTGTCGCTGGGGCCCCACATGATCGAGGCCTCCACGACGGAGGAGCGTCTGACGATGCGGCTTCGCGTGGGTTCGGCTCGCCAGTTGGGCGCGCACACGCCGCGGCCGAAGAGCCCGGAGGACAGTCTGCTGAGCGTTCAGGTGCATCAGACGGCCATGAACAATCTGGTCGAGCGATTGACGCTGGACGGCAAGACGTTCACCCTGGCCGAGTTGCGGTTGCACTTGGCGCGGCGGCTCAACCTGTCCGAGATTGAGGAAACCTCGGACGAAAACGACGACGTGAGGATCACGTTTGCCGACAAGGACGCGGTTCGGATCACGTGCGACAAGGATCAGGTGACGATCGATCTGTCGGTGGCCGAGTTGTCGCGGGGAAGCCGTGTCTGGCAGGATTTCGAGGTTCGGGCCTGCTATCGGCCGCGGGTCGAGGGACTCTCGGCCGAGCTGGTCCGCGACGGCGTGGTTCGGCTCCCCGGCGGCCACGTGCGATCGAACGCCCAGATCCCGCTGAGGGGGATTTTCAGCAAGGTCTTCTCGAAAAACAAGAACTATCAGCTTGTGCCCGACCGGATCCGCGAGAGCCGGAAGATGGAAGACCTGGCGGTGACCCAAATGACGATCGAAGACGGCTGGGTGGCGCTGGCGATCGGACCGAAGCCGCGCCTGGCCCAGGCCGGGGAGAGAGAGACCAAATAACAGGGCAAGTTGGCCGCGAAAAGAGTTGGCCACGAAAAACACGAAAAGACGCAAAAAGGCTCGAAGGAATTCAACGCTCCGTCGAGCTTTTTGTGTTTTTTGAAATGGAAACCATCCCGTAGGTCAGGCTGTGCCTGACAAAAGGAACGCTTCCGTGTCTGATAATGATGACGTTTTCTGTCAGGCACAGCCTGACCTACGGATCCTCCTCCGTGTTCTCCGTGCCTCCGTCATGATTCGGACGGAGAACGGTGGAATCGACGGGATAGGGCCGAAAAAACCGACTATAATACCCCCTTAAGCTGGAAGCAACGAGGAACCCCTGGTTTTGACACGGAGAGCCCAAAACGTACAATTGATCGACAGCCGCGAGGCTATCCGTCCCCAAATCCCGAAATCCCCAAATCCCTTTCCCCCAGTTCCCCCATGTCCACCGCTCCCTGGATCACCTACCGGCCCGAACTGAAAGTCCTCGACTGCACCGTCCGCGACGGCGGATTGGCCAACGACCACAATTTCGAGGACGGTTTTGTCAAAGCCGTTTACGAAGCGTGCGTGGCGGCGGGCATCGACTACATGGAGGTCGGCTACAAAAATTCCAAACGGCTTTTTGCGAAGGATCGGTACGGCACGTGGCGTCACTGCGACGAGGACGACATTCGACGGATCGTCGGCGAGAACAACACGAGTCTGAAACTGGCCGCCATGGCCGACGCGGGGAAGTCCGACTGGCGAACCGACATCCTGCCGAAGGAAAAAAGCGTTCTCGATTGCATTCGCGTGGCCTTCTACGTCCATCAGGTCTCCGAGGCGGCCGACATGATCCGCGACGCGACGGACAAAGGCTACGAAACGACGGCCAATCTGATGGCCGTTTCGACGTCGCAAGAGGCCGAGATCGACCAGGCCCTCGAGGTGCTCGCCGGAACGCCCGCGAGTACGCTGATCGTGGTCGACAGCTTCGGGTCGCTCTACGCCGAGCAGATCGAACGGCTCGTGAAGAAATACAAAAAGTACGGCGAGGCGACCGGCAAGCAGGTGGGCATCCACGCCCACAACAACCAGCAGTTGGCGTTCGCCAACACGATCGAGGCGATCATCCACGGAGCGAACTGGGCTGACGCCTCGATGGCCGGCTTGGGACGCGGGGCGGGCAACTGCCCGATGGAACTACTGATCGGATTTCTGCGCAATCCGAAGTTCAACATCCGGCCGATCTATCAGGTTTTACAAGAAACCATGCTGCCGTTGAGCCGAACGCTCGATTGGGGCCCCTGCCCGCAGTACTACATGACCGGCCAGTACAACACGCATCCCCGCGAAGCGATGGCCGCGCGTGCCGATGAGTCGCGGCGCAATGCTTACGTCGAGTTCTACGACAAGCTGATCAGCGACGTGTGACGGTTTGGGGGCGGGAGGCGGGGGACGAGGGGCGGGACTCATTAATAGCCGCGGGCGGAAGCCCGCGGTCCTTACCCCGCTCAGTTATCCAGCACTTCCTTCTCGCGGGCCTTGGCCATGTCGGTCACTTTGCCCTCGAATTTTTTCGTGAGCTCCTGGATCTCGTTCTTCGCGCCGTCGCAGTCGTCCTCGGAAATCTCCTTGGCCTTTTCCGCCTGTTCGGCCCTCTTGTTGCCGTCGCGACGAATGTTGCGCAAGGCCACTTTGGCCTCCTCGGCCAGCTCGTGGACCCGGCCGACCATCGACCGGCGGACGTCGGACGAGAGAGCAGGGATGTTCAGACGGATCACCTGACCGTCGAGCTGGGGATTCAATCCGAGCGTGCTGGCTTGGATCGCCTTTTCGATCGCCTTGAGCGTGCCGGGATCGTAGGCGCGGATGACGATCTGGTTCGGGTCGGGCGCGCCGACGGACGCGAGCTGCTTAATGGGAACACTGGATCCGTAGACCTCGACGCGGAGTGAATCGACCAGGCCCGGGTTGGCGCGGCCCGTGCGGATGCCGCCCAGGCTGGATTTTAATCCTTCGATGGTTTTTTCCATCCGTTCCTCGACGTCGAGGAGGATTTCGTCGTTGCTCATGGTTTCGATCCTTTCTCGTGGGACGGCAACGCGAGCAGGATGTACTCCTCTCGCTCCGCGAGAGGCTCTATGCGGCGATTCTCGTAGGGTGCTGGGACATCACGCAGTACCGTCTACTTGGCCTCGGGGTCGTGGATCAGGGTGCCCACGCGCTGCCCTTGGACGGCCCGTTCGATGTTGCCTTCCTTGCGGAAATTGAACACAAGGATCGGCATGTTGTATTGCTGGCACTTGGTGATGGCTTCCTGGTCCATCACGCGAAGATTCTGCCGCCGCACGTCGTCGTAGGTCAACTCGCTGTAAAGCACCGCATGGGGATTTCGCTCGGGATCGTCGCTGAACACGCCGTCCACCCGCGTGGCCTTGAGCAGGGCGTTGGCGTCCAATTCCAACGCCCGTTGGGCGGCGGCCGTGTCGGTGGTGACAAACGGGCTGCCCGTGCCGGCCACCAGGATGATAATCCGGTCCTTGTCGAGGTGGCGCCGGGCGCGGCGGCGGATGTAGGGCTCGGCCACTCCGTCCATCTTGATGGCCGTCATCAGCCGCGTGTCGCACCCGAGCGATTCCAGGGCGTCCTGCAACGCAAGCCCGTTCATCACCGTGGCCAACATGCCCATGTAATGGGCCGTGGCCTCGTGAACGCTCGATGCGCCCGAGGTGAATTGGGCCCCGCGGAGGATATTGCCGCCGCCCAGCACGATGGCGATTTGGGTGCCGTGCTGCGAGGCGCGGTAGGTTTGCCGGGCGATGTGGACGACGGAGTCCATGAAGATGCCGCGCTGACCGGCTTCGCAAAAACCCTCGCCCGAGATCTTCAACACGACCCGGCGGTAACGTGGCGGCGATTGCGTAACATCGGCCATGAGCGGACTCCTTGCCCGTTAGAGCCTATCCGAAAACGGGGACAGGCACCCTACGTCTAGCGAATGCGTCATACTCCAACGACAATATACGGGAGCCAGTCCCCGTTTTCGGATCGGCTCTTAATCTTTGCCCAATTCCCAGTGGATGAACCGGACGAGCTTCATGCCGGCCGCCTTGGCCACGTTGCCGACGCTCTGGCTGTCGTCCTTCACGAACGGCTGCTCGGTGAGGCACTGCTCGGCGTAGAAACTGTGCAGACGGCCCTCGACCATCTTTTCGATGATCTTCTCGGGCTTGCCTTCCCCTCGGGCGGCCTCGGAGAGAATCTCGCGTTCCTTGGCCACGACCACCGGGTCGAGATCGCCGACGCCCAGCACGGCCGGACGCATCGCCGCGACGTGCATGCAGACGTCCTTGGCCAACTCGGGCGTGCCGCCTTCGGCGTGCAGCAGGACGCCGACCGCGCCGTTGTGATGGGCGTAGCCGCCGCAGACGCCGTCGATCCGGGCGATTCGCTGGAGCTTGAACACCTCGCGGATGCGGTTGTTCAGGTCGTCGAACTGTTGGCGAAGCGTCTGCTTCGGATTGCTCGGCGAGGGCTGATCGAGCAAGGCGTCGGGCGTGGCCGCGCCGGGTCCGGTGGCAAGCTGCTTGGCTAGGTCGTCGGCCAACTGGACGAACTGCTCGTTCGAGGCGACCGGAGCGCTTTCACACCGAAGATCAACGATCGTTCCGACTGGTTTATTGCGGTCGAGGAAGATGGCGATGCGGCCCGTGGGCGTCTCGCGGCCCACACGCTTTTCCATCGTCTTCTTGCCGGCTTTTCGGAGGATTTCTATTGCCTTTTCGGCGTCGCCGGCGGCCTCTTCAAGGGCCTTCTTGCAGTCCATCATGGGCAACCCGGTGCGTTCGCGAAGCGATTTGACCGCGGCGGCAGTGATTTCGGCCATGGGTGTCTCCGTGGTTTTATTCCCGTTGCCCGAAGAAGATGCGGGGAAAGGGATTGGGGGATTGAGGGATTTGGGAATTTCGAGGGTCGGGCGCCATGTCCACGCCAGCGTGGACATGCCGTCCCTTTGGCTCGTGGAGGACGTCTACGCTTCGACGGGAGCTTCCGTCGCCTTGCTCGGCATGACTTCCTTGAAGTCGCCGGTCGACGCCTTGCCGGCGAGCACCGCGTCGGCCAGCAGCCGGACGATCAACTCGATCGAACGGATGCTGTCGTCGTTGCCGGGAATCGGCAGATCGACCTGGTCGGGATCGCTGTCCGTGTCGATCAAGGCAATCGTCGTGATGCCCAGCGATTGGGCCTCGCGAATGGCGTTTTTTTCCTTGCGGGGGTCGATCACCACGAGGCACTCGGGCAGACGGTTCATCGAGCGAATGCCGTTGAGGTTGCGGAACATCTTGCGGTATTCGCGGTTCAGCGCCGACTGCATTTTCTTCGAATAGGTGGCCAGCTCTTCGCCGGAACGAATCGTTTCCAGTTCCTCGAGGCGTCCCAGCCGTCCGCGGATCGTGCGGAAGTTGGTCAGCGTGCCGCCCAACCAGCGGTCGGACACGTAGGGCATGCCGCAGCGCTCGGCTTGACGCTGAATGGAATCGGAGGCCTGACGCTTGGTGCCGACGAACAGCACGAGGCTCCCGCCCGCGGCGACTTGCTGAAGGTATTTGCGTGCCCGGAGCAGGCCGCGAATGGTCTCCCGGACGTCGATGATGTGAATCAGATTTCGCCGGCCGTAGATGTACGGCCGCATTTTGGGATTCCAACGGCTCGCACGGTGGCCGAAATGGACGCCCGCTTCGATCAACTCCTTTACCAGTACGGTAGCCAAAGCATAATCTCCTCGAAGGCACACCGGCGAGGTCCCCCAAGCGGGGCATCCGGCGTTAGGTAGTGGTTTCGGTCAGTCGTTCATCCAATCACCGCCCTGGACCGTTCAAGACGGTGAATCCTGTATGGTAGCGGGTACCCAATGCTGGGTCAATTGACCCAGCAGCCAATTTCCCGGAAATGGGGGGTGGGGTACATGGGAAAGGAGGAAGCAACCCGGCTAGGACTCGAACCTAGAATGAGGGAACCAAAATCCCTAGTGTTGCCGATTACACCACCGGGTTGTGGCCGGGCTGCCGGCGTCGACGGGCCACGGAACCCTCTTATGCTAAGAGGCCAAGGGGGTTTTCGCAAGGGGAGAGTCCTCCACGACCGGTCTCGAAAAGGACGGCGAACACGGACCAACCCACCAACAAAAAAGCACCCCTTTCGCTCGCCGGAGCAAAAGAGGCGCTTTTCGTGATTAAAAGAGTGGTCCGAGGAGGCGGGCGTTAGAACCCGTCAAGTCAGACTAGGTCTGCGACTGTGACTGCGTCTGCGGGTTGGCGGTGAGCCACTTGGCGTTGTTCGGAACGATCCGGCCGGTGGCGTCATCGTATTGCCAGCCGTAGCCGCCGGAAATTTCGGCCGCGCCGGTGCCGTCGACAACCGTGTTGCTGCTGTTATAGGGGTTCTTGGGCATCTCGCCGGCGACGTACGGCCCAAAGGGATAGCCGGCGCCGGTGCCGGTGGCGCCAGCGGCGTTGGTGGCATTGAGCAAACCAGGAATGGCGGTGCCGGTGATCGTGGGATAGACCCCATGATCGACTTTGTACAGTTCGATCTGCGCCCGGAGCGAGTGGGTGTTGAAGCTGGCCGCACTATCCTTGGCGTCATCGGTCGAGGCCGTGAATTGCGGGATGATAGTGGCAGCCAGGACGGCCATGATCACGACGACGATCAACACTTCGATCAGCGTGAAACCAAGATTACGGTGTCTCATGATAGTACAAACCTTTCCAACAGCATGAATGTCATACAGCCCCCGAACCCCCCAGGATTAACAACGCACCCCAAATGCGGCCCGGTGGCGGCTGTCGTGTGTTTGCCCTACCCCAACGTTGTACAAATACGGCACCGACAGCCTGCGCCCCCGTGCCTCTCTGGATACCTAGGTTGTGGAAGCGGCTTTGTCAAAATTTTTGTGCATTTTTCGCAGTCGATACATTGCGCGTTCAATGCACATACGCAAGAGTTGATTCGCATCCCCCATTATGTTGATACAATCGGCACTATCTGCAGATTGTGCATGTAAATGGGTCGTATACGAAGAGATACGGTTATTCATAGGAAAGGCATTTTAGCCAACATAGCTAATGTACGCATCCTCCGGCGTCCGAAAAACCTACAGATGGACAATGTCCATCAGACCAGGCCCTATGCGTTCCAAGACGTCATTGAAGGAGGCAAGACAATGAGAAGGATGTTGGTTGCGTCGCTCTTGGCCGTCGTGTTGACGGCATTGGCGGCCAGCACGTCTGACGCCTGCTATTGCGGTGCGGCTCGATTCCGCGGCTGCAAGAGCCTTTGCGCTGACTATGCCGAGTGCAAGATGCAGTGCTACACCGTCATGAAGACGTGCAAGCAGATCGTCTACGAGAAGCAACAGTACACTTGCTACAAGACCTGCTACGATCGCATCTGCGTTCCGAAGCAGATCAACTGCGTGAAGTACGTGCCCGAGACCTGCTACCGCCAAGTGAACTACACGGTGTGCAAGCCCGTTTGGGAAACCCACGTGCGAACGGTGAACTACACCGTCTGCAAGCCCGTTTGGGAAACCCGCTCGAAGAACATTTGCTACACGGTGTGCAAGCCCGTGTGGGAAACCCACAGCAAGAACATTTGCTACACGGTGTGCAAGCCCGTTTGGGAAACCCGCACGAAGCAGTATTGCTACACGGTGTGCAAGCCGGTGTGGGAAACCCGCACGAAGCAGTATTGCTACACGGTGTGCAAGCCCGTTTGGGAAACCCGCTCGAAGGACATCTGCTACACGGTGTGCCGTCCCGTTTGGGAAACCAAGACGCGGAACATTTGCTACACGGTGTGCAAGCCCGTTTGGGAAACCCGCACGAAGCAGTATTGCTACACGGTGTGCAAGCCCGTTTGGGAAACCCGCACAAAGCAGTATTGCTACACGGTGTGCAAGCCCGTTTGGGAAACCCACTCGAAGGACATTTGCTACACGGTGTGCAAGCCGGTGTGGGAAACCCGCACGAAGAACATCTGCTACACGGTCTGCAGGCCCGTGTACGAGACTCGCGAGCAGGTTTGCCATTACACAAAGTGTACCCCGGTTTGGGAAACCCGCACGAAGAACATTTGCTACACGGTCTGCAAGCCGGTCTACGAGACTCGCACCCGCGAGTGCCATTACACGGTGTGCAAGCCGGTCCACTACACGAAGACGATCAAGTGCTGCTCGGGTCATTGGGAAACACGCGAAGTCATGCCGAAGGTGTGCGAGCCGGCCTGTGCTCCGGCGACCTGCGCCCCGGCAACCTGCGCCCCGGCCTGTGCCCCCGAGTGCTGTGCCCCCGTGTGCAAGCAGGTGTGCCGCGTTTGGGTTCCCGAAGTGATCGAGAAGCAGATCCAGTGCGTCAAGTACGTGTCCGAGAACTGCGTCAAGCAGATCCCCTACACGGTCTGCCGCATGGTGCCCGAGCAACGGGTCAAGACCTGCACGTATAAGGTCTGCCGCATGGTGAAGGAAGTCTGCGAGAAGCGGATCCCCTACACCGTGTGCAAGATGGTGCCCGAGCAACGGGTCAAGACCTGCACGTACAAGGTCTGCAAGATGGTGCCCGAGCAACGGGTCAAGACCTGCACGTACAAGGTCTGCAAGATGGTGCCCGAGCAACGGGTC
>DATECS010000243.1:0-11079 GCA_035286785.1 Thermoguttaceae bacterium | reverse complement strand
GGAGACGCGGGGACGCGGAGTCAAGGATTCTTATCTCGGGTGGAGCGGCCATGACAATTGAGTGCCGGTGTCCGGGGTGTGGGGGGCAATTTCGCGCGGGCGACGAGGCGGCCGGGCGGCGGGTGAAGTGCCCTCGGTGCGCCGCGGTGATCGCAGTGCCGGCGGCGGTCTCGACCGGGCCCGCGTGGTTCGTCCGCACCGCCGATGAAAAACAGCACGGGCCCATGGCCAAGGAGCAGCTCGATCGGCTGGTCGCCGAACGTCGGCTCGATGCGTTTTGCGAGGTGCGACGGGCCGATTGGGACCAGTGGCAGCTGATCGAAGAGGTCTATCCGGCGTTGGCGGTCGACGTGGCCGAGGACGATCCGCCCGCGTCGAAGCCAGGTGTCAACCATCCGGCCGACTCGGACGCGGGCCAGTCCGGTCGCGTACGGCCGTGTCCCGACTGTGGTCAGACGGTGTCGCGCCGGGCAGCGGCATGTCCGCATTGCGGGTGCCCATTGTTGGAGCGACCGCCCGCGGCGCCGCCGATTCAGTCCACGGTCGTCCCACAGCCGTCGATACAACCACCACGCGAAACCAGCGTCGAGGCCCGGGCCTGGGCCGCGCGGCGGTTGACGCGCCAGGTCGCGTTTCTCGCCGTGGGACTCTTGTTGTTGGCCGGCGTGGTTTCGGCGGGCGTGATCATTGGGTTGCAGCTTCGGAATCGGTCGCGGAGCGAGCCGCCGATAGTTCCACCTGTCGCACAAAGCCAACCGGCCGAGCCTACCGTAACGCCGTCGCCGACTTCAGCCGCCGCACTAACTGACGAGCAGATCGCTCATAGCAAGGAAAAGGTGGCGGCGGACATGGCTCGCGAGGTGGATAGTGTTTTACGGTTGAGACACAACACGATGCAGGCGCTGCCGCAATTGGGCGAGTATGCCAAGCTGCTGCAAGAGGCTCAGGAAATGGCCGATCCGCTAACAAAACCATCTAAGAATTCCGTGGAATCGAAGAAAAAGGCCGCGAAGCAGGACGCCGCGGCGGCCGGGCCTTATCAGTCGCAATTTGACGCTCTTTGTCGCGAGTGCCGCGAGTATCTCGACGCGAACGTCAAGCCGCCGGTCGATCGCGAAGAAACCATTAGGAACGTCGGCCGCGAGTGGGTAAGGATGCGGCTGCCGGAACAAAGGATGTTGGAGGAGATGTTGCAGCCTAAACCGTAGGGCGAGGCGATGCGAACCGTGATTCTGGTGGGGCGATCGAAGCTCGACTGGATTGATTTGGCTTGGATACATTTCCGCTCGCTTCGATCGCCCCACCCTACGTCGGGTCGTGACACACTGAACGAACCATGAAAACCAAAGAGCTTATCGAACTCTTGAAGCGTTTTGATCCCGAGTCGGAGGTGCGGCTTGGCGTCAACTGGCCGGGCCGCGTGTGGGAGGCTTTTGAACGGGTGTGGGTGGCCGACTATGGCGCCGGGCCACAGATCAACGCGGCGATGGACCTGCGCGGCGTGGTGGTCTACGTCGGATGCGTGTTGCAGCCGCGGTTGCCGGAAAGAACTCCGCGAGAAACGCCGAGGCCGGAAATTGACCTGGGCCATTACGAGACGCCGGAAATCGCCGCGCGGGTCCGCGATTTCTACATCTTTCATCGCGGACTGGACGAGACGTTAAACTACCCCGAGGCGGACTACGAACGGTGGATCCCGCCGCGAACCACCTCGGGCGAGTACAACGAGCACATCGCGGCTATCTTGCGAGAGAAACTGTTGAAAGAATAGGAAGGAACCACAGATGAACACAGATAAACACAGATAAATATCAAGCACTCTATCTGTGTTTATCTGTGTTCATCTGTGGTTTCGTTTTTCCTGCTGAAGGTTGAGCACCGCTTGGACGAGTTTTTCCGGGCCGTGGCGCAGTACGTCGCACGTGGGCAGGCCGAGCGACGCTTCGAGCCGCTCGCATTCGGCGGCCACCTGGTCGTCGGGGAATCCGCGGCCGTTCACCGCCACGCCGATCGACCGGCACGGATGAACCAGATTGGCCGCTTCCTCGATGAAGGGTCGCAGTCGCTCGATGGGAACAATGGGGAAACGGCCCCCGTCGTCGAGAAATTCGCGTCCCAACTGGCACACGAGAATGATTCCGTCGGGCTGGCAGCCGTGCAATAGACTGAGCGTGACGCCGCTGTAGCGAAAATCGCTCAAGGCCCCCTGCCCTTCGACCACGATCACTTCGTGGTGCTGATTGGCGCGCACGAGTTTTTCGGCCGCGCCGGCGACGAAATCGGAAATCACACGATCCACGGGACAGCCGTCGCCCTCGACCAAAATGCCGGTCTGGCCAGTGGCGACGAACTTGGCGTCAACGCCGCGACGTCGGAGGCCCTCGACCACCTCGACGCCGGCAACCATCTTGCCGATGCTCGGCGCATTGGCCATCGTGTGGATCCGCAGACAATCGGGGCGGATCCCTTCGCGCGTGGCCACGTCGTGCTCGTCGTTCGCGCGGAGATCGATCAGGCGGACGCCGCGCCGCCGGGCCGCCTCGACGAATTCCCGATCGTCGCGAAGAAAATCATGCAGCCCGGAGACGATGTCCATCCCTCGGGCAATCGCGTCGAGAATAATTGGACGCCAATGCGGAGGCAGCTTTCCACCCGCCGGCGCGGTGCCCAAGAGAAGCGTGTTCGCGTCAGCCACGGCATCGAGCGAATCGACCACGGGCACGTCAGGCCCGACGCCGAGCACGTCCTGGGCCGAGCGGCCGGCCCACTGTCGATCGAACACGGCGGCCACTTCGTCGAGACGATAGCGAATAACGCAAACGGCCGTTTTCGCCGAGCCGGGATGGGTGTAGCCGTCGGTAAGGATGATCATTCGGCGCGGCATGAACGCTTCTCCGTCGCAACACGAAGCCAACTGTACCGAAACCGAGCCGCGACCGTAAGGGAGCGGTTGCGGAGGTTTTTGAAGAGCAACCGCTCCCTCACGGTCGCGGCTCGGTTTTTGATGATCGCGACGTCCGAGTCGAACTCAAGGCGACTCGATCGGGCAGAGTTCCTCGTAGACCGACTGGACCACTTCGGCGCCGATGCGAGGAAGATCTTCGCCGGCCGCCACGATCAAAGCCAGATCGGCCAACTGATTCACGCGGCGAGGCACGCCGTGGCTCAACTGCTGCAATCGGGCGACCGCGTCCTTGGCAAACACATTGGCGGCAGCGCCCGACCGGGCCAGCGACGCGGCGACGTATTGCTCGGTCTCGGTCTGGTCCCAGGGTTCAACGTCCACTCGCAGTTCGGCCAGTTCGAGCAGATCCTCGCCCCATCGGCCGATGCGCGAGGGCCGGCCGGCAAGCACCACGGTCAAACGCGATTGGGGCGCCGTGCCGAGCCGCACCAGGCGGACGACCTGGGTGAGCACGTCGGCGTCGGCCTGATCGGCGTCGTCCAACAACAGCACCGTGTCGCGCTGCTCGTAACGATAGGCGGACAGCCGGTCGGTAACGGATTGCCAATGCGCGACGATCGTGGACGATACGCGCGACGAACAGCCCAGGGCGGCCGCCACTTGCGCGAGCATTTCGGCCGGTTGCAGTCCCAAAAGACTGATTCGGGCGGCGGTTCGTCCTTCGCGGCGAAGCTGTTGGGCGAAAACTTCGAGTAAAAGTGACTTGCCGCTGCCCGACTCGCCTATCAACAGGCCCAGGCAACGGTGCTGTTCGACCAGGAAGTGGAGCCGGGCGAGGGCCTCTTCGTGGGTGGGACTGGCAAAAAACGCGCCAGGATCGAGCCGGGCGGGAAACGGCGATTCACGCAGATTCCAATGCGATGGATACATGTCGTTTGATCCTATCCCCCAAGAGGCCCCGGGGAACGTCCATTCCCCCACCTCTTCTTAATCGGTAGAATCAGAACGTGAACTTGATTCAGAAGCGTTTTACCACGAAAGATACGAAAGATACGAAAGATACGAAAAAATCAGGGCCGGATTCCACCATTCCTTTTCGTGTTTTTCGTGTCTTTCGTGGTTCCATCAACAGGAAGCCGGCATGGGCGAGCGGTATTACGTGGAGTCGCGGATCGCTGGGGACCGGGCCTCGCTGGTCGGCGGGGAAGCCCATCATTTGGTCCACGTCATGCGAGGGCGGCCGGGCGATCGCGTGACGCTGTTCGACGGAACCGGAGTCGAATTCACGGGCGAGATTGCTCGGATTGCCCGCGACGAAGTGGAATTGACAATCGTCACGCGAGAAAACGTGGACCGTGAATTGCTGTTCCGGATGACGCTGGCTGTGGCGCTGCCCAAGGGCGACCGCCAACACTGGCTGGTCGAGAAGGCGGTCGAGTTGGGGGTGAGCCGGATTGTTCCGCTGCGCACTGCCCGATCCGTCGCCGAGCCGGGCGCTGGCGCGGCGCGGCGCATGGCGCGTTGGGTGATCGACGCCTCGAAGCAGTGCGGACGCAATCGGCTGATGGAAATCGCCCCACCGGCGACGTGGCCCGAGTTGCTGGCCGAATCGACCGCTGTTCCGTTACGATTGGTCGCGCATCCGGGCGGCGGGAAGGATTATGGCGAGATTGCCTCGCGCGCCGCGGGAGCCGATATTCTCGCGGCGATCGGGCCCGAGGGCGGATGGACCGACGAGGAGGTCGCGACGGCGCGTGATTCCGGATGGAAAGTGATCGAACTGGGGCCGCGGATACTTCGGGTGGAAACGGCGGCCGTCTTCTTGGCGTCGCTGCTTTCGCATCAAACCGAGCCGCGACCGTGAGGGAGCGGTTGCACTGTTTCCCGACTCAACCGCTCCCTCACGGTCGAGGCTCGGTTTTTCTATCTGGTGGGTTGGAGGTCCGACATGTCTGAGCGTTGCGGCCATGACGGAGCGTGGCCCTCCATTTCTCGGACGCCAAGGAAACCAGCATCGCCCGGTCAATATCCGCCTTACTCGAGTTTTTTGAGGCCCAGGCGGGCCAGCCAGCGCCGCCCAGAGGCGTTTTCGACCTCGGTCGCCGAACCCGGCAAGGAGCCGCTGTTCAAGGGAACGTCCGTTTCGGCGAACTGACGCATGATTTCTTCCATTTCGACGCGTTGACGGGCCATGTCGGCGCGCTCGATCGAAATTTCAATTTCCGCCTGGCGAAGTTTATCCTCCAATTCCTTCTGAAGGCGTCGGAGCGTTTCTCGTTCTTCATAAAGGATCGCGTCGTGCTCGTCGGCCTCGCCGGCGGCCGGCGCGGGAGCGGGACGGTCGCTTTGCTGTTCAAGACTCTGCCGGACTTGCTTCTCCAGCTCTTCGTTCCGCTCGCGCAGTTGCTCCAAATTTTCGACGGCCGTTCGGTAGCGGCCGCGGTAGTCCTCGCCGTCTTCGTCCGTGGGCACGGCCGCTTCCGCTTCGCGCAGCCGGCGTTCGAGTTCGGCCGAGCGGTCCAGGGCTTCGTCGAGTCTGGCGCGAAGGGTCCGTTGCGCGTCGGCTAGATCGTGATCCTGTTCGTCGGTCTGGGACTGGACCAACGCGAGTTTCTCCCATTCGAGGTGGAGCCGGGCCTCGTCCTCGGCGACCCGCGACTGACGCTCGGCCAGTTCGTCGAAGCGGCGCGTCAGCGATTCCTGACTCGCGTGGATCTCGTCGGCCAATTCTCGTTGTTGTCGGGCGGCCTGGTTCTGACTCTCTCGCCATTGGGCCTGGGCCGCTTCGAGCGTTTTTATTAGTTGGGCGATACTCTCCGCCTCAAGGGCCAATTGCTCGCCGCGGGCCGCCTGTTGCTCGCGCACGTGGTCGATTTCCGATTGGGCCTTGGACAACTCCTGGGAAATGCGGCGGATCTGGCCCGCCAGTCGGGACTCGGCGCCGGTCATGCGTTCGCGCTGGGCGGCGAGAAACGTCTCCAATTCCTCGCGTTGGCGGAGAATGGCATCGATGATTTCGCTCGGGCGAGTCGGCGCGGCGGTGTTCGGGGAGACCACTTGCGGCATGATTACTTCACCCCTTCCATGAACCGTCCAAACTGGGCGTCGAATTGACGCCAGTCGCCGCCGAAGACCGACGTGAAGTCGCCGAGACGCTGCTTCGCCGTGTATTCCGAAAACGGCGGATGCGACGCCGTCAGAGCCAGGTAGCGCGCAAATCGGCGCGATTGGGTTTCGACCAGGTAGAACGTCAGGGCCCAAGCCTCGGCATAGGCGACCGCGGGCGAAACTTGAAAGAACCGGTCGGACGCCGTGAGCTCGGCAGGCAGGCGCCCGTCGTGCTTGCCGGCGAGCGCTAGCTGATAGTCTCGCAATCGTTCGCGATTCGTCCGATCGCCCAGTTGCGTCGTGCTTCGCGAGTCGTGGACGCCGGGCGCCTCGAACAACGTGGCCAGTCCCTCGACTACCCAAAGCGGCGGCGGGCAATAGCGGCTATGCACGCCCGTGTTAAAAGCCATCTGGTGCGTCGCTTCGTGAATCACGGTCGAGGCGTTGCGCCGCCAGTCGTCGCCGCCGCCGGGTTGCTGAACGTCGTAGAGGATGATGCGGTTGGACTCAAGGTCGTAAAACCCGAGCACCCCGGCGGCCGACGACATGCCTTGCTTGGCGGCATGGCGATCGAAGTCGGCCCGATCGCGGCAAACGATGCCGATCAGCGGAAACGGCGGCTGGGTCAAGGTGAAACCCCGCACGGAGAAGTATCGAACGAACGACCCGTAGAGATCCTCGAATCGTTGTGCCCATTGGTCGCGTTGGCCGCTGGGATGGGCGACGAGATAATGAGCCGTGCCGGTCACTTCGTAGCCGTTGCCCAATTCGCGGAGCAAGGCGGCGCGGAGTTCCGAGACGGAATAAGGCTGAAATCGCGTGGCGATCTGGCGGAAGTTGGTCGCCTCGGCCGGCTTGAACGACCAGAGCCGTCCGTCGCGGCCCAGAAGATAGACGTTATTTGCGTCCCAAGTCAGCGGCGTACCTTCGATGCGCTGCCCACGCACGTCGGCCTGGATCATGCCCAAGGCCGGCGGCGGCGCGGCGGCCCCGGCCGTGCCGGCCAGGACGACGCACGAAAGGCAGATCGCGATGAAGGCGCTTCGCATGACCGCCGGAGCCTCGGAGAAAGTCGAAAAATCAAATCCTCAAGAACGTCGAACTGGCTCGACGGCCGCCGACGCATCGCTGCCCGCCACGCCTCAATTCTACGTCGCATTCCGACGGGGGGGACGAGCAAAACGGCCCTCCGCGAAGGTCGCCAAGGGGCGTCGCGGGGGGTAAAATAGTCGAGTCGGACGTCGGGCGGTCTGGAGCCCAATGAGGACCGATTGTGCCGATGATGCGGGCTTTTTGGGCAGCTACGCCAAGCCTGTTCAAAACCCGTAGGGTGGGCATCGCCCACCACGGAGAAGCGTTGTGTGTTTTGGTGGGCGGTGCCCACCCTACGGAAAATCACTGCTTCTGAACGAAGGAAACCAGAGCATGACCGGAATCTTATTGATCGTCGGATGCCTTTTCGTCGGACAAACCGAGTCGACGCCGGCCGACCACGGGACCGAGGTTCGACGCCTGGTTCGGCAACTCGACGCGCCGCAACTCGACGCCCGAAACGCGGCCGAGGCAAAATTGATCGAGTTGGGCCCCGAGACGCTGCCCCTGCTCCCGTCGCCCGACTCGCAGCAGAGCGCCGAAGTCCGACAGCGGCTCGGTCGGGTCCGCCGGGCGCTCGAACAAAAACTGGCCGCGGCGGCGGTCGAGCCCTCGCGCGTCACGCTCCACGAAAAGCAAGCCAAGCTCTCGCGCGTGCTCAAGGAAATCGAACGTCAGACGGGCAACCGCATCATCGACTCGCGCGAGCAGTTCGGCCGGGCGTCCGATCCCGAGGTGGCGGTCGATTTCAATAAAACGCCTTTCTGGCGGGCGATGGACCGGGTGCTCGATGAGGCCGGGCTGACCGTGTATCCGTTTGGATCGGAACGGGCCGTCTATCTGGCCGATTGTCCCGAGGGCGCGGTTCCCATGACCCGGGCCTGCTGCCAGACGGGGCCGTTTTTGTTCGTGCCCGTCGAATTGACCGCCAAACGGCTGGTCAACGCGGCCAACGAAGGCACGTTGCATTTGGGGATGGTGGTCGCCTGGGAACCCCGGCTGGCGCCGATCGGGCTGACGCAGCGGCTCACCGAAATCCAGGCGATCGACGAAAATGGCGCGGCATTGGACGTCGATGTGCGCCTCGGGGCGTTGGAAGTGCCGGTCAACCCGACGGCAACCGCCGTGAAACTGTCCATCCCGTTCGCCGTGCCGCCGCGCGACGTGCAAAAGATCGTTCGTCTGACGGGCACGCTCGACGCACTGGTGCCGGGCCCGATCGAGACGTTTCGCTTCACCGGCTTGCCGGCGGCCAAGGACGTCAGCCGGCGCGTGGCCAATGCCACGGTGACGCTTCAAGGCATGAGGAAGAACGACGACATCTGGGAAATCGAGGTCCGCGTGCGTTTCGAGGAGGCGGGCGACGCGCTGGCCTCGCACCGCGGGTGGATTTTCAGCAACGAGGCCTATCTCGAGGGGCCCGACGGGAAACGCGTCGAGAACGAAGGTTTCGAGACGAAGATGCAGACCGAGAATGAAGTCGGCGTGGCCTATCTTTTCTATCTGGAAGACTCGCCGGCGAAGTACACGTTCGTCTATAAAACGCCGGCGAGGATTTTCACGACGCGATTCAAGTACGAATTCCAGGATCTGGAGTTGCCCTGAAAGCCGGTTCACCGCGAAGACGCAAAGGACGCGAAGAATCGTCAATCACTCGGGCAGATTCGCCGCGTGGATGCCCGGCGAGGCGTCCGACTTCAGCGGAGCCAGCCAGTGGACGGCCGCGCTGTTGGAGATCCGCCCCGCGGCATCGCCGGCGAAATCGACTTCGCTGCGAACCAGACCGTCGATCGCCAGCGCGTCCTCGGGCAACTCCCGCAACTCGCCCGACGGATTCAGTAACCCGGCAATGGGGCAGCCCGGCGTGACCAACGAGCCTTGCCCGGTCCAGACGATTCGGTTCAGCACGGCGTCGGACGGCGACTTGCCGGCGAGCACGACCAGCGGTTGACCCGGCCGAGGCGCGAAGACGCAGCGACTGGTCTCGATCGACAGCTTGCCGACCGATCCGGAGGGTTGGCCATTGCACTGCACGAGCGATCCGCCGTCGCGAAGCGTGGTCTGGTCCATCACGAGAATCGTCGGCTCGTCGGGGCTGGGTAAACGGACCAGGCGGACCAATGGGCCGGCGCCGAGGTGCAGCACGTTCGAAAACCGCACGGCCACGGCGCCGCGAGCGCGGCAGTCGACCGCGGCGGCCACGTTGCGGAAAATGCAGCGATCGATCGTCACTCGGCCGCTTGGCAAGGAGAGGGCCGTGTCGCCGCCGGCGGACGGATGGATCCAACGCACGGCGTCGATCGACGGATCGGCCGACCGGAACGTGCAGCCTCGCAACTCGACGCCCGAGGCTCGCAACACGAGCAGGGCCGGCGGCGCAGTCGAGTCGGCCCGTGCGGAGAACGACGGCCGAACGAAGTCGATGTTCTCGAAAACCACGCCGGGCACGTCGATCGACAGGCCCTCGGCGGCGACGTTGAGCGTGGCTCGCTTGCCGGACGGACCTTGGACCCGTTGGCCGGCCGTCAAGGGCAAACGCGCAACCGGAGAGATTCCCATCGGGTCGTCAGCCGCGAGAATCAGCGGCGAAACACCCGTCGACAGCTCGGAAAGGTTGCTGGGCCGAGTGATTGGCGGCCGTTTCGATTCCTCGGAAGAACCGAGCCGCGATTTCTCGGAAAAACCGAGCCGTGACCGTGAGGGAGCGGTGGCGACGGAAGACCGCTCCCTCACGGTCGCAGCTCGGTTTTGTCTCGCGACTCGGTTTTGCGTCGTGGTTTGTTTTTGCGCGGGAACAGATGCCAGGTTGGACGTGTCGTTTGCATTGTTGGACAAAACGGCAGTAGCATCTCGGTCTCGACGAGCGAATCCATGCAACCGAATGACGACAAATACCATAAGCAGACAGGCCGCGGCGACGGCCAGCCCGATTTTCCATCGGCGGCCAATAGCGCGCCGGCCGACGAACGGGTATCGGCGCGAGGTTCGGTCGAGGCGGCTCGTCAGCAGACGACGAAGGGCCATGTCGCCCTCGCGCGTGGCCGGGCCAAGTATCGACGCCAATTCCGCCATGCCGTGAGGTCGTTTTTCGGGTAGTGCCTGCGTGCAGAGGCGGATAGCTTTCAGCAACGTCTCGGGCGCCTCGGGAGCCAGCGGTTGGGGATCGGCAACGGCGGCCTGCTGGGCGGCCTGGAGTTTGGTCAGCGCGTCGCCGCCCGGCAAGGGATCGCGTCCGGTCAACAAGTGCCACCACAAGCAGCCGCAGGCGAAGATCTCGCCGGGCACGTCGGGCGGCGTCCCGTCGCGGACCCGTTCGGGAGCAAGCCCGTCGAACGCCTCGGGCGGAAGATCGGCGTGGGCGTAGCCTTCCCGGGGACGGACCGCCGCGCGAAGGCCGGGAAACGGCAGCCACGCGCCCGGAATCTTTCCCACGCCGCCGCCGGTCAATAGCAGGGTCGCGGCGCGAAGATCGCCGTGACACAGGCCGGCCTTTTCGAGTGCAATCAGGCCCGGCATCATGCGCCGCGCGATTTCCAACACGGCGTCGGCCGGAAAACGGCCGTGACGAATCATCCACTCGGCGGCCGACGATCCACAAGGCGCGTCACAGGCGGCCCAGAGTCGTGTCCCGTCGTGACCGGCGGTTTCCATCGGCGCAATCCCCTCACGCGGCAGCGAAACGGACGCCGCAACGAGCCCTTCGAGTCGTCGGGCCGTTTCTTCCGCTCGATCGTCCGAAACGGTGAAGACGGCCAATCGCCGCACCGATCCCGTTTCGACGTGGCTCGCTTCGTACACGTCGGCATAACCCAGGCCCGGGAGCTTGCGAAACAGTACATAGGGACCGGCGTGAAGCTGCTCGCCGCGTTGAGTGTTGATCTCGGCCGCTTGAAAAGGCGTGAGTCGTCCGGCCTGCACGAGCGCGTCGACCCAAACCGACGTGAACATCGGCACGCCGCGAGCCAAGCGGCGGG
>DATECS010000242.1:0-5510 GCA_035286785.1 Thermoguttaceae bacterium | reverse complement strand
AGGCCCTGGGCGGCAGCCTCGTCCGCGCCGCCGAGCCCGTCCACGGCCGCGCCTCGACAATCCACCACGACGGCTGCGGCATCTTCGCCGGACTTTCTCCGACGATCACCGCCGCCCGCTACCATTCCCTGGTCGCCGACGAATCAACGCTTCCTGAATGCCTGGAAATCTCCGCCCGCGCCAACGACGGCGCAATCATGGCCGTCCGCCATCGCCGCCTTCCCATCGTCGGCCTACAATTCCACCCCGAGTCGATCCTGACCGACACAGGCTACCCCCTCCTCGCCACCTTCCTGCGTCAAATCGGCCTCACGGTCGCCGACCCGCTTCCCACGCTCTCCAACGAACTCGCCGGATAGCCGGCCCATTTATCTCACCACGGGGGACACGGAGTTGGGAACCACAGATGGACACAGATAAACACAGATAAATTGTAGAAATCTGTGTTTATCTGGCTCTGTTGAAACCCTCTTAATTCCAGTGTGGGTGCCTGGGAACGAGCGAAGCGAGGGCCCAGTTTTCATGGCATCTGGGCCACCGCTGCGCTATGGCCCAGGCACCCATCGCGTAGGGTTTCAACGAAGCCTGTTTATCTGTGTCCATCTGTGGTTCCATCTCTCGAGAGCGAACGGTGAACCAACTCCGTGCCTCCGTGGTGAATCCTCTCGTGGTCCCCCAAAAAATCCCAAAGAAAACCGCCAAACCGCCCTTGACAATTACTACGCACGTCATAAAATGCGGCTATGACACCCGTAGTAAAGGAGGTGGTGACGATGGCGAAAAAACGCGCAGGCCGACGCGTGTCGGCCGGGGAAATGGAAATCTTGGAAACCCTCTGGCGCCAGGGAGCGGCAACGATCTCCGAAGCGCATCAGGCTCTGGGCCGAAAAATCGGCTACACCACGGTCCAGACCCGGCTCAATCGTCTGGTCGACAAAGGCCTCGCCCGCCGCAGCACGGACCGACCCGCCCGCTATCGCGCGGCCGTCAGCCAACAACAGGTCAGCGCCGGCCAGCTCGACTTGCTGCTCCAACGCGTCAGCGGCGGCAGCGTGGTCCCGTTGGTGGCCCATCTGGTCGAGGACCGCTCGCTGACCCCCAAGGAAATCGCCCAACTCCGCCGTTTGATCGACGAAGCCGAAAAAAACTTGCCGAGTAAGTAACCCTAAAAATGGAACCACAGATGGACACAGATGAACACAGATTTTGATTGATATAGAGGTTGTGGGACGTGCGGAGCGTTCCTGAGATCTATCTGTGTTTATCTGTGTCCATCCGTGGTTCCTAAAAGAAATGCGTTTCATTTCTCCATGTGACCAGGGCGGAGGTTGATCATGAACGAGATCCTCTCACTGTGGCTCGTCGAGCTGGGACGCACGACGTTGTATCTCACGGCCGCGGCCGCGATGGCCGCCCTTGCGCTGCGACTGGCCCGCGTCCGATCGCCGCGCGTGCATCGGGCCGCGTGGTGCTTCGTGCTTCTGGTCGGTTGGTTGTTCGTCCGAATGCCGGTGGCCGTCCCCTGGTACGAGCCCACGGCCGACCGCAGTGAAATCGCGTCGGCCTCAACCTCGAAAAAGTCGCAAGACATTGAACCGACCCAAGATGCGGCAACACAGCCAAGCATGGTTTCTGTTCCTTCAAGCGAAAACCAGACCGAACCACAAGAAATCGCGTCCAGGGGCGAAGAGCCTATCGTCGGTCCACTTGCGTCAAGCGAGAATCGCGCCAATACGAAAACTTTAGTCGAAATTGCCGAACAACCCGCGAAATTTTCCCCGCCACCGCACGAACCAAATTTGCCGGACTCGCGTATCGAACCCAACAAACCTCTTTTCGGCGAGGCGTCTACACCACCTAAGACGACCCTCGCCCACAAAGCCGCTTCGACGCCGGAAAAAATCGTTGTCGCTACGCCTCCCAAACGAGCGACGGCGCCGGCCCGGAGCGGCTTCTCTCTTTCCGCGGCGTTCTCTTCAATTCCCTGGGGCCTGACGCTGGCAACCGCCTGGGCCGCCGGCCTGTTCGTGGCCCTGCTCCGCTGGCTGGCCGGCTACGTCCGGTCGATCCGCCGCATGTCCACGGCGCTTGCGCCCGACGAGGCCTCGCTCCATCAATGGCGGGCCCTCCTGACCGAGCACGGCGTCACGCGCGACATCCCGCTGCGGCTCACCGACAACCTGGGCCCGCTCTTGTGCCGCTGGCCCGACGGCTATGAACTGGTCGTCCCGGCCGCCCTTTGGTCGTCGCTCGCGCCGTCGGCCCGCGCGAGCATCATGCGCCACGAACTGGCCCACTACCAACGAGGCGACGTGTGGAAATCCCTGGCGATGCGTCTGGCCGCGCTCCCCCATTGGTTCAATCCGGTCGCCTGGCGGGCCGTGCGGCGCTTCGACGAGGCGGCCGAATGGGCCTGCGACGAAGCGGCCGTCGCCGGCGAGCGAAAACACACGGACTACGCCCGCACGCTGCTCGCCCTGGCCGAATCCTCGCTCGGCGGCGGCTCCTGCCACCCCGCCATGAGCCGCTGGAACCTCACGGCCCGGGTCCAACGCCTCCTGAATCCCTCAACCGCAAAGGATTCGATCATGAAAAAAACCATCCTCCTCGTCCTGGCCGCGGCGCTCGTCGCCTTCTGCCTCATCCGCGTCGATCTGGTGGCCAAGACGCCTGCCGAGGTGCCCCTGCCGCCGGAGGAATCGCCATCCGAGCTGCTTTCCCCGGTCCAAACCGAGCCGCGACCGTTAGGGAGCGGACGCCCCGCCAAAAATCCCAACGCCGAGCCTACGCCACCGCTTCCTGACGGGCGCGGCTCGGACGCCCGCCCCCACGAAGGCGCCATGATCAGCCTCCCCACCTACCGCGTCGAGCCGCCCGACATCCTCCGGCTCGAAATCATGAAACTGGTCCCCAAACTGCCGTATCGACTTGCCGCGTGGGACGTGCTGCAAATCAAAGTTGTAGGCGCACTGGTGGACCAGCCCATTGACAATTACTACCTGATCGAGGCCGACGGAGTGATCCACCTCGGCCCGGCCTATGGCAAGGTCAACGTCGGCGGCATGACCCTCGACGAGGCCGAAGCGGCCGTCACCAAGAAACTATCCGTAGTTCTCGCCCAGCCCGAGGTCGCCGTCACGCTGGCCCGCGCGGGCGGCCTCCCGCCGGTCGAGGGCGCTTATCTCGTCGGTCCCGATGGAACCATCAATCTCCGAAAATACGGCTCGGTTCACGTGGCGGGCAAGACCCTGGTCGACATCAAACAAGCAATCGACAAGCAGCTTTCCAAGTACCTGGACTCGCCCGACGTCTCGGTCGAAGTCTCCTCGTACAACAGCAAGGTCTACTACGTCATCGTCCGCGCGAAAGACAAAGGCGACAGCGTTCTCCGCGTGCCGAACACGGGCAAGGAAACCGTTCTGGACGCCGTGGCCCAGCTTCGAGGCCTCCGCGTCCTTCCAACGACCAAAATCTGGCTCGCTCGTCCGATAGCCAACGACAAGAACACCGTTCTAGCGATCGACTTCGGCGCGATTGCCGAAGGCCGCGACACGGCCACCAACTACCAACTCCTGCCCGGCGACCGCGTGTTTCTCGACGGCGCGGACCTCGTCGCGTCAGGCGGGCCGCTCGTGTCCATGTCGGCCAAACCGACCGCCCCGGCGCTCCGCTACGAAGGCCGCACCTTCGCCGAATGGAAAACCAGTCTCGAAACCGAGCTAAGCCCCGCCCGCCGCATCGAGGCCATCCGCGCCCTGGCCTCCTTCGGAGCGCGGGGGCACGGCAAAAACGCCGCGGAGGCAATTCTTCGGTTGACGCGAGAATGCGGCTACTCCAGCGCCCTCAAGACGGATGTCGGACGGATGAGCAGCGCGGCCATGGCGGCCTTCTGTGGACACGACGAACATGGTGGAAACGGCTTCGCCGACACCATCCCGCCGACCGACGGCGTGGCGGCCCTTTGCGGCGAGTTGAAAGAGGGCAATGAGAAAAGCCGCATCTTCGTCCTGAACACGCTCCGCCAACTGGGCCCCAAAGCGGTCGACGCCACGCCCGCCCTGGCCGAACTCATCAACGGCAACCTACCGTGGGAATCGTCCCAAACGGCCCTTTGGACGCTGTTGGCCACCGACCCCTCGGCCGAAACATTCGCCGCGGTGCTACGCGATAAGATTGCCCGAACCCCGCCACTCGATCGCCAAACTGCCCTAGAGTATCTCCGGGTCATTTCGCCGAGTGAAATCCACTTTGTGCGATTTTTTGGTCCACCGCCCAAACGACCGTTGGAACTCTCGCCGCGTGACGAACGACTCTTGACGCTTCTGGCCGACTACGCCGACGACCCCAAATCGCCCGTGCGGCCCGAGGCGACGTATCTGCTGACCGAAAACCTTCGAAATCTGCTTGGAAGCCTTGAGACTAACATTATTAATGATGGTCATACCATGATTATTGACGGTGGTAGTGACACTACAAAGAATCTCAAAGCCTCGTGGCCGACCCTGTCGGTCGAGTTGCGCAAAACGATCCACGACCCGCTCCGCCGAGCCATGCTCGCTTACATCAGCCTCGGCGCGAATGACGAAACCGACCGGCAACGCCTTCGCAACAGCGTGAGACAATTAACCAATGAAAAAGCCTTCCTCCTCTGGGCCAAAGACGCCGTCGAAGGCGACGACAAAAAATTGAGCGAGGCCCTCAACGCCATCCTGACGGAATTCCCGCCAAACGATCCCCTCTGGCCCAAAACCAGCACCTCGCCCTGGCGGAAGCAACAAGGCAGAGGTGCTCAGCAGCCTGATGCACGGGTAGGTTTGTCCTTTGTGGTGGGCCAGACGGCAAAGATGAATCAGTTCACCGAATCTGGTAGTGATGCGCCACCAAGGGTTTGGCAGGTGCCGATTCTGATTAGGATCTTCAACTCGGGCAACCTTCCCTTGACCGATGTGAAAATCAACTACACGGTCAATTCCGCGCTCGTGCCAACTGATGCCACTGAAGGCTTCACGCGCGAAGGCAATCGCTTGACGTGGAAAATAGATTCACTACGTCCCAACACCGCAACGAATTTCAACGTGCTTTGCACAATTATTTCAAAAGACAAGCCACCTGAGTGTACCGCAACCGTCACAACGGCCCAAGGCGCCCGCGATGAGCGGAAGGCCACCCTCCAGATCCCCGAAGAAGAAAAGAAAATCGTGCCGATCGACGCCCCACCATCCGCGGCCCGTAATCCTCTCGCTCCGCGAGAGGAATCTATGAATGTCGAAACCCCGGAAGGCTAAGGAGTCGCGTCAGTATAAGTTGACTATTTTTTGAAGAACACTGATTTGCACTGATCGGCACTAATGAAAATAATCAGTGGGAATTAGCGAGAATCAGTGTTCCTTAGTCTCTTGAGCAATTTTTGATTTCGATCAAGTTGTTCTGACGCAGTTTCTAAGCGACATCTCGCGGAGCGAGATGAATACAACTCCCCACGGGCAAAACAAAAGGGCGGCGGCCCAAAA
>DATECS010000241.1:0-11752 GCA_035286785.1 Thermoguttaceae bacterium | reverse complement strand
GCCATCACGACGCACACGGCCGGCCGCGGATCCCAGTCGAGCGGTTCGAGTTCGTCCAACCGCCGATCGACCGTCGCTTCGAGCACGTCCAACAAGTCCGTCTTCAGCCGCATCAAGAGCGGCTGGCACTCGGGATCGCCGAATCGCACGTTGTATTCGAGCACCTTGGGACCCTGGTTGGTCATCATCAGGCCCGCGTAGAGCACGCCGGAGAACGGCCGCTTGGCACGTTGCATGGCGTGGACGGTGGGCACCAGGACGTGTTCTTCGATCCATTGGAGCTGCTCGTCCGTGACGAGCGGGGCGGGGCAGTAGGCGCCCATTCCGCCCGTGTTGGGGCCCGTGTCGCCGTCGAAGGCCGGCTTGTGGTCCTGGGCCGGCTGGAGGGTGACGATGGTCCGCCCGTCGGTAATGGCCAGGACGCTGGCCTCTTGGCCGTCGAGCCGCTCTTCGATCACCAGGCGGTTGCCCGCCGAGCCGAAGGCCCGTTGCTGGGCGATCAATCCGACGGCCTCCAGCGCCTCTTCGCGTCCGCGGCAGACCATCACGCCCTTGCCCGCGGCCAGTCCGTCGGCCTTGACCACCACGGGCGTGTCCTCGCGGTTCTGGAGAAAATAAAACGCCTGGCGGGCATCGGAGAACGTCTGGTAGTCGGCCGAGGGAACGGCCGCCTTGCGCAGCAGATCCTTGCAGAAGACCTTGCTGGCTTCGAGTTCGGCGGCCGCTTTGCTGGGGCCGAACACGCGGAGACCCTCGTCCTGGAAGGCATCGACCAGGCCGGCGGCCAGCGGAGCCTCGGGCCCGACGACCGTGAGCCCGACGTCGTTCTGCTTGGCGAATTGGATCAGCCCGGCCGTGTCTTCGGCGGCGAGGGGGACGTTTTCGGCGTCCTCGGCCGTGCCCGCGTTGCCCGGGGCGACGAACACCCGGTCCGCGCGGGGACTTTGGGCCAGTTTCCAAGCCAGGGCGTGCTCGCGTCCGCCGCCACCGATAATCAGGAGGTTCATGGGGAAAAGTTGGGGATGGGGGTCGGGGGGCGAGGGACGGGGGTTGAGGTCAAAAAATCCTAGCCACGGGTGGAAGCCCGCGAAGTGTCGCGCACGCCTCAAAATCTCATAATGTATCCTCCGATTCTACCGGCAGGAGCGGGGTAGGTGAAGTGGCGCGGCTGTGAACCAGCAGTAGGCCGCTTGGGCGTGTGCGGCACGGTCCGATGAGGTCGCATGGTTGCGATAAGTATGGTGGCCGTCGGAGGTTTAGGAAACTTGACACTATCTTTTGACACGGTTATAAGGGGATGATGAAGTCGAGATCGCCCATTGTTGTTATTTGTGCGGCTACGCTGGGGTGTGTAGTGCTGGCGCTAGCCCCTCCGTTGATTGGAGTGGCGGCGTTCTTTGTTTACGCCGTGATTCTCAGGTTCCTTCGGTCCGAGACCTTGCCCAAGGACTGGCTCGCCTACGGCGCCTTGGGCGGTATTTGTGTTTTTGCGGCTGCCACGCTCTTCGCGGCGTATCTGAACGGCGAAATGCGATACGGTCTCCACGGCGAACCACCCAATACATGGATTCGTATATGTGCCTCATGTTCGTTTCCGATCGGCGGTTTGATGGGAGCATTGGCAGGGTATGCCGTGGCTTTGTTGATACGCGATGCCCGACGCCGCACGGTCGTGCTCGGAACCCGAGCGGGGCTTGCGGTTGGCGCGTTGGTGTCGGGAGCTTACGTAGTGTGGCTTTGGGTCGTATGTGTTCGCGAGCCGCCCAAGTATGCCTCCGTGGTCGTGGTGTACTGTATTGTGATAACGCTCTTATTTCTCAGCGTGAGTGGTTATTTGGGAACACTCGTTGGCGCGATTGTTTCGCGATGGCGAGGTGAGACACCCGAGTCCATTTCCGCCGGGTCTTGACCCGGCCTACAGCTTGCTATGTATTTCTCACGCTCCGCGTGAGGTTCCTTATGACGTTTCCGTAGGTCAGGCTGTGCCTGACAACCGTTGGTGGATGATTGTCAGGCACAGCCTGACCTACGGGCTACGGGCTACTTTTTCTACTAGGACTGAGCGATGATGGACGGCGACATGAAAATCAAGGAATCCCTTCCGGAACTCACCGACCGGATTGTGCAAACCTACGTCGATATTGCCACGATCAACCACCTGGGCCATTGCCCGCTGCCGAGTTATGAAAAAGTGATCACGGCCACCGAGGATCTCAAGGAGGTTCTCTATCCGGGCTATCGGCGGCGGAGCGGCCTGCACGCCGGCAACGTCATCTATCACGTGGGCGACCTGGTCGACGGGCTCCACGAGACGCTCTCGCAGGAGATCGCCCGGGCCGTTTGCCACGCGGCGGGCAAGACCCGCTCGTGCAGCGCCGAGCAGAAGTCCGAGTTCGAGGCGATCGGTCAGGCCAAGGCGTATGAGTTTCTGTCGCGATTGCCGGCGATCCGCGAGGTGCTGGCGACCGACGTCCAGGCGGCCTACGACGGCGACCCGGCCTGCAAGTCGCTAGACGAGGTGATTTTCTGCTATCCGGGCGTCGAGGCGGTGACGGTCTATCGCCTGGCGCACGAGTTGCATCTGCTCGACGTGCCGCTCATCCCTCGAATGATGACCGAATGGGCTCACGGACGCACGGGCATCGACATCCATCCCGGCGCGAAGATCGGGCGCTATTTCTTCATCGACCACGGCACGGGCGTCGTGATCGGCGAGACGTGCGAGATCGGCGAATGGGTCAAGCTGTATCAAGGCGTGACGCTCGGCGCGCTGAGCTTCTCGACCGACGCCGAAGGCAATCTGGTTCGCGGGCACAAACGCCACCCGACGATCGAGGACCGCGTGGTGATCTACGCGAACGCGACGCTCCTGGGCGGGCAAACGGTCATCGGCCACGACGCGGTGATCGGCTCGAACACGTGGATCACGCGGTCCGTCGCGGCGAACACGACGGTGGCGCTCGAAAAACCGCGACTCCGTCTCCGAGGCGGCGAGAAGGACGAATTCCGCGTGGAACCGGAGGCGTAGCGGGTTTTTTCACCACGGAGGCACGGAGGAGGAGAAGTACTGGTGGGGCGACGCAAACCGCGTTTTGGTGATTCAACGTGGATTGTGGGGAAACGCGAGGGACGGTTCGGGCCCGGTGAGAATTCGGTTTGCGTCGCCCCACCCTACAAGTTGCCGCGGCGCACGACGTGCAACAGGGCGCGGCTGCGGCGGACCGCTTCGTCGCGGGCGGCCATGAGTTCGGGCGAGGTCGCCGGGCGGGCCAGGGCGGTTTCCAGTTGTTCGACGGCCACTTTTTCGTCGAGTTCCCCGGCGGGCACGGCCCGCGGGGTGAGGACCGACACAACGTTGTCCAACACCTCGACGAAACCGCCTTCGACGTAGTAGCGGTCGGTCTTGCCCGAGGTGGTGATCCGCATCTCGCCGCTGCCCAGCCGGCCCAGCATGGGGGCGTGGCCGGGCGCGATGCCCAACTCGCCGTCTTCCAACGTGACGCTGACAAACTCGGCCGGCGTGTCGCGGAGCGTTTTCTCGGGCGTGACGGTGATGGAGCGAAGCATGGGAGGAAGGGTGAAGGGTGAAGTGGGAAGTGTGAAGTGGGATTAGGGATTAAACGATTCCGACTACCGACTACCGACTACCGACTACCGGCCTGTTCGGCCGCTTGCTCGATGGGGCCGACGTACATGAAGGCCTGTTCGGGCAGGTGGTCCCATTTTCCGTCGGCAATCTCTTCAAAGCTGCGGATCGTGTCTTCCAGCGGGGTCACCTCGCCCGGCTTGCCGGTGAACGCCTCGGCCACGAGGAACGGCTGCGAGAGGAACCGCTCGATCCGCCGCGCGCGGTGGACCGTGAGCTTATCCTCTTCGCTCAGTTCGTCCACGCCGAGGATGGCGATGATGTCCTGCAATTCGCGGTAGCGCTGCAGCGTTATTTGCACTCGTCGGGCGATCGCGTAGTGACGCTCGCCGACGTACTGCGGGTCGAGCACGCGGCTGGACGACGCCAGCGGATCGACGGCCGGATAGATGCCTTTTTCGGAGATCGATCGTTCGAGATAGATGAAGGCGTCCAACTGGCTGAACGCGGCGGCCGGGGCCGGGTCGGTCGGGTCGTCGGCCGGCACATAGACGGCCTGGACCGACGTGATGGCGCCCTTGCTCGTCGAGGTGATCCGCTCCTGCAGCGCGCCCATCTCGGTGGCCAGCGTCGGCTGATAACCCACGGCCGACGGCATGCGGCCCAAGAGCGCGGACACTTCGCTGCCCGCCTGCGAGAAGCGGAAAATGTTGTCGATGAACAACAGCACGTCGGCCCCGAGCGAGTCGCGGAAGTACTCGGCCATGGTCAGCGCGGACAAGGCCACGCGCAATCGGGCGCCGGGCGGCTCGTTCATTTGGCCGAAGACCATGCACGTCTGGTCGAGCACCGAGCGGCCCGTCTGGCCGATTTTCGATTCCTGCATTTCGAGCCAGAGGTCGTTTCCCTCGCGGGTCCGCTCGCCCACGCCGGCGAAGACGCTGTATCCGCCGTGGCCGCTGGCGATTCGCGCGATCAGCTCGGTGAGGATCACGGTTTTGCCAAGCCCCGCCCCGCCGAACAGACCCGCCTTGCCGCCGCGGACAAAGGGCGTCAACAGGTCGATCACCTTGATGCCCGTCTCGAAGATTTCGGTCTGGGTGGATAGATCGGTCACCAGCGGCGGTTCGCGGTGGATGGGCCAACGCTCCTTGACGTCGATCGGTCCGCGGCCGTCGACCGTTTCGCCGATCAGGTTGAACACGCGGCCGAGCGTGGCTTTGCCCACCGGCACCGTGACCGGCGAGCCCGTGTCGAGGCAGTCCATCCCGCGAACCATGCCGTCGGTGCTTCCCAGGGCAACGCAGCGAACGCGCCCGCCGCCGAGATGCTGCTGCACCTCGCCCACCAGGCTGAGCTTCGCGCCCTTGCGTTCCGACTCGATCTTGACCGCGTTATAAATGGCGGGCATGTGTTTTTCGGGGAATTCGGCGTCGAACGTCGAGCCGATGACCTGGGTCACGCGGCCGATGTTCTTCTCTTTCGCGGCCTGCGGGGCCTCGCTTTTTCCAGTCGTGGACATGATGCGGTGGTGTGCTCGTGTTTCGAAAATGAATCGATGCGTGTTTTTCACGCATCTTACGTTTGTTTGTCCTTTCCGCAGGCTTCCGCCCGCGGCTATCACCTGCCTGACTACTGACTACCGACTACCGACTACTGTTCACCCATTCAACGCCTCCGCCCCGCTGATCACCTCAAGCAACTCGCCGGTGATTTGTCCCTGGCGGGCTCGGTTGTAGGCCATCGACAGGTTGCTAATCATCGTGTCGGCGTTTTCGGTGGCGGCTTTCATGGCGATCATTCGCGCGATCTGCTCGCTCACCGCCGCGTCCAAAAAACACTTGAACAGCCGCACCCGGAAACTCATCGGCACGACTTCCTCCAACAGACTCTCGGCCGACGGCAGGAATTCGTAAAACGTCTCGGCCGCCGACGTGCGGTGGTTGCGGTTGTTCTCCTCGGGCCGGGCCAACGGGAGCAGCGTTTCGACCACGGCCGATTGGCGCGAGAAACTCTCGAATTTGGTGTAGGCCACGTCCAACCGATCGATCCGGCCCGCGCGGAAGTCGTCCAAGTAGCGGTTGGCGAGCAGTTCGACTTCGTCATAGGCCGGCCGGTCTTCGAACTGGAGAAACGCTTCGTCCGGAGGGGTTTTTCGGAACCGAAAGGCCGAAATGCCCCGCTTGCCCGAGACTTCCAGTCGCACCTCGGGCACGTCCTTGCGAAGTTCCTTGAACCGCGCGGACGCCAGCCGGACGATGTTGCCGTTGTAGCCCGCGCACATGCCGCGATTGGCCGAGAGGACCAGAAGCAACGCGCGGCGCGTTTCGGCCCGCGGCTCCAACAACGGATGCGTGACCTCAAGGCCGCTATGCGCCAGATCGGCCACGAGCTTCGTGATCCGCTCGGTGTAATCCGCGGCGGCTGTGGCCCGTTGCATCGCGCGGCGGAATCGGGCCGTGGAGATCAACTCCATCGTCCGCGTGATCTTGCGGATGCCGCGGATCGACTTGCGTCGGCGATCGAGGGCTCGGGCTTTGGCCATGACTAAGAAGTGTGAAGTAGGAAGTGTGAAGTGTGAAAGGGGGTGTCGCAAGTCGGAGATTTCAAATTTCAAATTTGAGATCTGAGATCCTCGTCATAGCCGCGGGCGGGAGCCCGCGGTGATGTTGTTGCGCCGTTTATGCGAACACGTTTTTGTCTTTATTGGCCGTTCTTTCCGGGCCGAAGGCCCCTCGTTTTCCCCAGCCCAGGGCAACGCCCTGGGGACAGGTTTCGGGCCGAAGACCCCTCGTTCTCCCAGCCCAGGGCAACGCCCTGGGGACTGGAATCCATTCCGAATGGTTTCGGCCCAACGGGCCAACCGTTTCGTCAGACCGCGTTACGAACGATTGGGCCGTTGGCCCGACAACGTAACTTGTTGTCGCACTTTGTCCCCAGGGCGTTGCCCTGGGCTGGGCGAACCAATGCCCCTTCGGGGCTTCTCGCGTGAATACATGATCTGCCGTGTCCCCAGGTGTCCCCAGGGCGTTGCCCTGGGCTGGGCGAACCAATGCCCCTTCGGGGCAAGCGTCGGTGTCCTGTTCAAATGCCCCTTCGAGGCAAACGTCGATCTTGTTCATACGATTTATGCCGTAACGGTCTTTTCCTCGGTGGTTGTCTGCTTGGGAAGGAAGATCTTTTCAAACTCGCGGAGCGTCTGTTCCAGGGTGGCGACGAGGTCTTCGGTCATCTGGCCTTCGTCGGTGAGTTTTTGCCAGAAGGCCTGTTTTTGCGCGTGGACGAATTCCAAAAATCCTTTTTCCCATTCGGCGACTCGCGCGACGGGCACCCGGTCGAGCCAGCCGCGGGTGCCGGCGAAGATGACCATGACCTGGTCGGTCACGTGCAGCGGTTTGCAAAGGCCTTGCTTCAACAATTCGGTCATGCGATAGCCGCGATCCAGCCGCGATTGCGTGGCCGCGTCCAAATCGGTGCCCAATTGGGCGAACGCCTCGAGTTCGCGGAACGAGGCCAAGTCCAGACGCAAGCCGCCGGCCACTTTTTTCATCGCCGGCACCTGGGCCTTGCCGCCGACGCGCGACACGGAAATGCCCACGTTCATGGCCGGGCGCTGGCCGGCGAAGAACAAGTCGGGCTGAAGGTAAATCTGCCCGTCGGTGATCGAAATGACGTTCGTCGGGATGTAGGCCGACACTTCGCCTTCGAGCGTCTCGACGATCGGCAGGGCGGTCAGCGACCCCGCGCCCAGCTTGTCGTTCAGCTTGGCCGCGCGTTCCAAGAGCCGGCTGTGGCAGTAAAACACGTCGCCCGGGTAGGCCTCGCGTCCGGGCGGTCGCCGCATGAGCAACGAAAGCTGGCGATAGGCGGTGGCCTGTTTCGACAGATCGTCGTAGATGATCAGGGCGTGCTGGCCCTTGAACATGAAATACTCGGCCATCGCGCAGCCGGCGTAGGGAGCGATGTATTGCAGCGGGGCCGGATCGGACGCGCCGGCGACGATCACCGTGGTGTAGTCCATCGCGCCGTACTTGTGCAAAACGTCGATCAGCCCGGCGACGGTCGATTCCTTCTGGCCGATCGCGACGTAGAAGCACTTCACGCCGGTCTGCTTCTGGTTGATGATCGTGTCGACGCAGATGGCCGTTTTGCCCGTCTTGCGGTCGCCGATGATCAACTCACGCTGGCCGCGGCCGATGGGCGTCATGGCGTCGATCGCCTTGATGCCCGTCTGGAGTGGTTGGTTGACCGGCTGGCGATCGGCCACGCCGACGGCGATTTCCTCGACCAATCGGCGCTGGGTGGTGGCCACCGGGCCCTTGCCATCGAGCGGATTGCCCAGGGGGTCGATCACGCGGCCGAGCACGGCGTCGCCCACCGGCACGCTCAGCAGTTTGCCCGTGCTGCGGACTTCGTCGCCCTCGCTGATTTGGAGGAAGTCGCCGAGGATGATGACGCCGACGGAGTTTTCCTCGAGGTTGAAGGCCAGCCCGCTCACTCCGCCGGGGAATTCGACCATTTCGCCCGACATGACGTCGGACAGTCCGTAGACGCGCGCAATGCCGTCGCCCACCTCGAGCACCCGCCCGACCTGGCGGACGTCGATCTTCGATTGGTATTGTTCGATCTCATGCCGGATAACGGAAGCGATCTCGTCGGCTTTGAATTTCATCAGCGCTCCTGTCGATCATTTGCTGACACAGGTTTCGTAGTTGGGTGGCGACCGAGCCGTCGTAAATCGTGTCGCCCACGCGGATCGTCGCCCCGCCGATCAACGCGGGATCAACCCGGCGGGTGACGATCGGCTCGCCGCCGATCAGCTCGGTAAGTTGCGCGGCCAGGCGGTCGGCCGCGGCGTCGTCGACCGCCACGGGCGTGACCAGCTCGACCTGCACGCGGTGGCGAAGCTTGTCGTGAAGCGAGTGGGCTTCGGCGTGTATTGCTCGAAGACAGTCCATCCGGTCGTGACGCGAGACGACCTTGAGAAAATTGAGAAACAATGGCGGCACGCGCGGGCCGAAGACGCGGTCCAAGAGGGCGATCTTTTCTTCGTGCGAGATCAGGATCGACGCGAGGACCCGCTCGAACTCGGGAAACGGATCGAGCACGTCGGCCACGACCGCGTCGAACGTGTCGACCATCGCGTCGGTTGCGCCGGCCGCTTGCGCCGCGGCCAAGAACGCCTCGGCGTAGACCGCGCCGATGTGCAGCCGACCGACGTCGGCCTCCATCTGGGCGACTTGCTGAGCATCGCGTGCTAGGTTGTCGTCGGCCATGGTTTCGCGCTATTTCCGCAAGGGTAGAGTGCTTGCACTCGCACCGGAATGTTTCTTCACGAATCCTCATACTAACCCGAAGCGCGAGCGAGGGTAACAGAACCGTTTTGTTCTTTGTCCTCGCTTGCGCTTCGGGTTGGTATCATGTTGCATCGAAGCGATACGTGCAAGCACGCATCCTACGGCTACGGCTAACCTTGTCCAATTATTGCCCCCTGACTCCTGGTCCCTGACTCCTGGTCCCTGACTCCTACTTTGCCTTCTTTCCGGTGGTGAAGTCGGCCACGGCTTGGTTGACCAGTTCGGCGTGGTCTCCCGGCCGTAACTCCGCTTTCACAATTTTTCCGGCCAGCCCGACGGCCAACTCCGCGCTTTTGGCGGCCAATTCGGACAGCGCGCCGGTGGTGGCCTGATCGATCTCGGCCAACGCGCGTTGGTGCTCGACCTTGGCCTGGCCGCGGGCCTCATCGACGATTTGGCGGGCCGACTGCTCGGCGTCGCGGCGTCCCTGGGTGAGCAAGCGGCGGACTTCCTCGCCGGCCGCGTCGAGTTTTTGTTGATAGTCGATCAGCAGTTGCTTGGCGTCGCGGTTGGCCGCCTCCGCCTCGCTGATCTGGCCGGCGATGCCTTTTTCGCGCCGCGCGAGCCCGTCGGCGATCGGCCCCCAGGCGAACCGCCAGAGGACCAGCAGAAGGACGATGAAGACCAGGGCCGTGTAAATGGCCAAGTCGTTTTGCCAATACAACGGGCCCGCCTCGGTGGCGGCCGTTTCACCGTGAGCGGCGGCCTGGGCCATGCCCGTGGTGAAGACCGCCACGGCCGAGCCGACGGCCATTCGGAGCGCGAATTGCTTGAACATCATCTCGTCGCCTTGCGTGCTACACCTATCAGGCCAACCAGCAGACCACCAGCGCGAAGAAGGTGGCACCTTCGATCAACGCGGCCGCGATGACCATGGCCATTTGGATGCTGCCGGCCACCTCGGGTTGCCGGGCCATGCTCTCGACGGCCGAGGAGCCGATCTTGCCGATGCCGTAGCCCGCGCCGAGAATGACCATGCCGGCGCCGAACGCGGCGCCCAACAGCATCGTACCGGCCGGAACGGCCGATTTAACCGTGGGATCGCCATCCGTAGGAGCGCCATCCGCCGGAGCGGCATTCGCCGGAGCGGCCGCATCCGTCGCGGGTTTGTCGCCCTCGGCCGGATCTTGGGCCCAGGCGGGCGAGACAACCAAGAGTATCACGATGCACCACACGGCCGTTTTACAGAACTTGTTCACGTGAAATCTCTCCTTACTCTTGAGAAAGCCGGTAGGGTGGGCACCGCCCACCAAAAGGACAAAACCTAGGAGGACAGACATTCTTGTCTGTCTTTGGTGGGCGATGCCCACCCTACAAAGTCAATGCTGGTGTATGGCCATGCCGATGAACAGGGCCCAAAGGAACGCGAATATATACGCCTGAAGGAACGCCACGAGCAGTTCCAACAGATTGAGCGCGACGGCGCCGAACACGCTGGCCGGCATCACGCCGTACCAGACCGCCATTCCGGCCGTCTGGGCGATAAAACCCAAAATCACGGCCAGCACCAGATGGCCGGCGAACATGTTCGCCAGAAGACGAATGGCCAGCACGGAATGTTTGATCGCGATGCCGAGCAACTCAATGACCAGGAGCATCGGATAGAGGAAAATGGCCAGTGCCAACGGAAGTTCCATCTTGGGCACTTGGCCCAGGACGTAGCCCACGGGCCCGAAGCGTCTGACACCCGCCCCAATGCTTACGACGAACGCGACCAAGGCCAGGGCCGCGGTGCATCCCAGCGCGCCGGTGGGCGAGCCCATCCACGGCACTAGGCCCAGCAGGTTGCAGAACAAAATGAAAAAAAAGGCCGTCCAGATGAAGGGCAGAAACCGGTCCGCGTCCTTGCGCCCAATGGCCGGCCGGGCTACCTGATCGCGCAGGAAGATCAACATGGCCTCGAAGAAATTCCAAAGTTTGCCCCGCGGCGGGCCGCCCCGGGCGATCCGCCGGGCCAAGGGAATAAAGATCGCCAGCATCAGCAGGGCCGCGATCGTCTCGATGACCATGAACTTGGTCAATTGCAGCTTGATCTCGAAGGCGGGCACGTCGAACAAGCCGAAGAAACTCCAGGCCGGGACATCGACGGGCCCCAGGCACGGAAGTACGACCTCATGGCCGCCCCAAAAATGGAAGGCGTGAGAATCCTGCACGTGCGATATCAGTTCGGCTTTGTCCGCCATTCGCTCAATTTCCGGACATCAGATTTGAGATCTCAAATTTGAAATTTCAGATTCGGCAACGGCGTGCGGGAAAGTCATCTTGCCGGGTCGGTTGTCTTCTTCTCAGGTTGCGGGATGGGCGGCAGCGAGAGGAGCACTTCGACCACTAGCGCCACTTCGAAGAAGAAAACCACGTAATAGGGGAATCCGGCGGCGATCAGGTTTTCGACGCGCGAGCCGACAACCAGCGCGCCGGCCAGGGGAATGCCCATCCGCAGGATCATACCCACGAGCATGGCGTGCAACATTCGGCCGGCGGCTCGAAATGGTTCGGCCGCGACCAGGGCCGCTGTGGCGCCGAGCCAACAAATCAGCGCCGCCGCGACGGCCGCCTTCCATCCGGCCCGGCCGTGCGCGTGCCAACCCACCGGCGCGGCCAACAGGCACGCGCCGATCATGGCCGCCGCGAGCAGGCCGGCTCGCACCGCGAGGCTTCGGGTATGGAGGTTCGACAACCAAGTGGCCACGGGATTCTTCCGAAGTATTCCAAGGGTGATCGTGAATCGGACACGTGAATAAAAAAAGTATCCGAGCCGCGACCGTTAGGGAGCGGTTGTAGCTCGTAACACGCGCAACCGCTCCCTAAC
>DATECS010000240.1:0-11893 GCA_035286785.1 Thermoguttaceae bacterium | reverse complement strand
GACACCAAGGGCCCGAAGACGGCGAATGACACACCGGCGCAGTTCGCGCAGGGGGAGGCGGCCCGGGCGTTTCCGGCGGCGTGGCCGTCGCAGCTCGACACGCTGCTGGCGGAACTGGAAGAATTGACGCGATCGACCCCCGTCGAGCCGATCGTCGATCGGGCGGTGGACAACCAGTTGGTCCAGGTCCGGCTGGGAATCGCGTCGAGCCTGTTCACGGCGTTGCGTTACAAGCACCCCCCGACCGCGGCCCACGCGTTGCGCGTGGCGCTGAGCTGTTCGGCCTGGTGCCTGCGGATGAATCTGCCCGACGCGCGGCGCGACAAAATCGAAATCGCCGCGCTGTTGCACGACCTGGGCGTGATCGGCGTTCCCGACGGCATCCTGCGGAAACCGGGACTTCTCGACGCGGACGAAGCGATCATCGTCGAGCGCTCGCGGCACATGAACGTCGAAATCCTTCGCGCGTCGTGCGCCGACGACGAGATTCTGTCGATCGTCGAGAACGTGTCCGCCCGCTACGACGGGAGCCGGCCGGGTTATGACGTCTCGGGCAAAAATATCCCGCTCGGCGCGAGGATCATCGCCGTCGTCGAATCGTTCGACGCGATGACCAACGAGCGGGTCTTCCGTCCGGCCGCATCGCGGGAGTCGGCGATCGCCGAACTGTTTGCCTGCGCGGGCGGGCAATTCGATCCGGAATTGGTCCGCCGTTTCGCGGAGTTCGCGCGCGAGGACCAGGCGGCCGCCCGTCGCGACGCCGGAGAGCGCTGGCTCCAAACGCTCGACCCTCGCGCCGTCGAGCATTATTGGCGGCTTCATCATGCCCCGTATCCGACCGAGCAATTGGACCACAAGCGGGCGTTCGAGACGCGGCTGCTGGACAACATGCACGACGCGGTGGTGTTTGTCGACGAGCACCTGTCGATCCAACTTTGGAACTCGGGAGCCGAACGAATGACGGGCATCGCCGGCCGCGGCGTGTGTCAACGCCACTGGCTGCCGGAACTGCTCAATTTGCGCGACGAAAAAGGCAACGTCATCGAACCGAACGATTGCCCCGTCGCCTGCACCATCCGCACCGGCGTGCAATCGTTGCGCCGGCTGGTGATCTGGGGGCGGAGCGGGCGGCCCGTGCCGGTCGACGCCCACGTGATGCCCGTGCTGGACGAAAACGGCCGTTCGCTCGGCGCGATCCTCATGTTGCACGACGCGTCATCCGAAATCTCGCTCGAACTGCGCTGCCAGAGCCTCCACGCCAAAGCGACCCATGATCCGTTGACCGACGTGGCCAACCGGGCGGAATTCGATCGGGTCCACGAGATGTTCATCGCCGCCCATCTTCAGCGGCGTCTTCCGTGCAGCCTGATCATCTGCGACCTCGACCACTTCAAGCTGGTCAACGACAACTACGGCCACCAGGCGGGCGACGAAGTGATCAAGGGCCTCGCCGGCGTCTTGAAGAACGCTTGCCGCACGGGCGATCTCGTCGCGCGATACGGCGGCGAGGAGTTCATCCTGCTTTGCACCGACTGCGACAACGCCGCCGCCGCCCGCCGCGCGGAAGAAGCCCGTTACGCCTTGTCGCGGGTCGTCCACGAAAGCCTCGGCGAGCGTCGCGTCACGGCCAGCTTCGGTGTCACCGAGATCCAGCCGGGCGACACGCCCGAAACCATGTTCCGCCGCGCCGATCGCGCGTTGCTCATGGCCAAGGCCCGGGGACGCAACACGGTCGTCCAGTTGGGTTCCGGCTCCCACGGCTCCTCGCTCGGACGCGAACTGGGGGCGGCCTTGTCGCGCGTGGCCGACGGGCGGACCTTGATCGAACAGGATCTGCTCACCGCCGCGCCCATGTCCGTGGCCGTCGAAAAGCTCCGCGGTTTCGTCGCCGACCATTGCGCTCGAATCCTCGAGGCGGAACACAACAGGGTCTGCCTGCAAATCGACCACCGGAAGGTCGGACCCCGACGCCGCCGGGGCGACCGCATCATGACGTTCGTCATGGAACTTGAATTGACCGACGAACTGGTCAGCGTCAGCGGCGAACCGAGCGACGACCCCTTTCGGTCCCAAAGGCCCGTCTATCCGAGAACCCGCGTCCACGTGCTGGTCGGCCCCAAGGCCAAACACAGCCGGCGCTCGGAGGACGTGCTGGCACGGGGGCGAGAGGTGCTCGTCAGCCTGCGATCCTATCTGATGGCCACCCAAGAGGCGTCGAACGAGGGCAACCCGGCATGGCCGGCCCACCCAGACGCGATGCCGACGCACTCGGGAGAAGGGCTTCTCGAAACGACCGAGCCGACGGGCCACGGCGGCGTGCTCGAATGGTTTCGGCAGCTTCTTCCGTGGTGAATACTAAGCGAGGGCGGATACTAGGACGCCCTCGCTTGCGCTTCGGGTTAGTAGGGGTGCGTTCGCAGCAGTGACAAAAACGGGACAGGTCCGCTATTGGCAAAATAGGCAACTATCCTGCACTTTCTGAATAGGTGCTGCTAGGAACGATAGCCTGCGGACCAATCGCAAAACGCCCCCCACCCCAGGCATTGCCCCTTCGTTTTCTAAATTGCCCAGCTTCTCCGCCGGGGCGACCAACTGGCATTGACCCCCGTCTCCAGACTCCTATAATCCCGCCCGCTTCGGAGGCGGGGGCCCGTGTCGCGCACGCGCGCCGCTGGACTCGAAAGGTATCGGGCAACCTATTTCGTTTTTCGTCGCCAATCACAAGGAAACCTGACCATGCGATTCTCGTCATTCGCCGCGTGTCTGGCCTTCTCGGCACTTTTGGCATGTCTGTCGGGATGCCAGTCGGGTGGAACCGCTTCGTCCGGCGGATGGAGCACGTCGAGTTGGAATCCGGCCACCTGGGGACGGCCCCAATCGGCACTGGCCGACGCCGGACCCAAGAAACCGTCCGAACTCTCGACGCCCTCGCTGACCGTTTCGCCGGGCATGGAAACGGCGGTGGCCTCGACGAAGTCGCCTTCGACCGCGTACCCGAACACGGCGGCCAGCTTCAACTCGCCAACCGGATATCCCGATACCTCAGCCTATCCGAGCACGTCGGCTGCCACGGCCTCGACAACCGGCGCGTCCTATGGAACGCCCCAGTCCGGCTACTACGGCAGCCCGGCCGGCGCGACCGCCGGCTCGACGACGCCCAGTCCGACAACCGTGTATCCCATGTCCGGCGCGCCGGCAACGACGACGAATCCGTATCGTGCGTCCGCCAACGATCCGTATGCGGTGGCCGGTGGCGGCTATCCGCCCGCGGCCGCCTCGTCAGGCGCCACCGATGCCCAATACACGGCCAGCCTGAATTCGTCGGCCGGCCAGGAAGCGGCGATGCAACGGTCCAACGATCCGAACAGCCGCTGCTACACGGGCCCCCCCACCTCGGCCCAACCGGCGACGCCGACGGGCGCCTACGGCTCGAACGCGAACCCCTACGCGACGTCCACCGCGGTTCCGCCGCCAACCAGCGGCGCGGGAACTTCGCCGGACGCCGCGCCCGGCAGCGGCTACAGCCCGGTCGTCAATGGTCAACCATGGAACGCCGGCAATTACTCCTCGGCCGCGCAGCCGTACACGCCCGGTGCGACGGGATATTCGGCGGGCGCCAACGGCTATGCGCCCGGGTCGGGCGGCTACTCGCCCGCGGCGAACAATTACTATTCGGCTCCCGGCGGCGGTTCCACCGGATACGCCGCCGGCTCGACGCAGCCCCCGGCCAGTTCGAACGCGACGGGCGCGAACCCTCCATCAACGACCAGCCCCGCCGCGACGTCCGGCCCATGGACGCCCGGCAGTTGCACGAGCTATCCCGCGTCCGGGACCAACTCGACAAGCGCGCCGACGACGAATGCGTCGCCAACGAACACGGCGCCGACGTCGTCGCCTTATAGCCCGTACCAGTCTTCCTATCCGTCGGGCACTTCGACGGGCGGCTATTCGCCCTACGGCGCGGGCAGCTCGTATAGGTAGAGAATTTCCGCGGGGTGGGGCGACGATCGTCTTCGAAACGCGGCGGCGCTTCCGACATTTTCAGGGACGATCGTCGCCCCACCCTACACCTTTTTCGTAGACGATCGTCGCCCCACCCTACGCCGTCTAAGAAGCTGATTCGAGACTTTCCCAGAGCCCGAACACGTTGCCTTCCGTGTCCAGACAAACGGCGAAATAGCCGTGTCCCGGCACGAGCGTCTTGAGCATCACGACCCGGCCGCCGAGCGATTCGACCTTGTGGACGTACTCGTCCACCGACGAAACGCCGATGTAGTTCGTGATGGGGTGCTGCGGCGTCTGTCGGGCCATCATTCCGCCGCACAAATTGGCCGTGCCTTCCTTCTCGCACGTGTCGATCATGTAGTATTCGGCCGGGCTCTTGTCGCCATAGGGCTCGATCTTCCAGCCGAAAAGATCCGCGTAGAATTTTCTGGCTCGGGAAATGTCGTCGGCCGGGATTTCAAAATGAACGATGGTTGGCATGGGCTGCTCCTTCTTATTACTTTGGTCGGATGGACGGTGAAAGGTGACCGAAAGGGCCTGGCGGTCCACGAAGCCGGGATAGGCCTACTTAGAATATGTACAAAAGTATATATACATCCCTCGCGATTTGTCAAGGGGGTTACGGGACGCAAAAGACTTCTCAACCGCGTCAAACTGACGTAGCGGGCGAAGGACTCGTGGGAAAGCGAGATGTAGGGTGGGCATCGCTCACCAAAGCACAATATCTTGTGGTGGGCGGTGCCCACCCTACAAAAATTCACAACCACTGAGAAGAAAGAGTCCGACTATTCCACCGGCTTGCCGAATCGCGAGCGATAAACCGCTTCGCCGTGTTGCCGGGTGCGGCGTTCGAAGTGGGTGCGGTAGTCCATGTCGTGCTGGGGCTCTTGCTCGGCGACGTCGAAAGGGCCCTCCAGTCGCGTGACGGCGGCCAACAGGTCGAGCGACGTTCGGAAATACTCCTCGACGTCGGTCCAGAAGTGAAACGCCCCGCCGGGCACGAGCACTCGCTGGGCGTCGAGCACGAAACGCTCGCACAGCACGCGGCGTTTCTTGTGGCGTTTTTTCCACCACGGGTCGGGAAAATACACATGCACGGCCGCGATCGATTCGTCGGGCAGCACTTCGGAAAAGATGCGCATCGCATCGCCGTGGACGACCACCGCGTTTTGCAGGCCGCGATTGGCCAGCGCGGCGGCCGAAAATTGGGCATATTTCGCGACCACTTCGATGCCCAAGAAATCAACTTCCGGACGGGCCGCGGCCGCGCCGCACAGAAAAAGACCCTTGCCCGAGCCGACCTCGACCTCCAGCGGCGCCGCGCGGCCGAAAAGCGTCTCGGGCCGCCACGGCCGGGGCAGCGCGTCGAACGTCGTCAGATGACGTGACAGGTCGATCGACGGATTGGGTTTTCGCAAGGCGCGACGGGGCATTGGCGGTGGTAGTCGGTAGTCGGTAGTCGGTAGTCGGTAGGTGATATCGCGGATTCTTTGATAGCCGCGGGCGGAAGCCCGCGGACGGCGGCCGATCGACCGTCTTACCATCGTGGCCGCGTGTCGCGGTCGTCGAGGATTTGGACGTCGATGATGCGGTCGTGGGAGTCTTGGGGTATTTCTCGCGGTCGCGGTTGCCGGGTCGCGGTTGTCGGGCGATTGAGACCCAGCAACATCCCCAGCACCGGCATCATGGCCATGCCGGCGAGGAATCCGCCCACGTGGGCCCAGAAGGCCACGCCCCCGGCGCCGTAGGCGAGGAGAACCAACTGCAATATAAACCAGGCGCCGAGCACGGCCAGCGCGGGCAGGTCGACGACGGTGATGAAAATGACGATAAACACCAGCGTATGAACGCGTGCCCAGGGCCACGTGATGGCGTAGCCTCCCAACACGGCGGCGACCGCGCCGGAGGCCCCGATCACCGGCATCAGACTCTCCGGATCAATGACCCAATGACAGGCCGAACCAACCAGCCCCCCAACGAGATAAAACAAAAGGAACAGCACGTGGCCCAACCGGTCCTCGACGTTGTTCCCAAAAAGCCAGAGAAACCACATGTTGCCCAGCAGATGGCCCCAGCCAGCGTGCAAAAACATGCAGCTCACCAGCGAGAAGAGAATCTCGCCGTGGTCGGGCTTCAGTTCGACCTGCTGGCGGACCATGACGCGCCCGAGGCGAGGATGGAACATCGTCGCGTCGCGCGGGACAAAAACGGATTGCGGCCGGCTTAGTTGGGCGATTCGCGCCGGCACGAAACCGAAGTGCATCGTGACGTCGTACCGTTGGGCCGGAGCAAGCTGAAGAAACCAGAGGAAGGCGATCACATTGACGGCCACGAGCCCGTAGGTCACCACGGGCCTGCGTCGCGTGGGATTGTCGTCGTGGAAGGGCAGAAACATGTGATGCTACGCTCGTTCCGCCATGATTTCGTCGACCGGCAGAGGGATTCCCTTGAGCACCCCCTCGCAAACCAGGTTCTCGCGGACGAAGCACTGGAACTCGCAGGTGAGCATCAGACGCCGAACCTTCAGCAGCCGGACGACGATGACGAAGCGATCGCCGGGCCGGACCACGCCGCGGAACCGGACCTCTTCGAGGCCGCCGTAGCCAATCATCTGGGCGTCCATCAGCTTGTGCTTCAGCGCGTAGAAGCTGGCCGCCTGCGCGGCCGCCTCGCACATGATCACCCCGGGCATCAAGGGCATGGCCGGCATGTGGCCGCGGACCCAGAAGTCGTCGTGCCCGAGATCCTTGTAAGCCACGCAGATCGCGGTGTCGACGTTCTCGTAGCAGATGGCCGTCAATTGGGCCATCTCGAATCGCTGGGGGTTGTAGCGTTGGATCTCGGCAAGGTCGGCGACGACGTGATTCAGATCGTATTCCGAGGGTTCGAGAATAAGCGACTTTTTGACCACGTCTTACTCCTTGGCGATAAATCAGGATGCCCGTTCCCGAGACGGGAACCGGCATCGAGCGGGTAGTTCATTTGTATGGAAGACACAGGCGCCGGCGAACATGCGCCGCGCGGCGGTTCCTGGGAGAATCCCGGACTACGTTTTCACGCGTTGCCGCTTCTGTTTACGCATCTTGCTGTTGGCAGGCCGTTTTCCATGATTGGCTTTTTTGACTTTTCGACCCGGTTTGGCCATGACAATAGACTCCCGCGAGGTTTTCGTGGTTTTGGTTTATTAGAATGATCAGTTTTCGAGTATTCTTGAATCGTCCGACAGCCCAATGGGCATCGGAACCCCTAAGTTTACCCGGCCAGGGAGCGTATGAGAAGGGCTCGGCGACGTTTCTGGTAGGTCAGGCTGTGCCTGACAGCCATGGCAGAGATGCATTCCCTATTCTGTCAGGCACAGCCTGACCTACACCTAATTGGGAGGGCAGTTATCGGCCGGCGGCCCGTTCGGCCGGCTCGCGTCGCACCATCTCGGGCACGGCGTGGGGGCTGGTACCGCGGTGGGGGAGTGGGACGTGGTAGGGGCCGTGGCCCGAGGCTTTTCGAGGGTCGCCGCGGTCGAGTTCGGCGTCCGGTTCGACCTGACGGCGCCGCGTGGCCCAGGCCAACAGGGCCGGCAACATCACCAGCGAAGCGAACAAGCAGCAGCTCATGCTGAGCGTCAGCACGCGGCCGAGGCTCTGAAGGCCCTGGTGGCTGGCGATCATCAGGCTGCCGAAGCCCACGATGTTCGTCAGCGAGCAGACCAGTATCGCGTTGGCCGTCGAGGGGGTCATCCGATAGGGACCGCTCCGCTGGCGGCGGAAATCATGGAGGACGTGGACCCCGTTGTCCACGCCGATCCCCAGGATCAGCGGCAGCACGATCATGTTGGCCGGATTAAGCGGAATGTCGAGCAGGCCCATGATGCCAAGAAATTGGATTAGACCGATTCCCAAGGGCAGCATGGCCAACAGGGTGTAGCGGAGACTGCGGAAATCGAGAAAAAGAATAACCACGATGACGCCCAGTGCGTACCACGCCGTGTTTTCGTAGCTCGCCTTCATCCGTCGCGACGCTTCGTAGGTTTGCAGCGGATTGCCGGTCGCCTTCTTGTCCACGGTTCGTACATCCTCCACGAACCGCTGCATCTCCTCCATGTTCCAGATGTCCGACTTGCTATAGACCTTCATCAAGTACAGGTCGCCCTGGTCCTTGTGACTCACCAGTCGAGTCACCAGGCTCTCGGGCAGATCGTCGAACTTGGGCGGTTCGGGATTGGTCACGCCGCGAAGCTGGAAGAGCCGGCTGAGCAGGTCGCCCGCCATGCCGTGCTGAAATCGCCGAAGACGCTCGTAACACTCCTGCTGGGTCATGCCGCGCAGCGCATTTCGGGCCTGCGCCAATTGATGCTGGATCCGTTCCGCCTGGGGGCCGACGCCGACGAGCAAATGGGCCCGGGCCAGCGCCTGGCCGAGTTGGTCGGGGGGATCGACGGGGATCTCGGGCGGCCGCTCGGGCAGGCCGTCGAGCTGACGCCGGATCCGCTCGATGATTGGCCGCTTCTGCTCGTAGCCGAACAACGGCAGGTACGTCGAGATGTCCTCGACCCGATCGATCGACGGCATCTTGAGAAACGCCTCCTTGCGTTTCTGCAACTCCTTGGCGTCCTTGGCGATCGACAGGGCGAACCACGCGCTCTGATCGGCCTTTTCGAGCAGGGCCTTTTCGAGTTCCACGCTCTCGAGCCCCTTGGCCTGGAGGTGGAGCAGATTGTGATCGTAGCGGAGCCACACGAGTCCGACGCCCAGGGCGATCGTGCCGACCGTGCTCGCCACGACCACCAAACGCGGCCAGGTAAACAGCGGCCGAAGCCACGTGTCAACGTCCAACGGCTCGGGCATGGCCACGTAGGTGCGCCGCGCGTCGCACAGGCGAATCATCGCCGGCAACACAATGAACGTCGCCGCGCAACACAGCAAAATGCCGCCGCCGGCGATGACGCCCAACTCGGCCACGCCGCGAAAATCGGTGAATCCCGCCAGGAAAAACGAGGCGGCCGTGGCCACGCCGCCGGTGACGATGCTCGGTCCCACGCTCCTCGACGTGTCCACGAGGGCCTCGTTGACGCCCAGCCGCCAGACGCGGTTTTGCAAATAGCGGGCCACGTAGTGGACGCCGAAATCGCCTAGCCCGATCACGATCGACGCGAAGGCGATGCTCAAAATGTTCAGGTGGCCGATCGCCAGCGTGATGTAGCCGAACGACCAGATCATGGCGATGCCCAACGTGATGCCGGCCATCAACGGGTGACGCACGCCGCCGAACCCGGCCACGAAAAGACACACCACGCCGAAAAACGACAGAACCCCGGCCCAGGTCATCGCCGATTGGCTGGTTCGCATCTCGTCGTTTTCGAGCACGGGCAGACCGGTCAGGCCGATCTTGACGCCCGGATATCGCGTCTCGGCCCGCGCGGTCAGTCGGCGCAGCTCGTCGATCGCCTTGCTGCCCGGCGCGAAGGCGCCCTTTTCGCCGTCGGGCACCAGACGCAGGAGAATCAGCCCCCAGCGTCCTTCGTTGGTCAGGAAATAGATCGAGCCCGGCTCGCTGAGGGATTCAAAAATCGCGGGCATCTCGGGCCAGGGGGAGTGGTAGCTGCCCGGTTGCGTGAGCGCCGTCAAAAGACTCGACGAAAGCCGGTCCATCGTGGCCAACGTGGCCTCGCGGCGATAGGCGAAACGCGGGTCGTGCAATTGCAGGCACGCCTCGTCGAACATGTTGCTCACGTTCAGTCGCGCCCATTGGCCGTTGATGATCGGCCGGACCTCGGCCAGGAACGGTTCGATCGGCATCAACTGCTCGGGCTTCAGATAGTAGAGCCCCTTGCTTCGGATTTTCGAGAGATCCAGTTGGTGCAGGACGGCGTGAAACAGCCCGTTCTCGCGGATCAGGTCCGAGGAAAGTTCTTCGAGCACCGGCACGACCTGCCGGCGGTCGGCGCCTTGGACGACCACGACGACGTCGTCCTGGTGGCCGAATTCGTTGATGTACTCGATCCAAAGGCGGTTGTGGCTGGCGCGCGGATCAAGCAAGTCGAGCCGGTTGGTGTGAAACTCCAGCCGCTTGACCGTAAACAACGCCGCCAGGACCGTCAACGCAATCGCCAGGGCGAGCACCGCGACCGGATAGCGCAGCACCCCGCGCGTGAACCAGCCCAAGGGGCCCGCCAAGAACGAGGATTCCGCCGCCGGCGTCCTTTCCGCGGTCATCGCGTGATTTCCAGGGCGATCAAAGCATCCATTAACAGACTACTCTTCGAGGGGATGTCGTCCGCTTCCACGGTTGTCAAGCATCGACGCGGTCCGACACACTGGGCATCCTGTCCGAGCAACTCAATAGCGGGCCTATTGTAAACGGTCTCGCACGATTCAAAAAGAGCGATTAGCCCGACCCGGCAAACAGGGTTGTTCATGCAGGCTGGGGTGGTTTACTAACGTCCATGCCAGTTTGATGCGCAATAATACTATAGTACTGCGGCATGGTGGGGCGACGATCGGCCTTGACGTTTGGCGAAAGCTCGTGCCGATGTGAAGCCGATCGTCGCCCCACCCTACATTCCTGGCCCGACATGCGAGCGAGGCCCACAACACCAACCCGACACGCAAGTGAGGCGATAATGGGCAAATGGGGCAAAATTTCAGGGGGTCCCTCGCTTGCGAGTCGGGTTGGTGTGGCACACTCGTCGTACAAAAGTCCCTTTGTGCCTCATCGGGTAAGCGATTATAATCAAGTCTGTCAGCGTGACATTCATTCCACGTCCGTCGGACGTATTATCATTGCCGTTCATCCCGAGGTGCGTCTGTCGTGCTTACTGCTCGACCCAAAATCGCGGAATTGGTTTTTCGAGTCTACGGCCGGGCCCTTCACCCGGAGCTTTTTGAAGTCTACTCGTCGCGCACCGTTCGACGGGGCAAGTACGAGGCGAAGATCGATATCACCAGCGCCGGCCACGTGGTTTGCTGGCGCTATGCGGGCCTGACGTTGACCGAGGTGGCCACCAGCGCCAACCATCCGCTGCCCGAGCGTCGCCGGCTTCTTTCGGCCAAGCTCCGCGGCGATCGCAACGAACACGTGCCGTGTCGCGGCGGGGTTAGCTACAACGTCCATTTCGAGCTGGAGTCGGTCGCTCCGGAGGTCTTCTGGATGTTCCAGCAAGAGCTGGCCCAGGATGACCGGCACGAGGGCATTCTGCACCGATTCGCCTCCAGTGGGCGCATGGCTCTGGGCGGGCTGAGCTATATCAGCGCCGAAAGCCGCGATCGCCGCCTCGTGGTCCAGGCGTTCCACACCTTCCCGGACGACTACGCCATCGTCAAAACCCAGTCGGTGTTCCAGATTCCTTGATGGAAATCGACGGTTAGCCGTCGAGCCCGCCCGACGTCACGAGTTCCTGCAGGGTGGGCACGGCCCACCAATGGACGGGGGGTTCGCGAAGTATCAAGATTCCAGTATTTGTGTGCTCCCCGGTCGTAGTTTTTTCTAGCCCAGGCATTTATGCCTGGGGAAACAGAGAAAATAATAATCTTCCTCTCTTCTTAGCCCCTTTAGGGGCGTTGACGGTTCGTAACGCCCCTAAAGGGGCTTGAAAAAAAGTTTAAAAGAAAGCCATCTCTCCCCAGGCGTAAACGCCTGGGCTAGAGAAAACTCGATCTTGCCCCACCATGCTTCATCAGACGAAAAATATTTTTCGACCGTGTCGCCGTTAAGCAATGCCTTTCAGTGCTGGACGCTCAAGCCGCATGGGGGCTACAATAAGAGGTTCTAATAAGCAGGCGTCCGACTGCGGTTTGTTATCTTCCCGCGGCGTTGGAGCCTCTGACAACGGAGGGCCACGCTCCGTCGTGGCCGCGGTCTGAAACCGCGACTAGTACGTTCACCCTGTTCCTAT
>DATECS010000239.1:0-2132 GCA_035286785.1 Thermoguttaceae bacterium | reverse complement strand
TAGCAGCCTGTTGAAAAAGGGGGACAGGCACCTCACGGCAATCGTTTTTCGCGGTGTTCGCACGGTCAGTTCGGAGCCAGTTCCCCTTTTTCAACGGGCTGTTAGCCAAGAGCCCGCCGGGCCTTGTAGGGCCCCGACCGCGTAGGGGCCGACGAAAGGGGGTTTGTAGCAGATTGGGGGGAAATCACCAAGGGCGATATAGACGGCCGTTGCCGCGTATTTTGCCCAAACGACGCCCAGTAAGCCGCTTTTCCGACACAATCGGACTGGTCGTCGCAACCGGTTTGATTTTCCAAAAAACGCGATCTAGAGTTGATTGGAGCCGATGGGGCGAGGTGGCCGGTTGGCGCCTCCTACGGCTGTCGACAGTCTGGAAGCATGGATCATCGGGGATCTTTTTGCGCAAGAGACGCTTGAGAGCGTTTCTGCTCCGACGATCAAAAGGAGGATTTTCGCCATGTCGCAAATGTCGCAGATTGTTCAGGAAACCAGCGCGACGTTCGTTGATCGCCGCGAGGGCGGCGCGAGTCACGCGCCGGCTGGGTGCGAGCGCCGTCAATTCGCCAACAGCCACGAAGAACTCTCGCCCGACGCCAAGGAACTGGCGCAGGCCATCGACGGCTACAAGCTGCGTCATCGACGACGGTTCATCACCTTCGAGGAAATGCTCGCGGTGATCACGTCGCTGGGGTATCACCGGTAACTCGTTCACCGCGCCATACCAACCCGAAGCGCAAGCGAGGGCACGTCGCTTAGTAATCCTCGCTTGCGCTTCGGGTTAGTATTGCGTCGCATTTTCACGGCCGCGTTTATTGTCCGTGGAACAGCGGCCCGCGCAAGCTTCGTGCCGTCAGAATCCCGACCGCCTCGCCTTGAGAGTCGACCACGAGGGCCAGATTCTCGCCCGCGTTCTCCAGTTGCACCAGCGCGTCGAGGTGGCTTGTCTCGCGTGGAATGGCGATCAACGGGCGCAGCGGGCCCAGCGCCGGCGAGTCGCCCAGCGCCAGTTCGACGACCCTCGCGTAGCCGGCCAGCTTTCCCGCCGCCTCGACCGGCACGTCGGCGATCCGATAGCGCCCGGCCATTTGAAGCACGTCCTGCCGGCTCATCTTCTCGTGGGCACGAGGCACGTCGGCCAGCGGCACGGCCAGTTGGTCCACACGGTGCGTGCCCAGCGCGAAAGTGCTCCTCGCCAGGCGGCGCTGCGCCGCGTGGAGGATGCCGACCTCATGGCCTTCGTCCAACAGGCTCTGTAGTTCCCGTCGGGCCAGCGTCAGCCGCACCTGCTCGGGCGGTTCGGCGACGAACCGCGCCAAAAGCCAATTCAGGCTCCACAGCAACAAACTGGCCGGCAGCAACGCCACGAAGAGAACCAAAAACACGGGCCCGCCGAGTCGCAACAGCCGGTTGGGCGCTTCCAGCCCCAAGTGCTTCGGCAGTAATTCGCCGTAGACGAACAACACGGGCGCCAACACGAGCGGCGCCACCAGTTCGGCCGCCTGCGATGACCCGCCGAACGCCGCGTGCGCGCCCAGCACGATGGCCAGCGACACCAAATAGTTGGCCACGTTGTTGCCCACCAGGATCGTCGCAACGAACCACGTCGGGCGGTTGGTCATCCAGACCATGCAACGCGCCACCAAATCGCCGCCCATCGCGTCGAGCACCAGACGCATCCGCGTCGCGCGGTAGAAGGCCGTCTCCAGCCCGCTGCACAGCGCGCTGGCCGACAGACCCACGATCGCCAGAAGAAGCACGATCACCGTCATGGCCGCGCCTCCTCCTCGTCAGCGTCTTCAGGCAGGGTCAACTCGACGACCAGCGGCCCTCGCTCGGGCACCTCGCTCACCTCGAAACGAAACGGCCCCCACCGGCACGCGTCGCCCGGCTCGGGAAACCGTTCGAGCACCTCTTGGATCACGCCGGCCACGGTCAGACTCTCGCTCGGCGGCCGGGGCACGTCGAAATGGCGCGTCAGCCGCCGCAAGCTCGTCAAGCCCGTCACGCGCCACACGCCGGGCGACACCAGCCGGATGGGCATCCGTTTCCAGAGGCGCTGGCTCCGGCTGGGCCGCCGCGTGAAGATCGTGTCCAAAATGTCGTCGAACGTCAGCGCGCCGATCGTTTCGCCC
>DATECS010000238.1:0-18908 GCA_035286785.1 Thermoguttaceae bacterium | reverse complement strand
AGCGGGTCGCCCACCAGCACCATGACCCACGAGTTGTACGGATTGGTGCGGGCGTAGACGTCGGCCAGGCAGTACTTGCCCGTCAACAGCAGCGAGAAAAACTCGTCCGGCTTGGGGAACGAGTGGAGATACGGCTCATAGACCGGGCCCAGCGTCGCGGTGATGCCGTCTTCGAGCATGGCGTTGCACCAAGCCGTGCCGCCGGGCGTCGTGAGCGTGGTCGCCTCGGCGCTGGCCAGATGATAGCCCACCGCGCCCGGCCGCCACTCGAAGGCGTCGACGTACTTCGACAGCGAATACCAGCCGCAATAAAGTGCCGCGTCGGGACATTTGCCTGGCTGGAACAACTCGGGCTTGTCGTCGAGCACCACTTCGAGTTTCGTGTGTTTCTTGATCCGCTCGGCCAGATCGCGCAGCGACTGGTCGTAAGCGTCGTACGAGCCCGGCTCGGACTTTTCCTTGTCGAACTTCATGCCGCGCGCGTCGAGATACACCTTGCCCGACAGACCCGACTTCTCCGCCGCGATCGCCTTGTCGACGAGCCCCTTGGCCAGCGCCAGGGTCGGCGCGGCCAGCCGCGAGACGATCAGCACCGACGACGTGCCCGCGCCGCGCACGCCGTAGCCTTGGTAGAGCAAATTCGGCTGCCACCGGTCCAACGGATAGTCGTTCCAGCGGACCAGCGCCAGTTCGCTGTCGAAGCTCGAGTAGGTCTCGTTCTTCGCCAGCGATTCGCGTTCCTTGTCGATCCAACCCAGCGAGCCCGTCAGGCCCGCGCTCATCCGGATCAGATTGAGAAGCTGCGTGTCCCGGGCCACGGTCGGCGGCAGCATCGTGAGCGCCTGAATGCCCTGTTGCAGCCCTTGCAGCCGCGATTCGAGAATTCTCAGCGGCATGGCCTGCTCCGGCGAGAGCTGGCCCCCTTTCGCCTGGGCGGCCGCCATGCGCAGCACCTGGCTCCCCCCGCCGATCGCCGTGAGAAGCTGCTGAAACTTCTGCATCGCCTCCAGCCGTTTCTCGTCGCCGGGAATCGCCATGATCTGGCCCTGGGCCGTGGCGACCGCCCCTTCGAGCCGCCCGCCCACGTCGCGCAGCGAAATCTCGGGATCCAGCGGCTTGATGGGCTTCGGCTTGTCGCCGCGTCCCAGCGATTCCAAAAGCGAAACGAGCTGCTCGATCTGCTTCACGTTTCCCCGCCGCGCCTCGGCGAGATACTTTTCGCGTTCGACGATCTCCGGCGAGTCGGCCGCGCGCCGGCCGATCTTCAACGGCACGTCGCCGCACGTGACAAAGCAGCGAATCTTGTCGTCGAGCTGATGGTCCTCCAACCACTTGCGAACGGCCGGCCGAGTCTTGGTCTCCCAAACCTCGCGGCTGATCGTTCGCGCCGGCTTGTCCTCAAGCAAAAGAATCCGCGACTCGTTGATCCCCCGGGCCTTCGCGTAGTGCTTGGCCAACTCCACCGACTCGGGACTCTCCTTCATCGCGATAATGGCCACCTGATCGGCCGTCAATTCGGCCCGGGCCGGAACGGCGGCGCACGCGAGCAACGCGAGAAACAAAAGAAAACGTTTCATGATATTTTCCTTTCGGTATCGTTCTTGAGGGATCCCGCCGACCAACGAATACGCCGTTGTGCCGCGAGAACCTACACGCCGTCATTCTAACGGCGACGGTCACGACCGGCAAGAAGGCCCCGGGACCAAAGAACCGTCAGGGTGGGGCGATGCAAACCTCGGTTCGGCCCGCGGTAACTTGGAGCTTCGATGGTTTGCATCGCCCCACCAAGAATCACTAGAAATCATTGAATGCCACTGTCACAAAGACTAAAAATCATTGAGTGCCACTGGCTCCGCCAGTGCGTTGGGCCGGTTGATGGTCCATGAATCGGCTGGCTTGCACACGGGCGCCACGGGCTTTGCCAGTAGGGGATCGAGTTGACGTCCCATTGAAAAAAACACTGGCATAGCCAGTGGCACACGTGCGGGACCGGAGTGCGGTAACGGATCGTGGTGGTTGGGAAGCAAGACCGAGAAGGGGTGAGTTCCTTGCGGAAACTCCGAAAGAGCGGCGACTCGCCCAGCCCGGAACCCTCGTTACTCAAGTCGGCGCCGCTCCTTCATCCCGAAGAAATGTTTGAAAGACGCCGCTCCTTCATCCCGGAGGGATGTTTGAAAGTAGCCCGGCAGTTCACTGCCGGGAAGGCTTTTTCCTCAAAATCCATCAGATTCGCGGGATAATCTTCCATGCCCCGTGATACTATATCTAGGGGCTACTTGAGTCAAGTGGATAACCATTTTGGGGAAAGACAATGAGCGTGATGGCACGAATGATGAGCGCCGTGTGTTGGACAGCGTTGTACTTCGGCATGGGAAGCGGCTTGGCAGTGGCCGCCGACAAGAAACCGATTCCACTCGATGTAGGGCCGCATTTGTTCGTCGACGATTATCTGATCGAGCAATCCATCCATTTAGCGCGCACCACCCACCAGCCCGAAAAGCTGCCCCGGCCGATTCTCTCCAAAGCCGAGCCATGGCATCAGCAGCCGTTGTATTTCCAGAAAGTCCTTCACGATCCGCGAACCAGCAAGTTCCGGATGTGGTACAACGTGAAGAATCCGGGTGTGAAGCCGTCGGTGTGTTTCTGTTACGCCGAATCGGACGACGCCGTCCACTGGACGCGGCCGAACTTGGGCCTCGTTTCGGTCAATGGCTCCAAAAGAAACAACGTCATCGACGCGCCGTTTGGCCACTTCGGCCTGTTCTTCGTGGACGAGGGGGACAACTGCCGGGAGCCCGCCCGGCGGTACAAAATGGCCTATTACAACGCCGGGCGCCGTGGGACGGGACTGCACGTTGCCTTCTCGGCCGATGGTTTTCGCTTCAAGCCCTATTCCGGCAATCCAGTCATTCAGGGCGACGCCGGCAAGCGTTTTGCGTCCGGCTACGCCAACGTCATCGGCGACGTCATCGATGGTTGCTGGAACCCGCTGACCGGGCAATACCTCCTCGGCTGCAAAATCACAGAGGGGGGATACCCTGGCAAGCCGCACTGGCTCCCCGAAGGCTGGCGGCGGACCGTCGGCATGACGGTCAGCAAGGATTTTATCACGTGGAGAAGGCCCTGGCAGATTATCTTGCCGGACCCGGCCAATGGCATGGAGGAATTCTACGGATTTCAGCCCTTGATTCGCGGAACGTTGTACCTCGGGCTGTTGCGCGTGCTTCGCGACGACCTACCCGCTGACCCCGGCGGCCCCGTCGAAGGCATCGGTTGGACCGAGCTTATCTCCAGCCGCGATGGCAAGAACTGGACCCGATATCAGGATAGGCTGATCGACCGCAATCCCGCACCGGGCTCGTGGGACCATGCCATGGCCTGGGCGGGCAATCTTCTGGCAGTCGGCGACAAAGACTACCTCTACTTCTGCGGATACTCGGCTGGCCACAAAGTTGGCGACCGGCAGAACGGTCTGGCAATTCTGCGCAAGAACGGTTTTGTTTCGCGCGACGCAGACAACAAGGAAGGTGTGTTGCGAACGCCCCTGGTTGTGATCCACGGCCATCGGATAACTGTCAACGCCTGCGTCCGCGGCGAGATGCGCCTGCGGCTGCTCGATCCGTTGGGCCGACCCATCCCTGGATTTGACCTCCAGGATTGCAGTCCCGTCCAAGGCGATTCGGTGTCGCTGCCGCTACGGTGGCGGGGCTCGCTGGCCACGCTAAAAAACATGCCGGTGCGCATGGAATTCCACCTGCAGAATACTCAACTTTATGGCTTCGATGTGTTAGAATAGAGGAACGCGAAGAGAAGAATAAAGGGGTCGGGAGTCTTTATTTTGATTCTGGTGGTTTCGGCCACGGGCGACCTCGCGGACGCAACGTGGATTGCAGGCCCAGTCGCTTCGCCGTTCGTGTCTGCCACGACGCTTCGCCGAAGGGCGCGCCGCGCACCACCGAACGACGCAACGCCTCCAATTCCGCTTCGGTTTGCGGCGTCTCGATGTGTTGAAGCCAACGACGCGGCAACGCCAACGGGCCGTCGTCCAAGAGCCCAGCCTTGTTGCCTTGCGCGCGATGCCAAAGGCTCGACCATCGCCAAGCGTCCGCCTCTTGGACCAGATTGGCCCGTAGCGGATTTCGCTCCACATAACGAAGCACGGCCCACAAATGGTTGTCTTCTTGGATCGGAAACGACTTGAAACGCCCCTGGTACAGCGGGCCCGTGCCTGCCGTGCGGCGCGCCGCGTGCCAACGTTGCGTATGCGTCACCGACAACCAACGCATGAACTCCGACAAGTCGCCGTCGCCGCGCGGCCAAAGCACGAAATGCCAGTGATTGGGCATCACGCACCACGCCAAAACCCGCATCGGCAAACGGGCCTTCGCCTGCTCGATCACTTCCTCGAACGCCTCGAAATCCCGCGGCTTGCCGAAAATCCGCATCAGCCCCACGGCTCGATTGAGCACATGGTAGGCATAACCTCTCATCGACACTCGCAATCGTCGCGGCATGACCAGAAATTACCATTCCCCTCCCGTTCTGTCAAGATAAAGACTCCCGACCCCTTTATTCATTATCCGGTTTGCCTTCGAGCAGGAGAATCCGCGACTCGCTAATCCCCCGGGCCTTTGCGTAGTGCTTGGCCAACTCTTGCGACTCGGGGCTTTCCTTCATCGCGATAATGGCCACCTGGTCCGCCGTCAATTCGGCACGGGCCGGAACGGCGACAAAGAAAAACAATGCGAACACCAATAAATAACGTTTCATGACTTTTTCTCTACCTTCGGGGCAAAGGGTTTCATTTTTACGAGCCAATTGATCGGGCCAACCATGTAAGAAGACCGAATAGGATTGCAGCCAACGTAATGACAATAAGAATGACTTTCAGCGTGAATTGGGGATTGGGCAGTGCATTTTCGTCATAGGAAAGTTTGGCTCGCAAATCGCGCGAGGCAATACGACCCATTATCCGTCCAATAGCCGGCGATCCAAAGACCAAGAGGCTTCCACAGAGCAAGTATAAGCCTCCTTGAACAACGAAGATGACCACGAATCCGGACTTCATGCCAAGTGGAATAAATTTATCATCAAGCACCGTCATTTGAAATGCATGGAGCAGAGGAGCCACGGCCAGGGTTGCAATGTAGATCCCCATCAGAAAGGCGGCAATGCGATAGATGCCTCCCAAGCCGATTTGACTACACGAGATCGATTCAATGGTTTCCTCCTGAATGGGGTAGAATCGCCGTGCAATGCGCGGAGCAAGCCATATCAGAACAACACCGATCCCGACGAGAACGAGAGATGCGACGCAAGAAGAAATCACCTCGTGGAAAAGCCCGCTCCGGCCCACCGTCGCCATAGAGGCCGCGGGAAGGATCGCTAGCAGGGCAAACTCAATAAGCCTATGCGAATGGGAGAGCACGACCCAGAAACCGAGCAATCGGAGAGCTACGCTAAGTAGCGATTGTCGAGTCATGGCAACCCCGGGGAAGATGGGCAATCATCGTCACGTCAAGCCGCCATTGTAGCCGCGTCGGCAACTATCCGCAATGAGCGTCCGGTGCGGCGTCCCCGGTTCGGATTGAATCGCCCACCAGCGCCCGCCAAAGTGTCGGAATCGTCCGCGCGTGATCGCCCGAAAAATAAAAACTCTCGCCCCCGTCGGCCACCGTCCGATGAAGAATCGTTTTCCACGGGCGGTAGTAATACTGGGGGTGGGACTTGCTCGGCGGGCCCTCGCGCCAGTCGTCGGGCAACGCGGCCAGGTCGAACACGGCCGTCGTGAATCGCGTGATCGACTCGCCTCGCTGTCGGGCCACGTTGCGGGCCATCGACAGCGCCTTGAGATAAACCTCCGGCCCGATCGTGGACGTGCCTATGTTCAAAAATACGCCCCCTTCGAGGTTCAAAACACTCTGCACGAAAATCAAGAAGTCGTTGTACGTCGTCCGGCCCAGGGCTTCGGCGTTGCAGTTGGCGTGCGAGTGAATGATGTCGCAGCCGATCGCCACGTGCGCCGTGACCGGCACGCCCGCTCGCCACCCGGCCGCCGCCAGACTCAACTCGGCGTGGGCGGCGCGCGTCTCGACGATCGCCCGGCCGACGCCCTCGCCGAGCCCTTCATCCCGGGCCGCCGCCTCGACGATCAGGTCGTTCAGCCGGCCCGTCTCGCGCCACAACCCGAACCGGCCCTCGCGAATCCACCGCGCGACGTTCTCGCTCGTCCCGCCGAACGAGGCCAGCTCGAAATCATGAACGAGCCCCGCCCCGTTCGTGCCCAGATGGGTGATGATGCGCCGTTCGACGAGATCGACCAGAAACCGCGACAGTCCCAGCTTGATCGGATGCGCCCCGGTCATCACGATCACCGGCCGCCCCGCCGCGCGAGCCTCCCGAATGCGAGCGACCAGCGAATCGAACTCCGGATGAACGTAGGGCTGCTCCGGCGGCGCGAGGGGAAGACAGTCCTCCGCCCGAAGATCATTCCCCCGCGCGGCCAGATCGCCCAGTTCAATCCGAGTCCGGTCGAATCGTTCATAGCGCGACATGAAAATCTCGCCGTAACCCACTCATCGCGTTCAACGCCAGGACGCTACCTCGCGGCTCTCGCCCCACCAAGCTGCCCGCTGCCCTCTCTGTCTACTGCCCTCTGCCTACTGCCTACTCCGCCAGCAACAAATCAACGGCCAGAGTCACCTTGTCAAGGATCCATGCCGATTGCCCCTTGGAAGATCGCCGCCCCAAAGCGTCGAACAAAGCGAACCGTTGGCCATCAAGAACGGGCCGTTCAATCTGCGTCCCAAACGCCTCGACCAGCGCCGCATCATGCGCCTCCCCCGTCACGTCCTTCACACTTCCAACTTCCTCCTTCACACTTTCCCCTGCGTCTTCGCGTCCTAGCGTCTTTGCGTTGAGCGTCTCTTTCACACTTCCCACTTCCCACTTCACACTTCTACCAACCGGCTCCAACACCTGCCGCTGCGTTTTGCTCCGATCCACCCACACCGGCCCCACAAATCCGGCCCCCACTATTTCTTCGGGCGTTAAAACCTCAACCGCCGCCTCTTCCTCGGCTGGAAAAACCGTCGCCCCCCAATTCGCCGCCAGGATCGAAGCGTCCCGCGCATCGACCACGTGGTCGTCATTAAAATCCCCGTCGCCCCAGCCGACTCGACTGGACGTCGCTCCCCAATTCGCGGCCAGGATCGAGGCGTCACGTGCATCCACGCTGCCGTCTCCGTTGAAATCGCCCATCGATCGGGCCGCTCCCGTCGTCCCCCACAGGCTTGCCACGATCGCCGCGTCATCTCCGTCAACGATCCCGTCGCCATTCGCGTCGCCCGGCAGCGACTGGAATCGCATTCCCCAATGGCTCGCAAGAACAGCGGCGTCGTCCGCGTCAACCGTGCCGCTCAAATCCGCGTCGGCCACCACGCGGTACTCACAAGCCCCCATATCCACCCGACCATAAAGAATCCGCGGCCGTCCGTCCAAATCCACCGCCAATGGATTCCCCTCGCCATCCACCGCCAGCGCATTGCTCCCCGCGTTAATCGCCGGAGACCCCGCCAACAACCGCCCCGCCGCGCTCAACCGCGCATCAATCGGCGCAGAAGAGGTTCCCACCAAATTGCCATTCTCCCCGTTGACCAAAGAAGTCTGTCCTACCCCGTTGCCGATCAAGTTATATGAACCAGAGAGTGTGCCTGATGAGCAATAAATATCCGGCCCAGACGGCGCACCAGTGTTTCGAGCCACGATCGTGTTGCTCAGCGTTGTAATTGAAATATTATTGGAAATGAAAATCCCACTACCAATATTGTCCAATAGTGTGCATTGCGTGACCGTCAATTGATAGTAATTGGCGATCCCGCATCCCTCGTTACCCGATAGCGTGGAATTCACGAGAATCAGTATCCAACCGTTGTATATTCCTCCACCACTATTCCCTGAGAGGATAGAGTCCGTGAGCGTTAGCGTACCCCTCATGTTGTAAATGCCGCCGCCGAAGGTGTGAGCCGAGTTCTCCGAGAATGTGGTGTTTGTTATTGTGGCTGTGCCGGAAAAACTGCATATTCCACCGCCCATGCCAGAAGCGGAGTTGCCACCGAATTCACAATCGGCCATGGTCAGCGTGCCGGAGTTGAAGATTCCACCGCCACCGAATGTCGTATCATTGGCTACGTTACTTGAGAACGTCGATGCGCTGACTTGCGTTGTACCGGAGTTGTAGATTCCGCCGCCGGAAGTGGCGGAGTTACCTTGAAATGTGCAGCATGTGATCGCCAGCACACCAGAAGGTTTTATGAAGACTCCACCGCCCGAATGAGAAGCGGTGTTGCCTACAAATGCACAGTCAGTCATGGTCAACGTGCCAGAGCTGCATATGCCACCGCCGCCGTAATTGTTGGATCCCGGACCACTGACTACATTGCTTGAGAATGTTGATCCGTTGACAAACGTTGTACCAGAGTTGTAGATTCCGCCGCCGGAAAGGGCGGAATTGCCAACAAATGCACAGTCAGTCATAGTCAACGTACCGGAGTTATAGATTCCACCGCCGCCGTTATTGGATTCCATGCCATAGGCCACGTTGTCCAAGAACGTGGAATTGCACATCGTTAGGTTGCCCATGTTGTAAATGCCGCCACCATCACGCGCCGAGTTACCGGAAATCGTGGTCCCGTCAACGGTCAAGGCGCCGAAGGCATTGAAAATCCCACCGCCGCCATAGCTGGTGGTCGAGTTGTCCGAGACCACGGAATGGGTTATCGTCATCGCTCCCGAGAGGTTATAAATCCCTCCGCCGCCAAGACCGTACGCATAGGCCGAGTTGCCCGAGACCGTGGCGTCGTGGATCGTCAACGTGCCGAAGGAGTTGTAAACCCCGCCGCCCATCTCGGCCCACCCACCGGTGATGGTTATTCCGCTGAGATTCACCGCGGCGGTGGGTCCGATCATCAACGCGCGGTTCCGTCCGCCGGCCTGCAAGATCAAGAACTCCGCGCCGGAACCTTCGATGCTCAAGTCGCCGAAGATCATCAATTGGCCGTCATCAACCCAAATGGTTCCGCTCAATCCCTCGGCAAATTGGATGATGTCCTGTTGACTAAACGATCCGGCCGCCGCGTCGCCCACCGGCCGGTTGCCGTTGGCCGCCCCGAACGCCTCGACAAAGGTCAAAACCCCGTCGTCGGCGATCGTTTCATCCAGGCTCGTCACCGTATAGGTCCGCGCCGGACCGCCCTCCATCGCGCCTTCCACCGCCCCGATGTCGACCGTTCCATTTTGAACGCGGTCGCCGCCCCGTAGATCTTCGACCAGAGGCAATCCCGCCGGGTCCAGTGCCAAGTCGTTGCCGCCCGCGTCCAAGGCCGGGCTGCCGGGCAGGAGGTAATAGCCCCACTGGCCATTGTCAAACTGGGACAAGTCGCTCAGCATCGGATCGATCGGCGAAGAGGTCGTTCCAACTTGGTTGCCGTTCACTCCGTTGACCAACGACGACTGGCCCGAACCGTTGCCAATCAGATTGTAGGAACCCGACAACGCGCCGGCAATGTCCTCTCCGATGGAGTCCATGGCCCTGTTTCCGGCCACAATCGTGTTGTTCAGCGTCTTCGTCGAGGTTCCTGCTGCGTAAATTCCACCGCCGTTCCCGGTGCCCAGGACGGGAATCGCCGCCGAGTTGCCTGAAATCGTGGAATTTGTGACCGTCAGCGTGCTGGAAGCACAGTAAATCCCTCCGCCGTAGCCCACGACCGAATTGCATGCGATCGTGGAATTTGTTACCGTCAGCGTACCGGAATTACTAAAAATTCCACCACCGTAGACGTTGGTGCTGCCCGTGGCCGAGTTGCCCGCGAGGGTGGAGTTGATGACGGTTAGCGTACCGGAGCCATTGGCGATCCCGCCGCCTGCGCCACTGTAGTTAGTGCTAGCGTTCCCGATAGCCGAGTTATTCAAGAACGTGGAGCCGATGACGATCAGTGTCCCGGAGTAGTTGCAGATCCCGCCACCGACAGCGGCTATATTATTCGAGAAGGTGGAAAGAGCAACAATTAGCACGCCGGAATTGTAAATGCCGCCACCATAGCTTCTTTCGGAATGACCGGAGACCTTTGACCCATTGGCATTCCCCCCGCTGATCGAAACGCCGTCCACTCCCGCTTCGATGCCCGTGCCGCAGTAGACCACCGTGTAGGCGTTATCCGACGTGTCGCCCGCCGTGCCAAGGTCGCCGGAGAGCGTCGTCTCGTGGGCCTCCACATCGCGCTCCTCGAGCGTCGTCTCCGTGCCCGCGAAGCCGCCGTAGAGGGTCACCCCGTCCACCAGCGAAAACGAAGCCGATCGGGCGTCACCCGATTCGAGCAGGGCCGACGGTTTATAGACGCCCTCGGCGATCCAGATCTGATCGACGTCGTTCTCGGTGTCGCCGTCCGTGTTGAGCACGGCCGACTGGGCCAGGGCCGCTTGCAGGTCGTTATAGGCCGTGCCCCAAGCCAGGCCGTCGCCGCCCGGCGCGGCGTCCGTGTCGACCATCAACACCGACAGCATCCGCCGATCTTCCAACGGCTCGACCCGCAGCCGGGCCAGATACGGATCACGCCGCGGCCCGCGGCCGGATCGCCGGGAAGTCTGATGAAACACCCCGGAAGCCGCCCGCAACGACAAAGAACCCGGCCGTCCGATCGCTCGACGAGCACGCATCGCACTACCCCTCCCCGTGGAGAATGGTGTTGGTTACGCCAATCTTCCATTGTGTAAAACCGCACCGGTCGTGTCAAGAATGCGGAAGAAATGGGGGACGGGGGGCGAGGGGCGGGAGGCGAGGGGCGGGCGCCAAGGGGCGGGGGACGGGAGGCGGACCGAGAGATTCACCCTCTCACGGGCCACGAATCACGGGCCACGAACTACGACTACGGACCACGAACTACGGACCTCTGTTCCGTGGGCTTCCGCCGACGGCTAGGAAGGGCGTCGAGCAGGCTCGACGGCTAACGAACCCTCTGTCTACTGCCTACCGCCCGCTGCCTACTGCCCGCTGCCCGCTGCCTGCTGCCCGCCTCCCCTACGCCGCTTCCTTGCGGGCGTGGTTCGGCCGTGACGCGGCCTGCGCGATGCGCTCGATCAACCGCGTGGTCGAATACTCGCCTTCGATCGGGCACCGCACGATGCGGCCGCCGTGGGCCTCGACGATCTCGTGGCCCACCACCTCGCTTTCGGCGTATTGGGCCGATTTGACCAGCACGTCGGGCAGAATCCGGCCGACCAGCGGCGCGACGCTCGTCTCATCGAACACGACGACGTAATCGACGCACGCCAACGCGGCCAGCATGGCGGCCCGGTCACGCTCGTCAACCAACGGCCTCTGGGGCCCCTTGAGCCGGCGAACGCTCCGATCGCTGTTCAGCCCGACCACGAGGCAGTCGCCCTGCCGCCGCGCGAATTCGAGCGACGCGACGTGGCCCGGATGCAACAGGTCGAAACAGCCGTTGGTCATCACGATCCGCTGGCCGTCGTCGCGCCGACGACGTAGTTCGACCAGCAGCGCATCGAGCCCAACCTTCTTGCTCGGCGTCTCGGCAAGCGACGCTGAGCCCACCGGCGCCGACTTCGCCCGCCATTCGGCCAAAAGCGTCTCGCGCGGCAGCGCCACGACGCCCAGCCGCTGGACTTCGAGCCCGGCCGCCACGTTGGCGAACTGGCACGCCTCGGCCCAATCGGCCCCCAACGCCATCGCGCAGGAAAACGCCGCGGCCACCATGTCGCCCGCGCCCGTGATGTCGCAAACCTCGCGGGCATGGACGGGAAACAGCCGGCGGTTGCCCCGCGAGTCGGCCCAGGCGATGCCGTCGCGGTCGAGCGTGACCATGACCGAGTCGATGCCGAACGCCAGCAGGTCTTCGGCCGCCGCGAGGCCCGCCTCGGGCGAATCGATCGCGCGGCCCAGCGCCCCGCCCGCCTCGGTTCGATTGGGCGTGATGCAGGTCGAGCCGCGATAGCGCGTGTAGTTGGCTCGCGGGGCGGGATCGACCACGACCGGCACGCCCGCCTTGCGGCCGAGCCGGATCGTCTCGGCCAGAATCGTGTCGCCGCAGACGCCCTTGCCGTAGTCGCTCACGACGACCGCCGCGACCCGGTCGAAATCCCGACGCAGGCAGGCAAGCAACTGCTCGGCCGTCGCTCCGTCGACCGGCGAGGCCGTCTCGCGGTCCATGCGGATCATCTGTTGCGGATGGTGTGAATGGGCCCCGCCCAACAACCGCTGCTTGACGGTGGTCACGCGGTCGGCGGCCCGAACCACCGAGTCCGTCGCTATTCCCGCCTCGGCGAGCATTTCCACGACGCGCGTCCGTTCGTCGTCGTCGCCGACCACGCCCAGGAGCGTCACGTCGGTCGCCAGCGCGGCGAGCATGGTGGCCACGTTGCCCGCCCCGCCCAAGCGGTCCTCGGACCGATCGACTTTCAGCACGGGAATCGGCGCCTCGGGACTAATCCGTTCGACGTCGCCCCAGACGTAGCGATCCACCATGACGTCGCCCAGCACGAGGATGCGCGGGCGGCCGGGTTGGCTGAGCAGTTCTTCAAGCGATTGAGTCACGGTCGATGTCCCCTCCATCCATGAACATGGGTAAACCGAGACAGCCGGGGGATTTTAGCAATTCCGCCCTTGCGAGTCGATGCCGTTTTTAAAAGCTCCAAAGCAGAACAATCCCGTAATCAAGGTCGTTCAGCTCGCCGCCGGGGTTGGGGTAGTTATAGCGGTCGCTGACGCTCACTTTCAGACTCAGATTCGTCTCGTCGTCCAACAGCAATTCCCAGTCGCCCTTGTTCACCAGTCGGAATTCGCCGTAGGACGTGATGTCCGGAAAGTATTCAACCGAAAGAGCCATTTTTTGACGATTCGTCATCCGGTGGCCGTATTCAAAAGCGTAGTGCATCTCGGGCACGCAGTCCTGGTCGGGCCCGCCGACCTCCTGGGAAAAGCCGCTGCCCAAGCGAACGGTCAACGTCGTGATCTCGTCGTCGAGGAACCGATAGCCGAAACCGGTGGTCGCCACGATGCGAACGTTCCACGGTTGAAACTCGTCGTAGTCGGTCGTCTCTTGCCAGAACCAGGTCCACGGATTGACTTCGCTGAGCCGTTCGTAGCGTCCCTCGAAGTACATACGATTGGCTGTCTCAACCGCTTCGTTCGTGTTCTTGTGGTAGTCCAGATCGAGTAGGAAGGAGTGCCGCTTCGTCTTTCGCTTGGCCGCCGCGCCCAGCCGGATGTTGAACGTCTCGCTGTTGCCCGCCGAACCGTCCAACCCCATCTCGAAGCTGCCTTCCCACGGATCGAACCACGGGGCGTTCAGACGATACCAGGGCGCCTTTTCAATCACGACCGTTTCGATCATCCGCGGTAGCGGATCGCCTTCAATCGGGGGTTCGTCTTTCTTGTCGCCTTCTTGTTTTTTGTTCTCTTCGTGTTTGGATTCCTCTTTTTTAGGAGACGCGGGTTCGCCGTCCGGCTGCTCTGCCTCGGCCGGCGCCGAAGGCGCAACGTCGAAGGCGTAGTGGTTCGCAAGCGGTGGATACACGGGCACAATCGCCCAGAAAGGCCCCACCGGCGGCAGACGCTCCACGGTCAGTCGCGGCGCCTCGTTCACCGGCGACGGCGCATACCCATTGCCCTGCGCCGTGGGCAAATAGACCGGCGCGGCGGGTGGAACTTGGGACGCGGCGCACGGCGGCCACGGACTGACGGCCTGTTGCTGAGCAAACAGGCCCAGCGAGCCGACGTGAAGCAACAACACGCCGGGGACAAAAATGTGCGGGAACCGAGCCAAGCCGCTAGTACTCCACTCAATGGGGGGATAGAAGAACCGGGGAAAACTATCAAAAATCTCCCCGCCCGGCAAGTCCACTCCCGGCCTTGCATTCCCCTCATTGGAACTGTCTCTGACTGCATCCGCGAACGTTCATTCGCCGATCACCTTGACCAGCACCCGTTTCGGCCGCTGGCCGTCGAATTCGCCGTAGAAGATCTGTTCCCAGGGACCGAAGTCGAGCTTACCGTCGGTCACGGCCACGACCACCTCGCGGCCCATGATCTGCCGCTTGTGATGGGCGTCGCCGTTGTCCTCGCCCGTGCGGTTATGGTGATAGGTTGCCGGCGAGGGGTCGAACGGAGCCAGTCGTTCGAGCCACCGTTTGTAGTCCTCGTGCAGGCCTGGCTCGTCGTCGTTGATGAACACACTGGCCGTGATGTGCATGGCGTTGACGAGCGCCAAGCCCTCGCGGATGCCACTTTTAGCCACCGCCGCCTCGACTTCCGACGTGATATTGCGGAAGTCCATTCGCCGGCCGATCGTCAACGTCAAATATTCGGTGTGGGATTTCATGTCGTGGTCTCCGGAGAATCGGGAAAGGGTATTGGTCGGTTGCGACCCAAGTATCCCACACGACGGTCCGACAATACACCCTGGCGATTTGGGTCTTTCAAATCCCGGCCGACGTCCCGATACAAACCGGCCCGATTGCATTGAAAAACAAGGTTCCAGCAGCCCCTTTTTTGCGAATCATCCCTACTTCTTGACATCCCGTGGCCCGGTTCTTTAGACTATAGCTATAGGCCGATTTGGCATACCCTACCCAAACGCCGCGTTATGCCGCCGGTCGGAACAGCAGGGGCTCGGCTTTCGACGTGTGGGGTATAAGATGCCATTGTGCGCCTTTGTCCGCATGGTTGTTCTACAACCAGTGTGTTTCCCCGCGCCGTTGTTTGTTGGCGCGTCATTATTATTTTTGCCGCGGATGACCGTCGTGGCCCTGGACGAGGTCCGCTCACAGCGTCCACGATACTTCGCATTTTCTCGCGATTTCCTGCTCCCGTTCTGGAAGAGGTGCATGTCATGAAGCGTCGCCCCTTGTGGCCGTCCCGCGCGCGGAAATCGCTTGCCGCCCGAAAGTCGTCGTCGCGGCTGGAGTTTTTGGAACCGCGAATGTTGCTCAGCGGAGGCGGCCTGGACGAGGACTTGAGCTGGTTGGCCATCGTGCCGTCGGAGGCGGCTGATATCGCTTTCATCGGTCCCCTGCGGGCCGGCGAAGGGCGCGCGATCGCGATCAAGCCCATCTCGATCATGACGACCGACGGCGGATGCCTGGCCCCGCTGCCCGAGGACGCGCTGCAGCAGACGCAAGCGGAAACAGCGGCGGCCATTGCCCTCAGTATGGACCCCGCCTCGGCGACGTTCACCTACGACACGTTGGCTAACGGGATGCCCATCCTCAACAGTTATCTGACGTCGCCGGTGGACATTTACCTTGATTTCGACGGCACGAGTTCCTACGCCGCCTATAGCGAGGACTCCGACCCGACGACCTTCAACGCGGCCGAACAGGCGAGCATCGTCGAGTGTTGGCGTCAGATGTCGGTGTACTACGCGATGTTCAACGTCAACGTGACGACGATCTACGCCTCGACGAGGCCCAAGGCTTGGGAGGTCGTCAGTCCCGACATCGACGGCGGATGGAGCAGCGTCAACGTGTTTCCCAATTCGTCGTCGAGATCGTACAACAACAGCAGCCACGCCCAGACACGTGTTTCCGGCGTGGCCCATGAGATCGGCCACAATTTTGGCAACCAGCACACCTCCGAATACAACAACCTGGGCGTCAAGACCCGCGATTATGCCGACGAATTCGATCCCCTGCACGGGCCGCTGATGGGCGTCGACTATGACGGGGTGATCCACAAATGGACGACGTGGCACAGGAGCTTAAGCGACACGACGGAACCCGCCGCGCGACAGGACGACATGGCGATCATCGCCGGCGACCTGGATAATTACGGCGGCGACGGCTACCGCGCCGACGATTTCGGCGGAATCGCCGGCTCGATCGCCGGCGCGACGGCGCTGGTGACGACGGGAGTAACACAGGCCGTCACGGCCATCATCGAGCGTCTGACCGACGTCGACACGTTTTCCTTCACGAGCGAGGGCGGACGCTACACAATCGTCGCGGGCCGCGAAGCGCCCTCGGGCGTGGACTTGCGATTGTCGATCTACAACTCGAACAACGTGTTGATCACCACCGAGGACGGCGATCCCCGGGCCCAGCCTTATACGATGGTCAACGATCAGCACGTGACGCTGGACCTTGGGGCCGGCACCTACTACGCGGTGCTCGAAAGCCATGGCAACTACGGCGACCAGGGTCAATACGTACTCCGCGTCGATCCCGTCCCCGGCGCATGGAACGCCGAGGACATCGGCCTGACGGGAGCGACCGGCTACTCGAGTTACGACGAAGCGACCGGCACGTACACGGTCGCCGGCTCGGGCGACAATCTCGCGGCAACCGCGGACGACTTCCAATACCTGTATCAAACGCTCTCGGGGGACGGCTCCATCACCGTTCGCGTGGCGTCGATGGGCAACACGGCCACCTCGGCCAAGGCCGGCGTCATGATCCGCGAATCGCTCGACGTCAATTCCCGATTCGCCGACCTTGTATTGACGCCCACCAACGGCTTGTACTTCCAGTATCGTTCTTCCATCGGCGGCAGCGTCAGCACCAAGGCTTCCAACGTCTCCGTGGATCCGCCCTATTGGCTGCGGCTGACCCGAACGGACGATACGTTCAAGGCGGAAATCTCCTCGAACGGCACGTCATGGACGCAACTGGGTTCCACGCAGACGATCTCCATGGGCACGACGGTCTACATAGGAATGGCCGTCTCCGCCGACAACAGCAGGGCCAACAACGACCGCAATCTGCTCAACTCGGCCAACTTCATCAACGTGAGCCTGACGGGCAATCTCAATGCGGGGCCGATGCTCAACACGCTGCCCGCCCCCTCGGGATTGACGGTGACCGGCAAAACCTATTCGACCGTCAGTTTGTCCTGGAACGACGTCGCGGGCGAGACCGGTTACGCCGTTGAACGCTCGACCGACGGGATCAACTACGCCCAAATCGCCACGACGGCGGCCGGCGCGACCACCTACACGGCCACCGGACTGGCCGATTACAACCGCTATTACTTCCGCGTTCGCGCCGTGGACGCCGCGGGCGTTTCACAACCTTCGACCGCGGTCAGCGACGTGACCCGGGCCGGCCCAATCAGCAATCTGAACATCATCTCTTACACCCAGAGCAATTTAATCCTCGATTGGACCGACGCCGGCGGCGAGACGAGCTACCGGGTCGAACGTTCGGCAAACGGCACGAGTGGTTGGACCACGGTCACTACGCTGAGCAAGAACATTCCGATGTACAGCAACACCGGCCTCAGCGCGGCCACTACTTATTACTATCGCGTCGTGACGGTCGACGGCGCCGGTGACTCGGCCACCTCGGCGGTCGTCGCCGGTTGCACCCGGCTGAGCACGGTCGCCAACCTGCACCTGACGTCGGTCGGCCAACAGGGAATCGCTTTCGCGTGGAACAGCGTGACGGGAGCGACGGGCTACCGCGTTGAGCGCTCGATCAACGGCGGAGCTACCTATACGATTCTCGCCTCGAACGTCACCGGCACGTCTTACACCGACTCGACCGTCGTGGCCTCGCAGGAGTATTACTATCGCGTCGTCGGCAGGAATTCCTTGACCGAAAGCCTTGCGACTTCGTCGTCCATTCATGCCATCGCCCTGCTCGATCCCTGGGCCACTCAGGACATTGGCGACGTGGGCGCCGCCGGATCGACCCAGTACAACAGCGGCACGTTCACCGTCGACGCCAGCGGCGCCGATATTTGGAACACGGCCGACGAATTCCGCTTTGTCTATCAGACCATGCCCAGCGACGGTTCCATCGTCGCCCGCGTCGCCACGCTCGAAAACACGAACGCTTGGGCCAAGGCGGGCGTGATGATCCGCGAGACGCTGGAGGCGGGTTCCAAGTACGCCTTCACGCTCATCTCGCCGAGCAACGGCACCCGGCTCCAATCCCGGGCGACCACGGGCGCCGCCACGGTCACCAACGCCACCGGCCCGACGGCGACGGCCCCCTATTGGGTCAAGTTGACCCGCGAAGGCGATCTTTTCACCTCTTACGTTTCGTCCAACGGAACGTCCTGGACGACCGTGGGATCGTCCACGATCGACATGGCCTCGACCGTTTACATCGGATTGGCAGTGACGAGTCATGCCGACTCGACCCTTTGCACCGCCACGTTCACCAACGTCTCCGCTCTTGTTCCGCCGATCGTGGCCACGGCCGCCGCCGCCACGCCCAACCCCACCGCCACCGCCAAGACGACGCTCAGCGTCCTGGGCGCCGACAACGGCGGCGAGGCCTCTTTGACTTACACGTGGACGGCCACGAGCGTGCCGGCCGGCGCGAGCCAGCCGATCTACAGCGTCAACGGAACCAACGCCGCCAAGAACACGCAGGCCACGTTCGATGCGCCCGGCGATTACGTTTTTCGCGTGACTATTGCCGACGCCGACGGACTCACCGTGGCCAGCGACGTGCCCGTCACGGTCAATGCGGCCATGAACAGCATCGTCGTCTCTCCCGCGCCCGTAACCATGTCCGCCGGAGGGACGCAACCGTTCACCGCGACGGCCTACGATCAGTTCGGTGACGTCATCAGTATCCAACCGACGTTCATCTGGTCGGCAACCGCCGGCCAGATCACGACGGAAGGACTCTACACCGCGCCGGCTTCGCCAATGACCGTTGTGGTCACGGCCACGGCCGACGCAGTCCAAGGCACGGCTCAAGTCACTGTCCAGGCCCTTCCGTTACCGTCGGGTTGGCTCGCCGGCGACGTCGGCGCGGTGGCCCTCGCGGGCAGCGCGTCGTACGACGACGGCACGTTCACCGTCGAGGGCAGCGGCAACAACATCTACGGCACGGCCGACGAGTTTTACTTCGTCCACCAGACCCTCGCCGGCGACGGACGCATC
>DATECS010000237.1:0-4965 GCA_035286785.1 Thermoguttaceae bacterium | reverse complement strand
GACGTCGGCGCGGTGGCCCTCGCGGGCAGCGCGTCGTACGACGACGGCACGTTCACCGTCGAGGGCAGCGGCAACAACATCTACGGCACGGCCGACGAGTTTTACTTCGTCCACCAGACCCTCGCCGGCGACGGACGCATCACGGCCCGGGTCGAAAGCCTTGAAAACACGGCCGCCTACGCCAAGGCGGGCGTCATGATGCGCGAGTCGCTCGACGCCGGCGCGAAGAACGTCGCCGCGCTGGTCACGGTGGGCTACGGCGCGCGGATGCAGTATCGGGCGATCCCCGGCGCGACGACCTACAAACAGGCCGAGGTGGCCGGCCCGGCCGCGCCCTACTGGGTGCGTCTGACGCGGACGGGCGACACGTTCGTCTCCGAAATCTCGGCCGACGGCGCGGCGTGGACCGAGTTGGGCCGCGTGACGATCGTGATGGCCCAGACGATCTACGTGGGCCTGCCGGTGACGTCCTACGCGCCCCAATTGCTATGCACGGCCGTTTTCACCGACGTCACGGCGGGCGCGTACGCCGCGCCGCCGTTGCCGGGCGACGCGGACGGCAACGGCACGGTGGACGCGGGCGACGCGGCCGTGCTGTCGGCCCATTGGGGCCAGTCGGGCGTGGGCTGGGACGAGGGCGACTTCAACGACGACGGCTGGGTGAACGCCCTGGACGCCTCGATCCTCGCGGCCAACTGGGGCGCGACGCTCGCCGGATCGAGCGAGTCGGCCGGCCCGTCCGGCGCCGCCACGACTCCCGTGACAATTGATCCGCTTGCCGCTGGAGCATCCGATTCACCCGCCGCGCCGTTGGTCGGCCCCATCGTGTCGCGCGATCCCGAGTTGCGTCGCCCCCTGGCGTCGCCGCGTCCCGTCGCGTCCGAGCGCGCCGCGCCGTTGAAAACAGCCGCGCTGCTCGAAACGGCCTTGCCGGTGGAGGTGACTGAAAAGGCGTTGTGGAACGACCTGTCGTCGGCCGTCGTTTCTAGCCGGAGCCTGACGGCGACCGACCTCGCCCTGGCCGAACACTACGGCCCCCAACCCCCGCGCCGCCGCCTCGCCCCGCCCCTTTCGGCCGTCGACTTGCTGCTGGCGGAGTTAGGGTGATAGCTCGATCGCGAGTTTCATTCAAAGCGCCCACGCCCATTCCAACCAGTCGCACGGGAAGGCGCCCGGCAGGAAGCCGATGGCAGAGCATCTCGTCGGCCACCTGCCACAATTCATTGGTAATATCGGTGGGTTCGGACAAGGTCCGTGATCGGGTGATTGTCGAAAAATCGGCCTTCTCATGTGGCGTTAGTGGCAGTCAAGGCACTTTATTGAGTATCGACGTCCTATTGGAAAAGAGTGGCACCCCTGCGGTGGCACCCCTGCGGTGGTTCCACTGTGGGGGTTTCGCTTTCACGTCACGTCCACGACAATGGTGGTGGGTTGACCAGTCCAGGAGAATGGTGAATAGTGATGAATACACGTTTGAACAATGGCGAGCATTTCCGACTACTCGACGGACGAGAGTTCCATTTGTGCGGTCAATTGGATGCGAAGCGAGTAGGTAAAGTCGTGGTGGATGGTCGCCTGATTACGGTATCTATCGACGAGAAAGAGCTACGAGACTGTCCAACGATTCCCTACCTGCAACGAACTTTTAGCTACGACAGTCGCAACAAGCAGGGAATGATATGGCGGACAATGAAGAGGATCAGCGAACAGTGAATCCGTGAACGGACTTCGGGCACGGTTGCCGTGGGGCCTACTATAAGAGGAGCGATTAATGGTGAAGATCGTGTTGCGGCAAGGGGAGTCGGTTCAGGAAGCAGTGCGTCGGTTTCGGAAGATTGTGGAACGTTCGGGGCTGAAACGCGAGGTGCGGAGTCGTGGGCATTATGAGAAGCCTTCGGATGTGAAGCGGAAGGCGAAGAATCGCGCTATCCGGCGGGCCAAGGCTCAGCAGAAGGCCGCGGGTCGGACCTGAGGTGGGTAGAACTTGCCGCCCTCTTGGCGGATCATAAGCCTCTAGAAGCCATCCACGGCTGTGTACGTTTTAATTTCTTTTGTCTGGAGTGGAAAATGCCACAGGGTACGATCAAGAAGCTGGTAGACCGGGGATTTGGGTTCATTGCGGGAGCGAAGGGAGAGATATTCTTCCACCAATCCGCATTGCAGGGCACCACCTTTGAAGCCCTCAGCGAAGGGCAGCAGGTGGAGTATGAAGAGGGGCGCAGCCCCAAAGGGCCATGTGCCGAGAATGTCAGACTCGTCTAGCCGATAAAAAAGGCCGCTTACGCATCTGGGCATAAGCGGCCTTAATGGAGGCGGCGGGGATCGAACCCGCGTCCCGCGACATTTCCATGCAAGCTTCTACGTGCGTAGTCGGATCATTTCCTCCTTCGCCCGAGTGATTCCCAACCGACGGGGCATCAAGGGGGCTAGTCGGCGGCTTGTTTAATCCCGGGCGTGGCCGACGGCGACCCGGGACGGTCCGGAATTAGGTGACCAGTTTTTGGGCCTCTCCGGCGAAAGCCCTCAACCGGAGCCGCCTTTCTTTAGGCAGCCATTGCGAGTCTAGGCTCTGCAATTAAGTTTTTGGTCTGCTTTTAACGTGGCCTGCTGACCAACCACGGCACGCCACTTACACTTCAAGCTGCCCGGTCGAATCCAGTTCGCCCCCGGCAAGACGTGGCACTTGTTGAATTATACCACACGCAGGGTTTGGCGGAAAGGAAGACGTAACGCGGACCGTGCCACGGCGCCACGGGAAAAGACGAGCCAAGACAACGATTCGCCGCGTCGCAAGCACGATTCGCCACTCCCGACCGCGAAAGGTGTCTTTTTTAAGGTCGGTTGGATTCCTGTGTCGACCACTCCCGCACAGAGAGGGGGTCGCTCCGCGTCTTGTGGGCATCTTGGTCTTCTTGCCCTGTCGAGTCGTGCGTTTCGGCCACCAGTTGACCTTGGGCGTTTTCGAGTTCGATCGGCACGATCGAAAGCGCCAGGTCCGTGCGATGGCGCGGCGCGCGACTCCAGTCCTTGTTGTCGTCGGGGGTAAGCTCCCATGTGGCCTCTTCGCTCGGCGCTAGCCCACCGTCGATGGTGTAGCTGAAGTAGTCCTCGGCCCAGGGCGCCGTTCGGTCGGGCGAACTCAGCGTGGCGCAAAAACCCAGTCGGCCAAGGGTCTGGCTTGTATTGTTCCGAACTCGTATTTCGAGGACCGGCTTTGCTTCGCGCCGGCCCAGGAGGTAATAAAACCGGGTCGACGTGACCTCAAGACCGCGCTGTCCGGGCAGATGCGCTTCGACTTCGGACGCGGCCGCGCGAGCTTGCGTCGGTCCGCTGGTCGCTGTCGTGGAGGCGGCATTTGTGTCCGGCCGTTGGCCCGTGGTCGCTACGGATCCTCCCGCTTTTTGCCTGGCCGTTTCGAAGTCGGCCCATGCCACCATCGCCACCTCGATGGTCCGATACAACACCAGCGCCACCACGGCGCAACAGATCGCCGCGAATACGACGCCCACCAACCAGCCGAAACCCAGACTGAAGCCTCGGGACAACTGCGTCGCCCAGCGAGGCCGCCAGCTTCGATCGCTGTTGGCTCGCGACATTACCGGCGGCCCGTACTGAGGCTGCTGTAGAGGCGGCTGCAACGTATAGACGTTCCGCGATGCGCTCACATCCGGACGATGGACCGTGCCGCACCGGGGGCATCTCACGCCGCAGCCCGGCGGAACACGCCTGGCTCGAACGGGGCTCTCGCACTTTGAACAGATAAAAATCATGAAAACCACGCCGTCGACCACTGTGGCAAACGAGCAACCTGGAAGAGTTGTCCAAGCATCGCGATCGCGTCCCACATATCATGGGAAAAGTTGAGAGAAGGGATGTGGCGTGCCCAAGAGAATCTGCCCGGCCCATTGCCCTCGAAGCGAGCTGCAACCCCCTGGCCCTGCGTTCATCTCACCCAAATCACTAATAAACTTACCAATTTCCCTAGTCGAGGTCAAGGCCCTCGATGGAAGGGGCATGGGGTCCGCTGACTTCCGCCTGCGGCTATCAGCTTCCGCCCTCCGCCTACTGCCACCGCAGCCAGAGTTGCCAGGCGATCACAATCGGTCCCATCGCAAGCACCCACCAGGCGAACCAGTGGAGGCGGCCTTTCTGAATCCAGCGGATCAGCCACAGCAAGGCCGTCAGACCGACGACGAAACTCACCAGTCCGCCGAGGATCAGCGCGAGAATGGGCGTTCCGTTGCCTGATTTTTCGACCAGATCCACGATTTCCAGCAATCCGGCGCCGGCGATGGCCGGAATGGCCAGCAGGAACGAGAACGTAGCCGCCTCGTCGCGTCGCAGGCCCGTGCCCAGCCCGGCGACGATCGTCGAGCCGCTCCGCGAGACGCCCGGCAGAATGGCGAACGCCTGGAACAGGCCGATGATCAGGGCACGGCCGTAGCTCAATTCGCAGCACTCGGTTTGGCCCGGCGCGCAGCGACGGGACCACAGCAATAAGGCCCCCGTCACCAGGAACATGCAGCCGGAAAGCAAGGGGTCTTCGAGCAGGCCGGTGCCGTATTTTTTCAAAGGGATGCCGACGGCCGCCGCCGGTAGGCTGCCGACGACGAGCAAGCCGATCACCCGGCGGTCCTTGCCCAGCAGCGCCCCGATTCGCCGCCAATAGAAGACGAGGATCGATGCCAACGTGCCCAGGTGCAGAGCGATGTTGACCGAGAGTTTCTCGTCGATGGGCACTCCCCACTGGTCAAACGCCGACGCCACGACCACCATGTGGCCCGACGAGCTGATGGGCAGGAACTCGGCGATTCCTTGGAGAACGGCCAGCAGGATGATTTCGAGATGGAGCATGATGGGACGGCGTAACGTCTGGGTTTTCTATTCACGAACTCCCTCAAATAGCCCAGTATAGCCCAGATCGGGTGGGTTGTCGCGGGTCTGAACGGACCGCCTCAGGAAAAC
>DATECS010000236.1:0-2174 GCA_035286785.1 Thermoguttaceae bacterium | reverse complement strand
ATTGTACCTTACGATCCAATTATACTCAAACTGAACATCAACCGCCAAGGACACAAAGAACGCAAAGAAATACAGAAGAAGAAATGCAAAAGAGAAAAGAATGCCCTTGGGATGCTTCCTACTTACAGAATTCGCTCTAGCGGTCCGGCGTGTTTGCACGGTGGGAATTAGGGACTTAGCAGCCTGTTGAGGAAGTCGATTTCCAGTTTGTCAAGCGGCCATGGGGATGGAGTGGTTGGGGATTGATTTTCGTTGCGCCAACCGGTGCATTGACATCAGCAGTTGCGTCAGGGCGGACAGCGCATTAAATAGGGGGGAATACAACGCTGCGGCAAGCCCGCCTTCCCCTTGCAGGCTCCTGGCAGTGCCGATCCCGAACAACGCGCGCAGGATGAGACCCAGGTTTCGCGCCATGGCCGACATCAAGTACCGCTTTCTCACCTTCTCGATGCCGCGGAGCCAAGTTCGCCGGCTGCCACCCGTCTCGCAGACGTGCGCGAAACTCCGCTCGACTTTCTCGCTTCGTTGTCGCTGCAACGAGCGGCCGCGCTTGCCTCGTACCCGGCGACGATTGTTCGTCACCGCTCGGCGTTCTTCGGCCGGTTTGTTTTTCCAGTTGCGACGATGTGCGTGCTTCGGTTCGACAACGTAGGTTCGCAACCCCTCGGTGAACTCCAACTCGGCCAGCGTCTCGTTCCCCGCATAGCCCTTGTCCGCCACCGCCTCCTCGATGTGGGCATCGCTTTCGGCCCCCAGCAAGTTGTCTTGCGCTTGGCTGATGCTCGGGCCGATCGTGTCGACATCCGCCGTGTCGGCGTGATATACCTCGGCCGCCAGGATCAGCTCCGTGTCCAGGTCAACCACGTGCTCCGCCTTGTACGCCAGGTGCGTCCGGGCGTCCTTCATCTTCGTGATCCGGCTGTCCGGGTCCGTTTCACTCTGCCACTCGGCGTTCGAGACCTTCTTGTCCTTGCGCTTCCTGTCGAAGCGGGCGATCTCTTCAGCCGTCGGCTGGTCGCCCTCCTCGATCTGGCCCGCTTCCTGCATCAAACGCTGGACATAATCCTGCCAATCCTCGCCCGTGTCGCGCCTGACGATGCTCTTCATCGCCGCGTCCGCCTCGAGCGTCGTGGCGTCGACACCCACCGTCTTGCCCTTCAAGAGGCCGTTCTCGTCGGCCACCCGCAGCACGAACTGGAACACGGCCGTGTGGACCGAAACAGGCAGGCGGTCGCGTGTGCGGGTCAGGCTCGAATGGTCGGGCGTGTCCTCCGAGAGTCCCACTCCCAGAAACTCCCGTAAGCTGAGACTGTCGGCACACCGCCAGGCGATCCCCCGCTGCGAGCCGAGCCCCTCGAAGTAGCCCACCAGCAGCATCCGGAAGTAGACGCCCGGCGGAATGCCGGGCCGTCCCATCGTGTCGTGATAATACGGCCGCGAGAGCGATTCGACGTGCTGGTCGAACCCGGCCTCACGCAAGAGCTGATTGAGCTTGCGATAGAAGACATGGCCTTCGGACCGCGGCAACGAGTTCACCGGGATCCAAAAGTCGTCCTGTCGCTGTTGCTTGCGACGTCCAAGCGCCATCGGTTATCCTCCTCCAATTGTCGGCGTGGACAACCGACACGAGCCAACTCGCTTCACCGGCGTCCACTCCACCCCATGGCGACAATTTAGCGCCACCCCGCCATTATTGGAAGTCCACGCGAAGTGACTTTTTCAACGGGCTGTTAGCGGTCTTTGCGTCCTTGGCGGTTTTCTCTTTGTGTAATTATAGTCATCGGCGTTCGGACGGGAAGACGGCCAGGTTTCGCAGCTTCTCGACCGCTTGCACGACCCGCCCGACGGCGAAATTGACATCCGGCTCGGTGTTAAAGCGGCCGAGGCCGAACCGCAGGCTGCTGCGGGCGGCGTCCTCGTCGAGGCCCAGGGCCAGCAGCACATGACTTGGTCCGGGATCGGTCGACGAGCAGGCGGCACCGCTGCTGACGGCCAAGTTGCCCATCGCCATGAGCAGGGCCTCGCCGTCGACGTTGCGGAACGAGAGGTCCAGATTGCCGGGCAGCCGCAGGGGCGTGCCGTCGTCGTATCGCTCGTCGAGCGCGGGACCGCAGAGCTGAACATTGTCGAGTTGAACAAAAATTTCGGCGGCGAGGCGGTTGCGGAGCGCGGCG
>DATECS010000235.1:0-11923 GCA_035286785.1 Thermoguttaceae bacterium | reverse complement strand
GGTCGAACCACAGATTGAACTGCTTCTCGACGGTGAAAAACGGCTGCACGCAAAACACCTCGGCCCGATCCATCGGCTCGATCGTGACGGTCTGAACCACCGTTTCGCCCCGCGGCGGCGCGACGACGCGCAGCCGGCGCGGCGTGTCCCGCGGATGGGGCAGCGTCCAGCAACGCCCCTCGTAGCGGGTCAGAACGGTTCCGTGCAGATAAACGGCTCCGTCCATCGGAACCATGCGGCCCGTGCCGGGATCGGTGAATTCGATCCGCAGCACCTCGGCCGGGTCTTCGCTCACGCGGCCCAAGTCGCCCAGTTCGACCTTGCCCGAGTAGCCCACCATGCGCCGCTGCTGGTGGAAGGGGCTTCGCCAGGCGGTTTGTCCGAAGCGCGGCATCGCGAAAAACACGACGGCCGTGAACAGGAGCGTGCCGACGCCCATGCCCACTAGGCGTCGTAAGAAATCGCGTCCCGGCCGGCCGGCGGGGTCTTGCCGCCGGGCCGCGTCGCCAAGGAAGAACGACTCGCGAGTCCCCAGCGGCCAAGCCCGACGGGGATCCGTCGCGTCGGCCGACTCGTCCGCGATCGGCTCGACCGGAACGTAGCGTTTTTCCTCGTGATACAAGAACAGCAGGGCCATTGCCGAAATGGCCATGTAAAGATAGGCCACCATCAAGAGCCCGAACAAGGCGCCCTGGTTGAACACCGTCGACACGACCAGCAACAACAGGCTCAAGACGATCAACTGCCAATAGACGCGCCCGTCCTTGCGCTGGAAGAGCAGGATGATCTGGAGATAGACGAGCAAGTTGGCGATCGCGCGGATCGACATGAGGTTGTTCCACGAGAACATCCGCCCGACGACCATCAGGAAGACGCCCATCGCGAGGATGCTCGCCGTGAAGCGGTTGAGCCGAAACCATTGCTTCACGTCGGTCAGCCAAATCGCCGCCGCCGACGCAACCATCACTAACAGCGCCAGGCGCAAGTCGCGCTGGCCCATGCCGTAGAGCAGCGCGCTGGTCACGGTCAGCATCGCCATGTTGACTTGCAGTGATCGTTCGACCTTCATGACGCCACTCACTCAATCCGCGACCCGTAGGTCAGGCTGTGCCTGACACACGATCGGGTTCGTGGAATATTCTGTCAGGCACAGCCTGACCTACACGGTTGTAAAGCTCGCTTCACTCGACCTGAAAATAGCGTCCCAGCGTCGCGTCCGAGGCGTTGACCACGCGAATTCGCCGCAAGGCCGCCGCCCGCGCCGGGTCTTGCGTCAAATGGCCGAAACGCCGCGAATCGTCCCAATCGACCGGGCGCGTCGTGACGAGCACGATTTCGTTGACCTGGTTGATCCGGTCCAGGACGTCTTCGAGCATCTCGGCCAATCGGTCCTTTTCACCCGCCTCGGCCGTCGCCAGTCGCCTCATGCAATCACCGAGCAGCACGGGCGACGTGCTCCCGCCGATCGCTTCGCGGGGCGCGGCGGTGGTGGCCAGCCAGATCGTCGCGTTGCCCTTGCGGCACAACTCGGCCACCACGGTGGCCGCGAAACTCACGGCCAGCTCAACGTGGTCGCGGTCGTCCCGCGTCGGCTCGCCGGGCCGCCAAAGATCGACCAGCACGGCCATGTCGCGGTTGCGCGGCTGCTCGTACTGGCGCACGACAAGTTGCCCCTGCCGCGCCGAGCTTCGCCAGTGGATCGAACGGCGCGAATCGCCGTTGCGCCAATAGCGGACGCCGTAGAACTGGCCCTCGACCCGAGAAAAACGCTGCTGGCGCTGTTGGGCGCCCTCGAACGCCTCGTGATGTCGGGCCAGCCACGCCTGGGTCAGCCGTCCGAGCCGCGGAAAAACGACCAACGACTCGCGCCGCCCGACGAGCGTCGTCCGCCGCAACAGGCCGAACGGAAACCGCGTGGAAAGTCGTAGCGGGCCGATCTCGTACAATCCCCGTTCGACGAGTCGGCCGCGATAGGCCTGCTGGATCCGCTGCCCGCCGGCCGTGTAGGCGAAATAGACGCAAGGACGTAGCGGGTCGCGGCCCACCCGCCGCACTTGATCCTCGGCCGCCACGGCCCAGCTTCCCCGGCGGCGCGTGTTGGTCAATTCGAGGTTGACCACCAACAGATCGCCCGCCGAAACGCCCTGGGGCACGCGCCGCGAAAGTTGCAGCCCGCGAAGGTTCGCCCCGACCATCCGCCAGCTCAACCAGAGCGGCCCCGCGATCATGCCCGCCAGGACCAGCAGCAAATTGATGTCGCGGAACATGGCCGCCCCGGCGATCGCCACAAACACGGCGAGATAATACCACGTCTCGCGACAGACGGTCGTCCGCAACGGCTTGGCGATCGACGCGAGCGACATGCAATACTCTCCGTAATCACGTCGAACCGTAGGTCAGGCTGTGCCTGACAGCCGTTGGAAAAACAACACCGCATTCATTGTCAGGCACAGCCTGACCTACCATTTCATCCGTATCCATCCGTGTTCATCGGTGGTGAGTCTTTCGTTGTGGCATCAGTCCGGCACGCGCACCTCGTCGACCAACCGTTCGATGAGCGATTCGATCGCCTCGCGCTGGCCGCCGTGCAGGTAGCCTTTGCTGATCACGCGATGCGCCAGCACGGGCACGGCCAGCCGCTTGACGTCGTCGGGCACCACGTACTCGCGGCCCGCCAACAGGGCTGCCGCCTGGCTCGCCCGATACAGGGCCAACGTCCCACGGATGCTCACCCCGACGTGCAGATCGTCGCACCGCCGCGTGGCATGGACGACGTCCAACAAATACTCGTCGATCGACTCGTCCACGCGCACTCCACGGACCGACGCTTGCAGGCCGACGACCTGATCGGCAGTTAACACGGGTTCGAGCCGCTCGACCGGTTCGCCTTCCCGATGACTCCGCAGCACTTCGAGTTCGTCCGGCCGCTCGGGATAGCCGACCGAAATCCGCATCAGAAAGCGGTCCAACTGGCTCTCCGGCAGCGGATAGGTTCCCTCGAACTCCAGCGGGTTCTGCGTGGCGATCACCATGAACGGCGAAGGCAGCCGGTACGTCTTGCCGTCGGCCGACACTTGGCTCTCGCTCATCGCCTCGAGCAAGGCGCTTTGGGTCCGCGGCGTCGTGCGATTGATTTCGTCGGCCAGCACCACATTGGCGAACACCGGCCCGGGGTCGAACGAGAATTCCCGGGTCTGTGCATCGTAAATACTGCCGCCCGTGATGTCGGCCGGCAGCAGGTCGGGCGTGAACTGCACCCGATGAAACGTGCCCGAGATGCTCCGTGCCAGGGCCTTGCCTAAGAGCGTCTTTCCCACCCCCGGCACGTCCTCCAACAAAACATGCTCGCCGGCCAAAAGCGTGATAATGCACCGTCGCACCACGTCGCCCTTGCCGAGCACCGCGCGGCCGATGTTCTCCTCCAACTTGCCGATCAGTTCCAAAGGTTTGTCCGACATGGGATTGCGTGGTCCGGGAGGTTGGGGGACTCGTTCGTGCCGTGTGTTCACCTACGGTCATCCTAGCCGGTTGACTATCGGTCAGTCCAGGCCCTTTGCCGTAGCCGTAGGATGCGTGCTTGCACGCATCACGCTTTGCCGTAGGGTGCTTGCACACATCGCACCCAATGGGCGAGCACACACCCGGCCGGACTTTCCCGCCGTTTTGGCGAAACACCCACGTTGCGTTTTCGCCACGTCCAGGCCCGCGCCGTGCGTCAAGAAATGCCCCTTGTGCTTTGCCGCAAGTCCTTTGGAGAAAACCACTTCGAATACATACAGAACGGTCTCCGACGCAGCTTGTCGCCTCGGCACAACGCTTGCATCCTCTTGGAGGTCAGACCTTGTGAAAGCCGTAGGGTGGGCACCGCCCACCAAAGCAGAACGTCGCGTGATATTTTGGTGGGCGATGCCCACCCTACCTGCCGCCCATGACGCCGATCAATACTCTCCGCATCGAAGAAATCAACGACCCCGCCTCGTTGGTGCGCTATCGGCTCCTCTGGCGGACCCTCCTCGCCCGGACGCCCGACGCCACCTTCTTCCACACGCTCGATTGGCTTTTGGTCTATTGGAAACATTATGGCCACGGCCAACGGCTCCGCGTGCTGATTGGCTGGGACGGTGACCGGCCCGTCGGAATCCTCCCGTTGGTCGTCCGTTCCGAAAAAACCCGGGCCGGCGCGGTCCGCGTGCTGACCTATCCGCTGGATGATTGGGGCACCTTTTACGGACCGATCGGACCCGAGCCGGCCGCCATGCTCCGGGCCGCCATGGAGCACCTTCGACGGACGTCCCGCGATTGGGACCTGCTCGACCTCCGTTGGACCGACGACGAGGGCGCTCACGCCGGTCAGACGCGCGTTGCCATGCAGTCGGCCGGCTTCACGTCCCATCGCCAGGCCTGGGACCGCGCGGCCGTGGTCGATCTGCGCGGCGCGTGGGACGACTACTGGCAATCGCGCACGCCGAAGTGGCGCGAGAGCATCCGCCGCTATCACCGGCGGCTCGAAGCGGCCGGCCGGTTGGAGTTCATTCGCTATCGGCCCGGCGGCCTGGGGACGGGCGACGACGACCCGCGCTGGGATCTCTACGAAGCGTGCGTCCAGCTCGCCCGATCGAGCTGGCAAGGCGATTCGACCGACGGCAGCACGCTGAGCCATCCGTCGGTGGCCGAGTTTCTGCGCGACGCCCACGAAGCGGCCGTTCGCTCGGGCTCGCTCGACCTGTGCCTCCTGAAGCTCGACGGTCGCCCGATCGCGTTCATCTACAACTACCGCCGCGGCGGACGGTTGTTCGGCCTGCGGATGGGCTTCGATCCCTCGGCCGCCGACCTCGGGCCAGGCAAGGTGCTGCAATACCTCATGTTCCGCGACAGCTTCGCCCGGGGCGACTCGCATTTCGACATGGGCGTCGGCTCGCTGGACGCCAAGGCCCACTGGACCACGTCGCTGGTGACCAGCTATCGATTGACGTGCTTCGCCTCGGCCACTCTCCGCACGGGCCTCTTGCGTCTGAAACGTTGGTACATCGACCGCCGCTGGGGCGACCGGTATCTGGCGGGCGGCAAAACGGTCCGGCAGACGGCGTGAACTCGCACGGCCGACGATCAACCACGAAAAACATTGTGGCGAGCAAGTCCTCAGAGCGCGGCGTCGTTCTCGGGCTTCTCGTCGATGAACCATTCGCCATCGACTTTGACGAAGTCGATGGGCAGTGCTCTCAACACGCCAAGGACACTCAAAGTTCTGGTGGCCGTGGCCCTGTCGCCGGACACCTTCACGTCGGATAATTCTGCTTCCGCTTTGGCGTCAATAGCTTCGCGAGCCCGCGCAAGGAGCATCCCGGTGGGATCCGCGGTCTTGTCACTCATCGTCGTCTCCATGACTCTGGCGAAGAACCCGGGTTTGTCGGCCACCTGTTCGGCCGAGCTCTCTACTTGGGCCATCAGCTTCTTCTGCACTTCAACCATGTTTCCGCCGCGGAACATGCTGGGTTCCAGAGTCATGACGCCGATTCCGTATTCCTTGCGAATAACTTCAAACTCGGGGATGCGCTGCGCCATGAGCGCGACAAAGGCGGCTGACTCCGCCACGAGCTTGGGTTGACTGCTCGGGCTGCACGTCTCGTAGATTGCCTTCCAGTCTCGCGCGGCAATCGCCTTCTTTTGGGCCTCAAAGACAGCCTCGGGCGTGGCCCAGCGGATGATCTTCGGAGACGCTGGAGGCGGGGACACATTGGCGGGCGGGGCAACGGTGGTCACGGGTTGTGACTCGCCGCCCGGCAGACTTACCACGATCGCTATGACGATCAACAGGAACAACACGGCTCCGCCGGCGACGGACCCGATCAGCAGTAGATTTGGTCCTTTTTTCTTGGAGGGGCGTTTTGCCCGTGGGGCCAACGGCTGCAAGGATGAACCGTCGGACATCATTTCGTCGGACAATCCAGCGAACGGATCGACCAATGGGTCGAGACGGCCCGGCTGGACGGGCTGCAACGACTTGGCCGACACCGGCGTCGCTGGGCTCATGGTGGGAACGATGAGATTTGCCGTTGGCACGGGCTGACTTGGAACCGAAACCTCCGCGCCGGCCGACAACACGGGAATGCTCTCGCCACACTGGCACTTGCCGACCCGGCCAGCCATCTTGTCACTGACTTGGTACTTACGCCGACACTTCGAACACGAAATCGTGATGGGCATGACGTCGCTCCGCTGATAAGGTCCACATGAATGGCACGAAGCTCGGGCAACCAACCTGGATTGTACCACGGGCGGCCGTGAAAAACAGTGTTGTATCGGCCCGTCAACAGGACAAGTCCCAGTTGGTTTCCAGCAGTTCCGCCGTTCCCAATCACCACGTCGGCACGGCCGCGCATCATGAGACGATCGCTTGACTTGTCGGCCGTGCCGGAGTAATTTACAGGCTGAAGCGACTCCCATTTGGGGGGCGAATGGTTTTTCACTTTCTTCTTGTGTCCACTTTGCTTGGGAGGCCTTCCCGTGAGAATACTCCGTGCTTCGAGATGGCTGATTTTTATCGCGGTTTCATCGCTGGTCCTGTTTGCCGCCTCCGGAGCGACCGCGGCGGGCCCGCTTCGCTATGCTCCGAAGGCGAAGCAGACTTTTGTCTACGAAGTCGAGATCACGGCCACGTTGCCCACCGAGATCGAAACAAACAAGGGCACCGTCACTTACCACGTTCTGTCGGCCGAGGATCCGCTGAAACTGCGTTTCGAGGGCGGCCTTCACCAGTTTTCCCGTCCCAGGCCGGACGACTCCGCGGCGGGTGGACCACCCTTCGCGCCGCATGGTTTCTTCCCGCACGGTCCTCGGTTCGGTTTCCATTCCCCGATGCAGGGAATCGGCCACGCCGTGAACACGCTGACGATGACGCCGCGAGGGCAGTTTCGCTCGTTGACGGGCGAGTCGCAGTTGCCCTATCTGCTCGGCAACCTGTCGCTCTTGATGCTCGAGCCTTTGGCCGAGGCGGACGAAAAGTCGTGGACCATCGACACGGGCGTCGCCGTCACGGAGAAAAACGATTCGTTCGGTTGGCGCGGACCTCGGTTCCTTCCCGGATTCAACCAGGACAAATGGAACGCCGGGAGTGAATCAAATTCGTTCGCGTGGGAAAGCGACCAGGGCGATTTGTCCGTTTATCGCAAGACCTATCGACTCCACGCGGAGGGAGACGGCGAGAAGATGACCGCCAACGGCAGCGGTCGGTGGACGTTCAATCGGACGCTGGGCATGCCGGAGTCGCTCGATTACACGGGCACGCTGGTGGTCGAGATCAAAGGCGTCAGCCTGACGATTCCCGTCACCGTGAAGTACCATCGCCTTTCCGAGGAACAACGGGCCAAGCTCCAGAAGGAACGCGAAGAAGCGGCCGCCAAGAGCAAGGCCGAGCGTAAATCGCCCATCGAGGGCCGCGAGCGAGAAAAATTCCTGGAAGACCTCAAGTCGGACACCATGCACGGCCAGATGTCGGCGCTCATGAAGATAGGCAGAAAGGACTTGCGAGACGATCCGGAACTCGCGGCGGCTATTGAACCGCTGACGAAACAGTCGAACAAGAGCATTGCTCGATTGGCTCGACAGGCCTTGGCGAAGGTTTCGCCGGAATACGCCAAACGCTTCAAGCTGATCGAGCAATACGAGGGTCTCGGTGTCGTGCGCGACTTGGGCGAACCGGTCGCCGCCGACACGCCGCTGCCGCCGGGGCTTATCGTCGCTTATCGAGAACGTAGTTTTTGGAAATCCGGCAAGGTCGCCGGAACGTTTGACGACGGGCGGGTCGTGATTCAGCCGTCGTTCGGGAGGAACACCCAGATCGTTTCGCGATCCGACCTTCGCCTGGCTCCGCCGGGGCTCGAGCAACCGGTCGCGGTCCCGGCAAGTCCCACGGCGAAGAATGCGTCGGCGACGCGTTCGACGGCGATGAATCCGTCGTCGGACTACCGCGTCTGGACCGACGACTCGGGCACGTTCACCATCATGGCCAAGTTTCTCGGAGTCGACGGCGACGCGGTTCGCCTCGAACGCAAGGGGGACGGCAAGGAGATTCGAGTGCCGCTCGATCGTCTCAACGAGGGCGACCGCCAGGAGGTCGAGAAACTGCGGCGGCCGCCCGCGCCGGAGAATCCGTTCAAGTGACGCTCGACCGGTCGGTTCAACCCGGGCTGCTCGGCGCGAAGTGATATACCAGAATCTTGGCCAAGAGCGCGGCGGCAACCGTTTCGTTGACCAGCGTACACGGCTGGGGGACCGTTTCGACCACGTCGCAGCCGATCAGCTCGATCCGGCGGTTCTCGCGCAACAGCCGGCGGAGATAGCCCAACGTCGTCCACCAGTCGAGCCCGCCCGGTTGCGGCGTGCCGGTCGCCGGGCAGAGCGACACCTCCAGCGCGTCGACGTCGATCGTCAGATAGACCGGCCCGGCCAGCTCGCCGAGGCAATCCAATAGGACACGTTGGAAATCCGGCTCGACGGCCAGCCGACGCGCCGGGAACGTGCGGACCAGATCGCTCGATTGGGCGAAGGCCGCCTCCTCGCGATCGGCCGAGCGGATGCCAATGGCCACCAGCCGCGCGCCCCGCTCGACCAGCCGCCGCATCGCGCAGGCATGATTGTGCGGCGTGCCTTCGTAGGTGTCGCGCAGGTCGGCGTGGGCGTCGAACTGGACCACCGTCACGTCGGACAGGTCGGCCCCGTCGTCGAGCGCCGCGCGAAGCAGGGCCGGCGTCAGGCTGTGCTCCCCACCCACGCCCATCACTAGCCCCCTCATCGCCTGATAGAACTGCCCTTGCTCGAAGACCCGTTCGAGATAGGCCTCCGGCGGCTCGTCGGCCCGGGGCACGACGGCCGGCGCCGTGTGATAACGGAGCGAATCCAACGGGAAACTCAGCTCCTCGTCCCAAAGTTCGATCTGGGCCGAGGCCCGCCAAACGGCCTCGGGCCCTTGGGCCGTGCCGCGGCCGAAGCTGACCGTGCCCTCATAGGGCAGCGGCAGAACGATCGCGTCGGCCTCGGTGGCCGGCACGTCGGGCAGGTCAAGAAAAGTTGGCCCGTTCATGAGAAATCCAGCCATTTTCTTGGGAACCACAGATGGACACGGATAAAATAAAAAACCGAGCCGCGACCGTAAGGGAGCGGTTGAGTGCCTCCCATTTCGCAACCGCTCCCTCACGGTCGCGGCTCGGTTCTCTTACTCCGTCCGCATTCATCCGCGGTTCTCTATTTCCCGCCTTCAAGTTCTTCAAAGACGCCCTTCATCAAAAGCGGCCAGACGAGCGTGGCGTCGGCGTAGACCTCGGCGAAGCGGCCTCCTTCGGCCGGGGGAACGAATTTGCCCCAGCTCACGCCTTCCGAATAGGTGCAGCCCGACAGACCGCCCCAGTGGACCGGCTCGGGACAGATCCGCACGGCGTAGCGAAACCGAGGCGCTTTGAGCGCGACGCCCAGCCGGTGGCTCGTGATGTCGAAATACGGCCCGACCTGCTGGGCCCAATTACGCGGCACGCCGCCGCCGATGGTGAAAATGCCCAACGTGTCGGCTTCGGCGATAAATCGGGCGTACTGCTGGAGATCCACAAACGGATTGAACGGCGGCACGGCACGAAACAGTTCGTCTGGCGTAAGGGATTCTTTCGCCTCGGCCCGCGCGCGCAGCGCCAGGCCCATCGCCCACGTCGAAACGTCCAGGCCGATCTCGCTGTCGGTCATGGCGGGAATGAACACGGGCACGCCCCGTCGATAGGCGCTCCGCAGGATGCCGGGCCCTTCGTCGCGTCGGTCGAGTTCCTCGCCCAGGGCGCGGCACAGCCGGGCGCTCGACCAGACGCCCTCCTCGGGCCGGTGGTTCTCCAAGACGTACCGCATGAGCCGCTCGACGTCGTTGAGGTTGGCCTCCATTTCGAGCGTGTCGTAGATACGGTTGTAGCCCAGCTCGAAAAGCTCCTCGTCCGACTGGGTCGGGTCGCAGCGATAATGGGTCAGGCCGATCGACTCGGTCAATCCGTGGGCCATCAGGGCGCCGGTCGAGATGACCGCCTGAACCAGCCCCCGGTCGATCATCTGGCAGACCAGCAGGCCCTGCTTGGCGACGGTCATCGCCCCGGAGAGCGTCAACACAACCCGGCACGACGGCGCGCGGAACATCTCCAGGGCGATGTCCAGCGCCTCGCCCAACTGGCGGCCCGAGAAGGCCGTCCTGCTCATGGCCCGGAGCAAGTCGGGAAACGACCGAACTCGTTCCAGATCAAGGCTTTCCAGGGGCACGAGCCCGTCGTTTCGGCCGTCGTGGAGGTCTCGCGTGGACATGGGAATCTTTTGGGGTGAATGGTGAAAATAATCGTTAGCCGTCGAGCCTGCTCGACGTTCCGGGACGCTTTGCATCCAGCGCCGCGCAGGCGCGGCGGCTAACGGGAGTTCACCAAAGTATATCGGGTCAATTCGGCGCACCAGCGACCATTGCCGGCGTCGAGCGAGCGGGTTCGCGGGGCTCGACGGGCACTAACGGACGAGGAAGCCTCGGGCTTTCGACGCCGCCAAGGCGGCGCGACAGCCCATTTTATTGGGCTTCCACCGGCATCGCATCGTCCGGCACGACGTCGAACGTGCCATCGGAGACAAACCGTGGGGCTTCCCGGACGGAGACTTCGCCCAAATCTACTTCCTCGCGTATGAACTTGAGGACACGCTTGGGATCGGTTCCGCCACAGGTGAAGATGTCCAAGGCAATTTGCCCGGTGTCCGCGTAACAATGCGCGGAACAATGGCTCTCATCGAGCATGACCACGGCGGCAAAGCCTGGTGGCGAGTTATGGCCAAAATGGTAACGGATTTGAGAAACCACCGTGGAGCCGGCCTTCTTGGCCGCCCGGGCCATGGCGTCCAACATCGCCGCGTCGTCAAGACAGACGCTTTGGGGGACGCCACGACAGTCGATCAGAAGATGATTACCCTTGTGCAACTCATAACCCCTCCTATATAAGAGGCCTGTCCCGCGACCGTCGCTGGGACGACTAGCAGAAAACGTGGTAATTTACATTCCCGCTGCCGGGCACGCAACCCCACGACTGGGGAATTATACGCAATTGATTGTCGATCGGTGCGGCATTTTCTCAACAAGGTGCAAATCACAACTTCAACGACTCGTTCGTCGCGCGATCTTGAGCCGGCGGGCCTGTCCGCCGCGAGCATTTGCAGCTCGGCGCCGCGCGGGCACGGCGGCTAACGGACGGCGCTCAAGCCTCGCCAAGTCATGCTCGCCGTTCCACCACCGGCAGCAGCTTCGGCGCGAGCACGCGAAGGCCCACGATCTGGCCGTATCGTTCCTCCAGTTGCCGGAAGTCGAGCTTCAGGAAGTCGTACTGGGCCTCCGGCGGCCGATCCGCCAACCACTTCCGGGCCAACAGTTTCGCCTGCCGCTCGTGGCTGCCCGAACGGCTATGCGCATAACAGCGCCCTAGGTATCGTCGGACATCACCGTTGAAATCTGGACTGATATGCCACAATTCGTGGAGAATCGTGGCCAGCTTCTCGTCGAACCCGAGCTGGAAAAACCGCGGTAGGTAGAATGTGAGGATGTAGAGCATTTCCCGGCCCGTCGGACCCTGAAGACGCTCGATCGTCCAGCGCCGCCCGCGGCGGACCGTTTGGGTCGTCCCCCCGGCGAACCGCAGGGGCGTGAGCGAGGCGTACAGGCCGTGGAGCGTCTTGTTGCGGGTCTGGGAGAAGCTGACCGCGACCCGGGAAAGGTCCACATGGCGAAGCTCTGGCAGTCGAGCGGCCATGTCTTCGCACACCCGTCGCATGTGCTGGGTGAAGTCGAAACGGCGGGCCGTCGCGACGGGAAGCCTGGCGGTGGACATGGCATCCATTCCCTCCCCAACTTTGGCGAACCGCACTTTACCGA
>DATECS010000234.1:0-19633 GCA_035286785.1 Thermoguttaceae bacterium | reverse complement strand
GGCTCGGTTTTCAAAGAAACAGTGTAACCCTACTCTCCCTTTCGGGTGGGCTGCGGGACGGTCTTCATCCCAAACATGAGGCTACTGCACAAAGGTTCGGCTGGCCACTAGAATAGGGGATCGTGAACGGTGTTTCTCGTCCAAATTCCCAGGAAAAGGGGGCCAGAGTCATGCCGCCTCGTTCGATGCCGATCGTGCCGCTGTCGGAAATGACCAACGAGCAGGAGGCCGATCTGTTCGCTTTGATGACCTCAAAGCAGGAACTGACCACGCGGGACGGGAAGCCGTATTTCAAAGTGGCTTTTCGCGACGCGCGGCGCGAGGTGAGCTTTCCGGTTTGGGGCGATTCGGCGTGGGCCGTGGCGTGTCGCGATGAGTGGTCGCCGGGGGCGTTTTATAAGATTCGCGCGGTTTACCGCGAGACGAGTTTTGGACCGCAGCTGGAGATTCGCAAGATCCGCGAGACGGTCGAGGCGGACGCGGCCGACGGGTTTGATCCGGGAATGTGTCTGGCCCAATCGCGATTCGAGCCGGGAGCCATGTTTGACGAGTTGCTTGGATTGGTACGGCAACACGTCGCCGAGGGGCCGCTGCGAACACTGATCGAGACGATTTGGGGCGCGAACCGCGCGGCGCTGTTGCGTATGCCCGCGGCACGGCGAAATCATCATACCTACGTCGCCGGGCTGCTGGAGCACACGCTGGCCGTGACTCGCAATTGCGTCTATCTGGCCGAACGATACGCCAAGGACTACCCGGACATGAAACCGCCGTTGGACAAAGCGTTGGTCGTGGCGGGTGGGGCGTTGCACGACGTGGGAAAGATCTTGGAATACGAAGCAGGGCCGACCGAGACGCATTATACGGCCGAAGGCGCGCTGGTGGGGCACATCCTGTTGGGACGCGACATGGTTCGCGAGGCGGCGGTTGATCTTGGGATGGATGCCGATCGGCTGCTGCGGCTGGAGCACTTGATTTTATCGCATCAGCGGCTGCCGGAATGGGGATCGCCCAAACCGCCGATGACGCCCGAGGCGCTTTTGGTGCATTATGCGGACGACGTGGACGCGAAGTTCAACATGATGGCGGCGGTCTTGGCCAACGACACGACGCCGGGACCGTTGACCGGAAGGGGCAATCCGCTGCACCAACAGGTGTTTCGGGGAAAGAGGGATTAGGGATGTTTGTATTCCTCACGCTCCGCGTGAGGTTCCATATAAGGCCGTCGTGGAAAGAAAGCATCACGCGGAGCGTGATGAGTACGGTTAGCGGCGTTCTATTGTTGCGCCAAGGGCGGCGAGTTTGCGGTCGAGACGTTGGTAGCCACGATCGAGGTGATGGACGGCGCGAACGGTGGTTGTGCCTTCGGCGGCGAGGCCCGCCAGAACCAACGCGGCGCTGGCGCGGAGATCGCGGGCGGTGACGACCGCGCCGCTGAGTTTGGGGACGCCGTGGATCACCGCGGTGCCGTCGTGCTGGTCAATGCGAGCTCCTAGACGGATCAGCTCGGCCACGTGGGCCATTCGCGTGGGAAAAACCGTGTCGCGGACGGTGCTGGTTCCTTCGGCCAGGGACAATAGGGCCATCCATTGGGCTTGGACGTCGGTGGGCACGCCGGGATAAGGTTCGGCGGTGACGTCAACGGCGTGGGGGCGATTTTCAGAGTGGATCGTCACGGCATCGTCGGCAACATCGAGGCGGCAGCCGGTTCGACCAAGCAGGTCCAGGACGGCCGTCAAGTGTTCGGGCACGATGCCGGTAACGCGGACCGTGCCGCGGGTTATTGCCCCGGCCATGAGCAACGTGGCGGCTTCGATGCGGTCGGGAATCACTCGGACGGTGGCGCCGCCGAGGTGGGCGACGCCTTCGATGCAAATGGTCGGAGAGCCGAGGCCGTTGATCTTTGCTCCCATCGCCGTGAGCATTTGGCCCAGTTCGACGACCTCGGGCTCGACGGCCGCGTGGTGGAGCGTGGTTTGGCCTTCGGCCAGGACGGCGGCGCTCAGGACGTTGACGGTGCCCGTGACAGTGGGGCCATGGGGACCGGCTAGGTCGATCGTTGCGCCGCGGAGCCGAGGGGCTTTGGCTACCACATAGCCGTGGCGCAACGTGATTTCGGCTCCCAGCGCGGCGAGGCCCGCGAGGTGGAGATCGATGGGCCGTGGACCGATGGCACATCCGCCGGGCAGCGAGACGACGGCCTCGCCCCGCCGGGCCACCAAGGGGCCGAGCACACAGAAGCTGGCTCTCATGCGGCGGACAAGTTTGTAGCGGGCGTGAACCGGGCGAGGATCGACGACGCGTATCTGGAGCGTCTCGTCTTCATCAAACAAAACCTCGACGCCCAATTCGCCGAGTACCCGGGCCATCCAGCCGACGTCGGCCACCTGCGGCGCGCCGGCCAGCAGCACGAGCCCGTCGGCCAGAATCGCGGCGGCCATCATGGGGAGCGTGGCGTTCTTGGAGCCGGAAGCGCGGACCTCGCCCTCAAGCCGTCGTCCGCCGGAGATGCAAAGGTGAGGGGGCATGGGGGCTGATTATTTTACCACGGAGGCACGGAGAACACGGAGAGGATCGCGGGATGTTCGACCGTGGGCTTCCGTCTACGGCTATTAACGATTGATCGCTGACTTCTGTCAACTGTTTACCGCCTACTGCCTGCTGCCCTCTGCCTACTGTCCCTTCTTCGGTTTGGGGATGCCGCGTTGGTCGGTGGTGCGTTTGTGGTGGCGGCGCTGGCCGCGGTGGTCGCGGGTGGCGTGGTCGATTTCGGCTTCGTCGAGCGATTTACCGAGTTGGTTGCGCATCTGGACAATCCGGTCGCGCAGGGCGGCGGCGCGTTCGAATTCCAACGCTTCGGCCGCGGCGTGCATTTCGGCTTCGAGTTCGTCGAGGTATTCCTCGGTGATGTATTGCGACTCGTCGCGGCGGCCCACGGCGGCGTTGGCTCGGGCGTGGGCGGCGGCTTCGGATTCGATCCCCGCGCGGATTTCCTTGCGGATCGTTTCGGGCGTGATTCCGTGCTTTTCGTTGTACTCCTGCTGCATCGCGCGGCGGCGGCGGGTTTCGTCGATGGCACGTTGCATTGAGTCGGTCACCGTGTCGGCGTAGAGGATCACGCGGGCGTCAACATTTCGGGCTGAGCGGCCGATCGTTTGGACCAGCGACGTTTCGCTCCGCAGGAAGCCCTCTTTGTCGGCGTCGAGAATGGCGACCAGCGAGACCTCGGGCAGGTCGAGACCTTCACGCAGCAAGTTGACGCCGACCAGCACGTCGAACAGGCCCCCGCGGAGGTCGCGGAGCAACTCGACCCGTTCAAAGGCGTCCAACTCGCTGTGCAGCCATTTGCAGCGGACGTCCTGCTTGGTGAAATAGGCGGCCAGATCCTCGGCCAGACGCTTGGTGAGCGTGGTGACCAGCACCCGTTGGCCGGCGGCCGTGCGGCGGCGGATTTCTTGTAGCAGGTGGGGAATCTGGTTGCGGGCCGGGGCGACTTCGATTTCGGGATCGAGCAGGCCGGTGGGACGAATGACCTGTTCGACTAGGCGGCTCTCGGCGTGCTCCAACTCGTACGGGCCGGGCGTGGCCGAGACGTAGACCGCCTGGCCAAAGCGTTCTTCCCATTCCTCGAAGCGCAGGGGGCGGTTGTCCAGGGCACTGGGCAACCGGAAGCCGTGTTCGACCAGCGTCACTTTGCGGTTGTGGTCGCCGATGTGCATGCCGCGGACCTGGGGCACCGTGACGTGCGATTCGTCGACGATGAGCAGGAAGTCCTTGGGGAAGAAGCTCAAGAGCGTGTCGGGGGGCGAGCCGGGTGGGCGGCCGCTCAGGGGGCGGCTGTAGTTCTCGATGCCCGGGCAATAGCCGACCTGCTCGATCATTTCGAGGTCGAAGCGGGTGCGGGCGCTGAGCCGCTGGGCTTCGAGCAGCTTGCCTTGGGAGCGGAATTCCTCGAGCCGGGCGTTCAACTCGCGGCGGATTTCCTTCACGGCACTTTCGATCCGTTCCTCGGGCAGAACGAAGTGCTTGCAGGGGTAGATGAACAACTGGTCGCGGCGTTCGATGGTCTGGCCGGTGGTCGGGTCGATCAGGGAGAGCTGCTCGATTTCGTCGCCCCAGAACTCCACGCGCAGGGCGAATTCCTCGTAGGATGGATACACTTCGACACAATCGCCGCGCACACGGAATTTGCCCCGTTCGAAGGCAACGTCGTTGCGCTCGTACTGGATATCGACCAGTTTGGCGAGGATTTTGTCGCGGTCCACGACGTCGCCCACCGCCAGGCCGACCATCATTTCGCGATAATCCTCGGGCGAGCCGAGCCCGTAGATGCACGAGACGCTGGCCACGATGATCACGTCGCGGCGGCTGACCAGCGAACTGGTGGCGGCCAGCCGCAGGCGGTCGATCTGCTGGTTGATCGAGGCGTCTTTTTCGATGTAGATGTCACGCTGGGGGATGTAGGCCTCGGGTTGGTAGTAGTCGTAGTAGCTGACGAAGTAGTTGACCGCGTTGCGGGGGAAGAATTCCTTGAATTCGCTATAGAGCTGCGCGGCCAGCGTCTTGTTGTGCGACATGACCAGCGTGGGACGCTGGACGGCCTGGATCACATTGGCCATCGTGAACGTCTTGCCCGAGCCGGTCACGCCTTTGAGAACCTGATGGCGGCGACCATCGCGAAGGCCCTCGACGAGTTTTTCGATGGCCTGGGGCTGATCGCCGGCGGGCTGGAAGGGGCTGACGAGTTGGAACACGCTGGGAGAACCCCCTAGTGGCACGGCGGACGGCACAGTTTTCGTAGGGTGGGCATCGCCCACCACGGAATTGCGGAATTATTTGTTAGGTTTGGTGGGCGGTGCCCACCCTACGTTGGTTCGTTCAACGGCAGCAGATAAGGCCGGAGGCGTTCGAGGGTTTTTGGGCCGATGCCCTTCACGCGGCGCAGGTCGTCAACCCGGCGGAAGGGGCCCTCCTTCTCGCGCGACTCGATGATACGCCGGGCCAGTGTTTCGCCCATACGGGGGAGTTGGGCCAACTCGGGCCACTCGGCGCGGTTCAGGTCAACCAGGAACTTGGCCTCTTGTGGTTCGAGGCGTTCGAACTCGACCAGATCGCCTCGCGGGCCGCCGTGCGACCACCACCAGGCGACCGTGCCTAGAACGCCCAGGGCCACGAGCAACGCCACGGCGCATTGGTCGGCGCGGCGGAGCCACGGGGAGAGGGGGCCGCGGGGTGGGGCGTCGGTTGGGACTGGGACTGGGATCGGTTCTTGGGACATGGCGGCTCTATTATGTCCCATGTTTGTCCATCGGGCCAGAGTCGCGGGACAATGGAGGGCGGTAGTTTCTTTTCGGCCCGGGGGGTTCCGGGGCAGTGGAACTCGCGGTATCTTGAGTGAGTCTGGTGGGGCCGCGGTCGCTCGTCCGTCGCGATTCATGGTCGTAATGTGATCATATCGGGTTGTGGTTGGCGACGTTTGACGGGAATTTCCGCGACCTTGACCCACCCTACCTCAACTGGAAATGGAATCGTTTAAAGTTCGTCAACGCCCCTAAAGGGGCTGATAAGAAAAAACCATTACTTATTATCCCATTCCGCAGGCGTAAACGCCTGGGCTAGAGAAAAATATGTGAACAAGCTAGAGAAAATACGTGGAAACGCTAGAGAAAAATACGTGGATAAGCTGTAAAAAAACCGCGTGGAAAAGTTAGAGAAAACTACGTGAACAAGCAATTTCGTCAACAGGAATGGGGCGAGCAACTCGAAGCCGACTGGCGGGCCTTGTTGCGGCTGGCGGCTGACGAAGACCTGGGCGGGATGGGCGATCTCACGACGCGGGCCCTGGTGGGCGACCATGTAATGGCCGCCGCGGCCGTCGTCGCTCGAAAGCCGGGCATCCTCGCCGGAGCGCCGGCGGCCCTGGTCACACTCGAATTTTTCGACCTGCGGTTGCAATGGACAGCCGAAGTTGAAGACGGCCAGGCGGTCGCCGCGGGCCAGGTCGTCGCCCGGATCGAAGGGCCCGCCGCGGGACTGCTCACGGCGGAGCGGCCCTTGCTGAACGTGCTGGGGCGATTGTCGGGCATCGCCACGCTGACGTCGCGCTACGTCGACGCGGTGTGCGGCACGAAGGCCGAGATTTTCGACACGCGGAAGACGACGCCCGGCTGGCGACGGTTGGAAAAATACGCCGTTCGTTGCGGGGGCGGGCGCAATCATCGGTCGGGTCTTAACGAGGCGATTCTGATCAAGGACAACCATTTGGCCTTCGCGGGTGGGCCGTCGTGGGAATCGACTAATGAGGCGCAGGGCGTCTCGTGCTCGCCGGCCGAGGCGGTTCGTCGGGCGCGACGGTTTGTCAAGGTCCATGTGCCCCAGCCGCTTCGCGCGGGGCTGATCGTGGAGGTCGAAGTCGATACGTTGACGCAGCTTGAGTCGGTGCTGACGGAGCGGCCCGATCTCGTGCTGCTCGACAACATGATGCCGGAGGAGCTACGACGGGCCGTGGCACTGCGCGACGCGACGGCGGGCGAGGTGGAACTCGAGGCGTCGGGCGGCGTCGATCTGGAAACGGTCCGCTCGATTGCATCCACCGGCGTGGAGCGGATCAGCGTCGGGGCGTTGACCCATTCGGCGGTTTGGCTCGATTTCGGGTTGGATCGAGTGGGGTAGGCGAGAGCATGTCCATGCTTGCGTGGACATGGCACCCTAGTGGCTGTAAAAGGGGACAGGCACCGACGGCCGCAAACCGTACTTGCGGAAAAGCGTCTATTGAGGCGACGGAACCAGTCCCCTTTTACAACTTTTTCCGTTGCCGCAACGCCTCACTGGCGCGTTGCATGGGAGCCTCATCGCTACGTTTCGCGGAGGCCGATCTTGTGGCCTTTTCCGGCCGCAACTGGGGCTCGCCAATCGGAGTACGTCATTCGGACGCGACGCCCCCCTCCCACGTTTTGACACCTCGGCGGCGCGGCCTATAGTTCATATGTACCCGCGCCTTGGGGAGAGACGCCGGGCAACAGGCGCAGCGGGGATAGCTGGGAGCTACGAGGGGACCTCGCTGCGTCTTTTTTTGCCGTTTACGCTCTGCTTGTGGGCCATGAATAGCCGTGATTTACCGCCGAGGAGACTCGAGGCCGGGCCAAAGGGCCTCGGCGCGGGGCTCCATGCTCGCTCCGGCGGCCGACGAGCAGCCTTCTCGTTGTTCGAAGCACTGGTGTCGCTCACCGTTGCCGCGGTGGCAGGCGCGGCAATTTTGTTCAGCCTCAACAGCAATCTTCAATTGACCGAGCATACCGAGCGGCGAGTGCTCGCCCAGGGCATGGCTCGACAATTGATGGACGAAGTGCTCGGCACTCGCTACATGGCGTTGGGCGCGACGCCTTATCAGCTTCCGTTCACGCCGTCGTCGTGGGAATTGCAGACAGGCACTCGTGAGCGCTACGACGACATCGACGACTACGACGCCTGGGAGACCCAGCCGCCGGTCGACGAGTATAACGTGCCGCTAGGCACGGAGGACGGCCGCGGAGGAGAACGGCCCGAGGCGTTTCGCGCGCCGGCTGGCTGTTTTGAACGCTGGCGACAGGAAGTTTCCGTCTCCTATGCCAACCCGAACGACTTGAGCCAGTCGCTGTCGGGCACGCCGACGCAGTCGTGGAACCATCGTGCGGTTGAAGTGCGAATCATCTATCAAGATCCCGATCGCGGACCGATCGAATTAGCCAAACTACGGCGGATTGTTTCGTATGTTCCCGCGGTACCCTGATAATCCGATGCGTCGAACCGACTCGCAGGAGCGGCTGAGCCATGTCGCCGGCAGCGGGCAAGCCCGCCCGCTAAACGGCACGGCGCGGCGATCGGGTCTCACGCTGGTCGAGCTTCTGGTGGCCTCCGCGATCATGGTGTTGATTGTGGGAGCGCTGGGCGTATTGGCCAAGGCCGTGCAGATGGGCGCCCAATACAGCGGCGGGCATGGCGAAGCGATTCAACACGCCCGGGTCACGCTGGAGCGGATTACCCGGATCGCCAACGAGGCGACGACGAGCCAGACGTTTCCCGGCATATTGACGCTGGCCACGACCGCCGGTGGCAATTCGTATCCCGACACGCTGGTTGTCTGGCATCCCGACGACGCCCCCGCCGATCCAGCGCGGCTCACGCCTCGTTTCAACGAGTTGGTCATCTTCTGCGCGAGCCTGGAGCAACCGAACGAACTGATCCAACTGACCGCGCCGGGCGACACGCGGCCGGTGCCCGAGTACACGGACCAAAGCGTCTGGCGGGCGGCCGTGGAGTCGCTCCGGCAATCGGACGTGACTCGCCAGATTGTGATGACCAACCTGGTGCGAACGGCTTCGGCGGACGGCAGCGGCTTGCCGAGCAGCCTGCGGCCTTGCGTGCGGTTCAACGTGCGATTGCGGCCGTCCGAAACACAGTTGACCGCCTATGAAAACGGCACTTATTCGAACGATGAGGCCAAGGAGGAGGCTTGGAAAGAGATTCCCTGGGTGCAAAACATCTACAGCCCCTCGCTCGGTCTGCGGCAAGTATGGTTGCGGATCGAGCTTCAGTTGACGCCGGGCGACGCAGCCCAGGAGAACGCGACCGGCGAGGAAACGGCGATTCCGTTTTTGGATTCGGCCACCGTGTACTACAGCGTGAATAAGGCCAATTAGCAGGGGGCCACGAATATATGAGATACGCAACAAGAAACGCGAACCTGCACGGCGTCGGCGGCGCGGCCCGGCGGCGCGGCATGTCCTTGTTGATCGTTATTTTGCTGGTGTCGATGGCCACTGCCATTTCCTACGTCGTTTTGCGGGGGCAGAGCGCGGCCTTGCATATCCAGGCGAACGCCGACCTCCGCGCCGCCGCGCGACAGGCCGCCACGAGCGGACTGACCTACGGCATCCAAACCATGCATACGGCGGAATGGGTGGCGGGCAACGGCGTTTCCTCGGAGCCCATGTCTCGCAATCTCGGCCCGCACGAACGATTCACGGTGGCGTTCACGGTGGGCGACGCGGCGCTCGATCCAGACAGCCCCGAGTATGATCCCGTGGAGGCCGCGGTTTATCCAAACGACTACGCGTATCGAGTGACGGTCCACTCGACCGGCCATGCCGAGGATCCCGAGGACTCAAGCCGCACGGCCAGCCACACGATGCGGGCGGTGATGCGGCTGATTCCCCGGGCGTTGTCGCACTGGAGCAATTGGGAGCGGAATTGGCAGGCGAACTGGCCCAGCAGTATACCCAGTTGGCCCAGTGACTGGTATAAGATGGCGGGGGTCAAGGTTGGCTCCGAAGTGAAGCCCTATAGCGTTTACCAGACCCATAAGCAGGAAGTGAAACTCGATATTCCCTGCCGACTTGAAGGTTACGTGCGTCTTCTAGGCAAGCTGACCGTGGGCAGTAATTATCCGCAGTCGCCTTCATACCCGATCATGTCTACCGCTTGGCAAAAATACATGAGCGGTCTGAAGTCGATGGCCCAGTACGGTCCAGGCGACTACCGGCCGGTGAATGGGCCCGTTCAGCTTCTCACCAGCTCACAGAACAGCACATATTTTTTAACTTTATATCTCAATCTTGGATTCACACCTCTGGATCTGCTTGATGCCGCCGAAGTGTCTTTCGATTGGCAGAAACCGACGGGATTGACCAAGTATCGGATTTATCCCGGCGGTCCGGAGTATGACATTGAGCCGCTTCCCGAAACGGTTCAACAGGGGGGCACCGTCGCCCTAGGACCCGAGCCGAAGACGAATCCGCTGGGACTCTTTCAACAAACAAGCAACTGCACTCTGCGGGGCGATGTGACGGTCCATGGAAGCGTGTTCTGCGAGGGAACCGTCGACTTTGCAGGAACGGCCGTTTTGGAGCCGGTCAACATGCCCGCGTTGTGCGGATCGAGTGCTCCCGTTCGATTGCCTTCGCTGACCAGCGCCTACTTGAACGTCAAATCGGGCTCGGCAACGACTATCCAGGGCCTCGTCGCCGTCTTCGATACACTGGAAATTTATCCAAGCTCCGTCACACTTCCCTTCACGCTCACCGGGCGGCTCGTCGCAAAAAAACTTACGGTCAACAAACGACAGCCGTGGGACACCGCCAACTGGAATGGTCTCTACACCACGTTCAACAGCCAGTCGCCAAAGAATCCTCCCTACTTCCCCCAGTGGCTCGCCACACAGGGATACGATCCCGTGCCGAAGATCAAAATCGCGGCGGACGCCACGCCCGTTCTGTATCACTGGAACGACTGGAGCAATTGGAACAACGGGATATTTGTGCCCAATGATGCTGACAACGGGGGGCTTCGTTGGGAGATGCTGAAGTGGAAGGAGGGGGCCGGCGCGACCGTGATGGAGTGAAGGGGGATCGGGGGAATCCGTTTTGCGGCGTGGTTTACGTGTCGGTTCCGTGTAAGCCGCCAAAACCAATGGAACGCTGGACGTCATCTACACCAAGCCCCCCCATAAGGCGGTACACACGGCCACTATTATAACGTCTTTCTCACCTTGACTTCCTGCCGCGATCTCCGCTAAATCCTCATTTTCACTGGTGCTGTCGCGATCTGGCCGCCGGTGGTTCAAGTTCGGTCCTAATTTCCGTGATCCGGGAGTGTTTGTCATGAAATGCCGTTATTTGGGGGTCCTTGCGATTGCCGCCGCGGTGGTACTCGGGAGCGTGCTAAGTTTCTATGGGACTTCGGCTGCGGCACCGCCGCGTCAGGACGTCCCGCCGTTTGCGAACCCCTCTGGGAACCGGGTCGAAATGATCTCGGAACTCCGGGAAATCGTGTCGGAACTGAAGAAACAAAACGCATTGCTCACCGAGCAAAACAACCTATTTAAAAGCGGAAAGCTCCAGGTTGTCGTCGTGATCGATCAGAAAGGCGCGCGGTAAGAACGCGCCCGGTCCGACGGCTCGGCAGCGGCTCGCCTTGGAATCTCCGGCGAACGACCGGAAAGCCTTGCATGTTGCCAGACCTTCGGCGATCGAATTTGACGTTGCGGCTTCGACGCGTTCCTCGCGGAAACGAACGTTTTGCGCCGCCGCGTCGTCCTCGCGGCGCTTTCACGTTGCTCGAACTCTTGATGGTCGTGGCGATCATGGCCATTCTCACTGCCGCGCTGATGCCATTGGCCGAGTCCACGTCGCACGACATGATGGTCGCGGCGGCGCAGACCGTGGCGACCGATCTGGCCTATGCCCGATCGCTGGCCGTGGCCAACAACAGTCATTACACGGTCCATTTCGATCCGCAACAGAATCGATACGTTCTGGAACACAGTGGGTCGAACGAGTTGTTGGACACGCTTCCCGATTCGATTTTCCGCAGTCCCGGCGATCCGTCCGACGAGCACATCGTGAAGCTGACCGAGTTGCCCGGCGTCGGTGAACCCGCCGTGTTGGTTGGGGCGTTTCGCGCCGGCAATGCGGCCGAGAGCATCCGCGACGTGGAATTCGGGCCACTTGGCGAGACGACCGAGACGGACCACACGGTTGTGCTTTTGACGGTGGGAACCGGGATGAAACAGCGTTACGCCCTGGTGGTGGTCAATCCCGTGACGGGCTTGGCCAGCGTCCACGCCTATGGCGAGCGTCTGCCCTCGGATATCTCGCCGACCGCGATCGAGACGATTACCGATTCACTTTAGAGGCGATTTGCAGGACAGCGACATGGTCGGATGGTCAAGGCGACAAAGCGTGGGACCCATCGGCGTCGACGTGGGGAGTCGCTCGGTCAAGCTGGTGCAGCTTTCGGCGGACCGCTCGCGGATCCATGAAGCGGCGTGCTGGGATCTGCCGGCTCCCGTGGCAACCGATCCCGCCGGGCGCTGGCGAGAGGTCGGCAACGTCATCGCCCACGCCCGCGAAGGCCGCGACTTTCGAGGCCGAGACGCGGTATTGTGCCTGGGCACTTCCGAGTTATTTCTTCAGAATATGCGTGTTCCGCAAACGGCCGGCGATCAGCTCCGGCAGGTCGTCGAGAAAGAGGCCGCCAGCCGGATCCCGTTCGACTCGAAAGAAACGGAACTTCGCTTCTACGAGGCCGACACGGTCCGCCAAGGCGACGCCTTGCGGCGCGAGGTCATCGTGCTGGCCTGCCGGCGGCCGTCGATCGCGTCGCTGTTGTCGACGGCCGAATCCGTAGGTCTGAACCCGGTGGCCATCGACGCCGCGCCCGCCGCGTTGTTGCGATGCTACGCGGCCCAGTTCCGACGCAGTTCGGATGAAGAGATCTGCGCGATGTTCGTCAGCATCGGGGCATCGACGACGACGGTGGTCATCGCGCGGGGCGACTGTCCTCGGTTCATCAAGCAAATCGATTTCGGAAGCCGTCACCTCGACGAGGCCGTGGCTCGAGACTTGCGCATGAAACTGGCCGACGCGGCCGCGATGCGGCGTCACCATGGCGATCGGCGAGCCGACCGCCGCGACCCGGAGATCACCCAGAGCGTCGTCAAGGCCACGAGGCCCGTCTTGGAAACCCTGGCCAACGACCTGGCCATGTGCATGCGCTACTACAGCGTGACCTTCCGCGGCCAGCCGCTGTCGCGCACGATCGTGGGCGGCGGCGAAGCGTCCGCCGAACTCGTCGAGTGGCTCTCCGGGCGATTGGACATGAAGTGCGATCTGGCCGATCCCTTGCGCCCGTTTCACGACTCAACGCTCCCGGGACGAACGGTCCAATGGGACATCGCCGTGGGACTGGCTCTCCGTGAGATCAACTGACATCCGGGAATCGCGGCCCATGAGAGACATCGACTTCCTGCCTGACGGCTATCGACAGCAACACTCGGGCCACAACGTGCGTCTTTGGCGCGTGGTGGTCGTGGCGGCGTTTCTGTTGATGCTTTCCGCCGCGTCGCTCGTGCAGTACTATCGGCTGTGCCGCGTCCGAGGCCGTCTGGAGCAATTCACGGCGCAGTACTCCGCGGCCCAAGCCCAAAACGCCCAACTGGCGCGGCTCCAATCCGAGTTGACCGGCGCAACGGCGGATGCCGACCTGCGCACCTACCTGCGGCATCCTTGGCCGCGCACGCAACTCCTCGCGGCGATCTTGGCTCCCTTGCCCGACTCGGTGACTCTCAAACAGTTGGAAATCAAAGTGGAGGGAGAAACGCGTCGTCGTCAGAGCGTACAAGATGCCCGGCGAGAATCGACCGACGGGCAAGCCATGCCGAAATTGCCGGCCCAGCAAGACCTCGCTCTGTTCCGCGAGCAACGTGACAAGGCCGGCGTCTCGGCCGTGTTGTCGGGCCGCGCCTCCGACCTTCCCGCGCTGCACCGATACGTCGAAGAAGTCGGACGCAACAGCCTGGTTGAATTGGCGGAACTCGACTCGCTCGAAAGCGTCACCGGCGCCGAAAACGACGTACCGGAAGGAACCATGTCCTTCGTGGTGGTCGTCGATTTCCGTTCCGGCTATGGCCAGCCAAACGGCCCCACCGGTTTCACGCGCGTCGCCCGGCACGAGACAAAAAGTCCCGCGGGAGGCAAATCGCCATGACGAAGCCCTCGAAACGAAACAGCCTGATCGTGACGATCCCCTTGGCCGCGGCGGCCGCCGCCTGGGTCTTGTTCGTATTCCTTCCCATCCAGAAGGCCATCGGACGACTGCAAAACGAGATGGGCGAAATGCAGCAGTATTGCGACCGGGCGGAGTCGCTTCTGCCGGTCCTGCGGCGATCGGGCCGCGAGTTGGCCGACCTTCGAACAACCATCGTGTCGTGGCGCGAAGCGACGCCCTCCCACCGGAACACGTCCAAGCTGCTCGGCAGAATCACGACGTCGGCCCGCTTGGCCGGTCTTCGAACGACCCGCTTTGATCCCGAGCCCATCGTCGCCCACAACCGCATCGCGGAAATGCGTTTTTCGATGGGCCTGACGGGATCGTTTCCCCACCTGTACGCCTTCCTGAACTCGCTCGAAACGATGCCCGAGACGATCTGGATCGACCGTCTGGAAATTGAGAAACCTGGGAAAGACGGGAATATCGTGTCGTGTGAGTTAAATATAGTTGTCTTTGTCGATAATCCCGAGAATTCCGATCAGAGAAACAATTCCAATAACCGATAAGTGAGAGGACGCTCCGGCGTGCATCCAGCTTACACCGTTGCGAACGAAACGTGAAACCTAACGAACTGGCAGGTCGACTTCGGCGAGAGATTGCCGCCAGCCCCAAGAAAGCAGCCATTCTCGGCCTTCTGGTGGTGGTGGCCGTCGTCTACTGGTCCCCCTTGGTATGGGGATGGATTGCTCCGAAATCGGCTGACGGCACGGACGAAACCGCCAAAGCCACACCGGCTTCCACGGCACCCGTTCGAGTCGAGCCCATGGTCGTGAGCACGACCCCTGTCGCGAGTTCCGGGGGGATTGGGCAAAATTGGAAAGAGACATCCCAGTGGATTCAGAGTGATCCGAGAATGACGGCAACCGCCGACGTGCCCGGCCGGCCTCACCCGTTCGACCCCATCGAATCGCCGCCGCGGGAACCGGGCAAGGAAGCACAAGTCAAGGAGAGACAAAACGCCGAGAATGCCGCCGCCCAGGCCGTTCTTGATCCCACGACCCTCGGGGCCGTCCTTTTCAGCACGGTGGTCGGCCCCCAAGGCAGAGCGGCCCTGATCAGCGGCAAAAGCTATCGCCTGGGCAGCGTCGTGCGTTTGGACCACGAAGGAAAAACGATCGACTTTTTGTTGACGGAGATTCGCTCCGACGGCATCGTTTTGCAGCGAGGAGAAAAGCGGTTTGAAATCCTCTTGCCCGAACCGAGCACGTTGGATCGCATGGAGATAAACGTGCTGCAAGAGCCTTAAAGGCCGTATCTCGTCGAACTTTTCAATCCCCTCTTGTCTTGGCGTCACGGAAGACCCATGAGAAGCCCTCGCCGACTGATTGTTCTCTGTGTGTTTCTAGCCTTGGGCGTGGGCCTGGCGATTGCCGTGGGCACGTCGATGGGACCTTCAGGAACGGGAAAAAGGGGCGGCCTGGCGTCTCGCCCTGGACGAGCGCGGCCTGACGCCTCCAGAAATGCGCCGTCCAAGCCGCCGCAAGCGACGCCTTTCCGTGTATTGCCGTCGCCGGGCGAAACCCCATCGACTCCCGTTGTGGCCGACTCCGCCTTCCCCACCGCTCCCGAGTCTGTTCAACCCCATCCGGCCTTGACGCAAGACCAGAGCGACACAGCGCCGTCGCCCTCGACCTTGTCGGAGGCGGTGCTCCACGCTTTGCTGGGAGAGCAAGAACGACGCGAGACGGCGGAAGTGGTCGCGATTCCACCGGCCGAGCCCGCGAACAACTCGGCGGCGCCGACCGCGTCGCAACCCGAACCGGGCTCGACGAACAATTTAATCGTCCGGTCGGGCGGCACGGGAGGCGACCGGTTTGCGATCAACATCCGCGACGCCGACATCCGCGAAGTTCTCGATCTGCTAAGCAAAGAGGGTTCGCTCAACATCCTGGCGAGCCCCAAGGTGCAAGGCAAGGTTTCGGCCACGCTTAATAACGTCAGTCTGCAAAGCGCGTTGGACGCGATTCTCAAGTCGACCGGTTTCGTCTCTCAACGCGAGGAGCAATTCATCTTCGTCGGCCTGCCCACGGACTTCGTCCAAATGGCACAAAGCGCCGACGAGATTAACACGCGAATCTACCACCCGAACTACGTTACTTCGGCGGAATTGAAGAACTTGATCACGCCGGTTCTCACCCAAGGGGTGGGTGTCATCAGCGTCACGTCCGAATCGCAAAGCGGCATTCCGTCGAACATCACCGACGCCGGGGGCCACGGCTACGCGGGAGGCGATGCGCTTCTGGTGCGCGATTACGAAGCCGTGCTGCGCGAGGTCGATCAGCTTGTGGCGGAGGTCGATCTTCGTCCATTGCAGATCCACATCGAGGCGATGATTCTCAGCGTGAAGCTCAACGACGAGAACAAGTTTGGCGTCAATTTTCAGTTGTTTCGGCAGCACGACGACATGAAATTCGGTTGGGGAACCATGCCGGCGAGCCTGACCGAGTTGAAATTCGACGGCGGCCTGAAGCTCGGGTTCCTCGATTCGAGCTTGGGCTCGTTCATCAATGCCTTGGAAAAAGTCGGCGACACGAACGTCATCGCCACGCCCCGGCTGATGGTGGTCAATAAGCACGCGGCCGAGATCCAGATCGGCAAGGAAGAGGGTTACGTCAACACGACCCAAACGGAGACCGCGGCCACTCAGACGGTCGAAATGCTGCAATTGGGCACTATCTTGCGGATCCGGCCCTTTGTGGCCAACGACGGCATGATCCGGCTCGAGGTTCACCCGGAAATTTCCGACGGCGGAGTGACCGTCGAAGAAGGCTTTACGCTGCCGCACAAGGAAATCACCCAGGTCACGACCAACATCATGGTCCGCGACGGCTGCACGGCCGTGATCGGCGGACTCATTCAGGACGAGCAGACGGCCAACCGAACGCAAATTCCGCTTCTGGGCAGCTTGCCGGTGGTCGGGTTCGTGTTTCGCGAGAAGGACGAGACCCTGGACCGTCATGAGATTATCGTGTTGTTGACGCCGAACATCGTCCAAGAGAAGCCGGCCTATCGCGAGGGCGCCGTCCAGGCGGCCGAGTTCCAGCGACGCCAAAGCACTTTTGCCGAAAAAATGTGCCCGATCGCCAAGCGATCGCTTGCCCGAAAGTACATTCGCCGCGCCAAGACGGCATGGTCGAAAAAAGATCGGAAAGAGGCGTTGCGCATGGCGGAGCTGGCCGTGCATTTCGATCCGGTCAATCGCGAGGCGATCGAGTTGCGCAGCGACATCTGGCTCGGCAAGCCGTGCGAACCGATCGGGGCGATGCAACCGGACGCGGGCGATCATGCTCCCGTGATCGACGGGCCGCAACTGCCGCCCTGGGTGCTCCAGCGGCTTGGCGACCCGGCAGGCTCGACTCCGCCCGAGGCGGTGGACGCGCCGGAGGGGATGGACCTTCCGCTGACCCCGGGCAACAACCCCAACTCGCTGCCCGGCGAGATGAACGGCCAAGCACCTTCGTCCTCGACGGGGCCGACGGGAGCGGAATTGAATCTCGATCCGCCGGGCACGGTCACCGTGCTGCCGCCGCCGTCGCGGCAGGGCGGGGCGGCGCCGCGTCCCTCGCCAGTACCAATGTCCTCGCCATGAACCGGATCGTTTGCCTCGGGAGTTCGTCATGATTCGCGACGACGATCGTCGGATTGCACTCGAGCGGAGTGATTGTGAAAACGGTGAGTTAGAACGTCGAGCAAGCTCGATGGCTAACAGTCGGTTTTCGTCGCTTGCTTGCGTTTGCATGGTTGCCCTCGTTTTGTCGGCGGGCTGCCGATCGTTCCCGTTGCCCAAGCCGCCGGTGGAAGACGTTGCCATCGAGCGCGAGCGGCGCCGGGCCGTCGCCGTCGAGCAGTTTGAGCAAAACCGCAACTTCGCCGAGTTCCATGCCGCGAAGGTTGCCCGGGAACGAGGCGATTTGCGCAACAGCCAGGCTGGACTCGAAAGCCTCCTGCGGCGATATCCCCAGCATCGCGACGCTCGGTTGTTGCTGGCCGACGTGCAGTTTGAACGGGGCCGTTCCCAGGAAGCATTCACGCAGCTCCAGACGGCGCTGGAAGATTTCCCAAATGATCCCGAGGTCCATCGCGCGATGGGAACGCTGTCGATCGCGATGAACCAACCGGAAGACGCTTGGGCTTATTTCGAACGGGCCAAGATCCTGGCTCACGAATCAATCGCGTCGGACAAGGCGTCCACCGGCGTCGGGCAGGCTTATGCCGAGGCCTCTTTACGATCCGTGGTCCAGACCGCGCACGCCGCGGACGACACGGCGGGCAAACCGACGGCGTCAACCGATCCCAATCGGTCCACTCCTACGGCTCATGACGTTCGGGCCGAGAATAACGGTCGCAACACGGGGGCCTTCGGACCGGCCGCCGCGACGTTGTTGCGCGAGGGCGAAGCGGCATTGGCCCAGGGGGCGTCCGAACGCAGTTTGGCCCTATTTCGCCAAGCGGCCGCCCTTGAACCGAACAATCCCCACATTCCCACCACGGCCGCCGTCGCGGCCTTGCGTCAAGATCGTCCCGAGCTGTCCGTCACCCTCGCCCAAGAGTCGTTGGCAGCCTTCCCGAGCTGTACGCCTTTGCGACGAACACTAGGGGCCGCTTACTACCGCCAAGGGGACTACGGTTCCTCGCAACTTGTGCTACAGCAAGCACTTTCTTTGGACAAGGCGGACGCCCTGGCCTACCTTTTACTGGGGTGTACGCACTTGAAACTCGGGCAAACCGAGGCCGCCGACGCCTGCTTCGCGGACGCGCGACGACTCGACCCGAGCTTGGCAACTCACCCTCCCGACGCCGTGCCTGATTCGCTTCAGTAGTCACTGACCGAAGCGATTGTTCCGAAGCACGATGGGTGTTCTCGCCTTTGTCCGGCTTCCTGAAGCCGCGCGCCGCGAATCACCCGTCGCGTGCGTTGCGCGACTCATTCGGTCGCCCTTCGCCCAAGGGCGGACGAAGCATGGTTTTCCAAGAGAACAATGACGCCTTCGACACGGCATCGACGCCCGAAGCGGCCAACGACCAATTTCAGAGAAACCCCATGAGTGTTGTCACAAGGTCCAACGCACTCGCCGCATTGTCCTTCGTATTGTCCGGCGGCCTGATCGCGGCTTCCCTGGGCGGATGGCTCCCCGCGCGGGGGCCGTGGCTCGTCCTCGTCCAGGCAGGCACGTTTGTCGCGGGCATGGCGCTGGCCGCCGTGGCCGCGCATGCCTTGCTCCGTCCGATGCAACGTCAACTTTCGGCGGCGCGTCGTTACTTCGATCAGTTGTGCGGCTTGTCCCTGGACGACCTCGCGTCGGAGGCGCTCGAAGCCAAGGCACCTTCGCTGCCCAAGAATCATCCGCTTCGCGCCGCCGTGGATCGAGTGGCCGAACGGCTTGCTCAGGTGTCGGGGGAGTTGCAAGACTTGGTGCATGCCCGGAACGCCGCCGAGATACGGGCACTACGGGCCAACGAGGAACGCGACCAGATCAAGGCTATCCTGTCGAGCCTCGACGAGCCCGTGCTGGCGATCGACCGCTTCGACGACGTCGTCCTGGCCAACGCCAAGGCCGAGGCGTTGCTCGACTTCCACGTGGAATCAACCCAGCGCCGCGCCCTGGCCGAATTGGTGCGGTGTGAAACGCTGGTCAACCTGCTCACCTCGACCTGCCACCGAAAAAACCTCGATCATTCCAGCGACGAGATCCACGTTGCCGACGCTTCCGGCGAAGACGCCTGTTACCGCGTCACGGCCAGGAAACTGGCCGCCGCCAACGCAACGGGCGAGCCGACGGGCGCCGTGGCGGTGTTGCGCGACATCGGCGAAACCAAGGTCCTCCAGCAACGCAACGCCGAGTTCGTTTCCTCGGTGAGCCACGAAATGAAAACCCCCCTGGCGGGAATCAAGGCCTACGTCGAATTGCTTGCCGACGGCGAGGCCGACGACGAGCAGACTCGCGAGGAGTTTCTCGGGGTGATCGCCAGCCAGGCCGACCGTTTGCAGCGGCTGGTCGAGAACCTGCTAAATTTGGCGCGGATGGAGGCGGGCGTCGTCAAGGTC
>DATECS010000233.1:0-18745 GCA_035286785.1 Thermoguttaceae bacterium | reverse complement strand
GTTGGCCAGTCCCACGCGCAGTTCCAACCGGCCCTTCTGGACGGTCGCGATATACCCGACGCCGATCAGCTCCAGACGCCTTTCGTAACCCTTGGTCACGCCGACGACCATGTTCTGAATCATGGCGCGGACCAGGCCGTGCAACGCGCGGCTGAGCCGTTCGTCGTCGCAACGGCGGCAAACGATTTCCTTGGCGCCCTGGTCGTGGGCCACCGTGATCTCGGGCCGATGATCCAATTCGAGCTTGCCCAGCGGGCCCTCGACCGTCACGTGGCACTCGGCGACGCTGACTTTGACGCCATCGGGCACGGTAATCGGTTTTTTTCCAATCCGCGACATGTTGATCAACTCAACGTCTAAATGGTTTTCGATCTCGCAACGGCGGCGATGATCGACTTTCTATTCCGGTCAAACCGCAGGCTTCCGCCGGCGGCTATTACCCTCAAATCTCGAAATCCCCGAAATCCTTTTTTTCCTTTTACCACACCTCGCAGAGCACTTCGCCGCCCAGCTTGCGCTGGCGCGCTTCGCGGTCGCTGATCACGCCGCGGCTCGTGCTGATGACCGTAATGCCGAGTCCGCCGAGCACGGGCCGCAGCTTGGCGGCACGGCAGTAGACGCGCCGGCCCGGCGAGCTGACGCGACGCACGTGGCGGATCACGCGTTCGCCGTTGGGGCCGTACTTCAGGTGGACGCGGAGCCAATCGCTCGGTTCGGCCGAGATTTCTTCCCAATCCCAGATATAACCCTCGCGCTTAAGCACCTCGGCCAAGCCACGCTTGACCTTGGAGAGCGGCATGTCCACATGGGCCTTTTCGACGCGCACCGCGTTGCGGATGCGAGTCAACATGTCGGCGATGGGGTCTGTCATCATGATACGTAGGGTCCCTTTACCAACTCGCCTTCTTCACACCGGGAATCAGTCCTTCATCCGCGAGTTTGCGGAAACAAATCCGGCAGATGCCGAACTTCCGATACACGGCTCGCGGCCGGCCGCAAAGGCGGCATCGGTGCTCCAATCGCGTCGAATACTTCGGCGTGCGCAGCGCTTTGGCGATCTTCGCTTTGCTTGCCATGCAATCCGGTCCCTTCACTAAGTCGTAGGGTGGGCACCGCCCACCGTGGTTGATTGCTCTGTTTATTTACATTCGGTGGGCAATGCCCACCCTACCTCTACTGCCCGCCACGTGTCAGTTCTTCGTCGCGTCCTGGCCCTTCGCCTGGAACGGCATCCCGAAAGCCTGAAGCAGTTCGTGCGCTTCGTCGTTGTTCTCGACGCTCGTAACCATCGTGATGTTCATGCCCTGGGTCCGCGTGTACTTGTCCGGGTTCAATTCCGGAAAGACCAACTGTTCGTTCAGTCCCAGGCTGTAATTGCCGTGCCCGTCGTATCCGTTCGGATTCAACCCGCGGAAGTCGCGCACCCGAGGCAGGGCCAGCGAAATCAGCCGGTCCAGGAACTCGTACATCCGCGTGCCGCGCAACGTCACCTTGCAGCCGATCGACATCCCCTCGCGGAGCCGGAAGTTGGCCACCGACTTGCGCGCGATGGTCAGCACGGGCTGCTGGCCGGAGATGATCCGCAGGGCGTCTTGCGCTTCTTCGAGATACTTCTTCTCGCCGACCGCCGCGCCCACGCCCATGTTGACGACGATCTTCTTCAGCCGCGGGAGCGAATGGGTATTCGTCCGCCCCAGCTTTTTGGACAAGGCTGGAAGGAGCTCTTTCGTGTATCGATCTAAAAGTCGAGGATTCATTTTCGTTTCACGCTACGGTTTCTTGGCGTACCGGGCCTTGGCCGGGGCGAGTTGCCCGTTGTCCGCTCCGCACTTCTTGCAATAACGGTGCTTGCTGCCGTCGTCGTCGTAACGTACGCCGGTCCGAGTAGCCGCGCCGCAGGCCTTGCAGACGAACAGCACGTTGGACAACTGCACCGGCATTTCCTTCGACAGACGGCCGCCTTGGGGATTTTTCTGGCTACGGTGAACGTGCTTGTAGGCGCGATTGATGCCTTCGACCGTCACCTTGCCGGCCGCGCGGTTCACCGAAAGAACCTTGCCGCGGGCGCCGCGGTCGTCGCCCGTGATGACTTCCACCGTGTCGTCGATCTTGATATGCATCACACAACCTCGCTGGCAAGACTGACGATTTTCATGAAGTTTCGTTCGCGGAGTTCCCGGGCGACCGCGCCGAAGATGCGGGTGCCGCGCGGGTTCTTGTCGTTGTCGATCAGAACGGCCGCGTTCGAGTCGAACCGCACGTAGCTGCCGTCGCTGCGCCGGACCGGCTTCTTGCAGCGGACGATCACGGCCCGGACCACGGCGCCTTTCTTCATGTCGCTTCCCGGAATCACGTTCTTCACGCTGCAGACGATGATGTCGCCGATACTGGCCGTGCGGCGGCGCGATCCGCCCAGCACCTTGAAGCACATCAACTCCCGGGCGCCCGTGTTGTCCGCCACGGCAAGTCGCGTTTGCATTTGAATCATGGTTCACACCCAACTCTGGCAAGTCATCCACGTTTGAGGTTGTTTTCCGAAGGGATCTCTTCCCCCGCGCGGCCGCCGGTCACGACGGATCGGACGCCGATTCCACCTCGTCGAGTTCTTGTTCTTCCTTCCGACGCGCCCTTTGGGCCGCACGCAGCGCCGCCAGGTCGACGAACTGACCCTTGCTGACCACGCGAACCAGGTCCCATCGTTTCATCTTCGAGCGGGGACGCGATTCGACGATCTCGACCGTGTCGCCCAGGCTCGACTCGTTGTTTTCATCATGCACGTAGCAGACCGTCCGGCGGCGCAGGAACTTGCCGTACCGCTCGTCGCGCACGAGCCGCGGAATTTCGACGCGGCGGGTCTTGGCCGTCTTGTCGCCGGTCACGACGCCCTGCATTACGTTTTTCGACATCGTTCGAATTCCTTACACCCTTTTTTCGTACTCTCGACTCCGGGCTCTCGACTCTCAGCTCTTCGCGCCGCGCGCCCGTTGACCCTGGATCGTCTCAAGCCGCGCGATCAACCGGCGCGACTTTTTCAACTCGCTGGGCGAATCCAGCCGTTCGGTCTGCGCCTGAAGCCGGCGGCGGAACAACTGTTCCCGCGCTTCCTTGAGCGTCAGGGCGAGCTGCTCGTCGCTCATTTCGCGAAGTTCGGCGGCCTTGGTCATGGGGTTTTCTCTCTCTCGTTACATCGTTCGACGCTTGACCATCCGCACGCGGACCGGCATTTTATGGGCCAACCGCGCGAAACACATCTTGGCCGCTTGCTCCGTCACGCCCGAAATCTCGTACAGGATCGTGCCGGGATGGATCGTCGCGGCCCAGTATTCCGGTTCGCCCTTGCCTTTGCCCATGCGCGTTTCCAACGGAATCGACGTAATCGGCTTGTGCGGGAAAACGCGGATGTACAAACGTCCTTCGGTGCGCAGGTATTGCTGCGCGGCAATACGTCCGGCTTCGAGCGTCATCGCGCTGACCCAACCGCCCTGGGTGGATTGCAGCCCGTAGTCGCCGAAAACGACGTGGTTGCCGCGGGTCGCGTTACCTCTTATACGACCTCTTTGGCTTTTTCGGTGCTTGACCCGCTTGGGCATCAACGCCATCGATCTCGTCCTCGCTATAGGTGCCCTGGTTGATCCACACCTGCACGCCGATGTGGCCCTGGGCGATCAACGCTTCACAAAATCCGTAGTCGATTTTCGCGCGTAACGTGGACAGGGGGATGGAGCCGGCGATCTGCTTTTCGCGTCGCGCCATTTCCGCTCCGCCCAGCCGCCCGGCCAATTGGATCTTGATCCCCTTGGCGCCGGCGTCCATGGTTTGTTCCATCGCCCGCTTCATCGTCCGCCGGAAGCTGGCCCGCTTGGCCAACTGCTCGGCAATGTCCTCGGCCACGAGCTGGGCGACGATCTCGGGCCGGCTGATTTCCTCGATCTTGATGTTAATCCGTCGTCCGGTCAGGGCCTGCAACTCATTCTGCAGCTCCTCGACCCGCTCGCCCTTTCGTCCGATCAACACGCCTGGCCGGGCCGAGAAAAGGATCACCTTCACCTCGTCCCGGGTGCGTTCGATCTCGACCTTGGCGATCGTCGGATACAACGGTTTTCCGATCCGATCTTTCCGCTTCTTGATATAGTTGCGGATCTTCTGGTCCTCGACCAACAGATCGGCGAACTCTTGTTTCGGTGCAAACCATCGGCTCTTCCAGCCGATCATCACGCCGGTTCGAAAGCCGATTGGATTGACTTTTTGACCCATGCTTCGTCTCGCTTGTGAGGGATTAGGGATTGGGGATTAGGGATTGGATTTGATATGATTCCCGTTTCTCTAATCCCTAATCCCCAATCCCTAATCCCTTTCGTTTAGTCCAATGCTACCCGAATATGCGACGTCCGCTTCTTAATCACCGAGGACATGCCGCGCGCGTGGGGACGCATCCGCCGGGCTATCGGACCGCCATCGATCCGCACGTCCGACACCATCAACGTATTCAAATTGGGCGCTCGGCGGTCCTCCGCGTTGGCCAGCGCGCTGCGGAGCACCTTTTCAAGCATCCGCGCGGAGCGCTGGGGCTGATACTTCAGTATCTCCAGGGCCTCGTCGGCAAATTTGCCCCGGATCAGGTCCGCGATCAGCCGCGCCTTGCGGGGACTGATTTGGGCAAATCGGTGGATCGCTTCGTACGCCATGACGCGTTCCTCGACTCTCGCTTCTTATCTTAGTGCTCGCCTCCAGATCCCCTTTCCCTCCGGGAGAGGGCCAGGATGATGGCAAGCGTCTGCGGTAATCTCTTAATGCTTTCCCTTGCCGCCGTGTCCGCGGAAGGTCCGCGTCGGGGCGAATTCGCCCAGCTTGTGCCCGACCATTTCCTCGGTCACAAACACCTTCATGTGGACCTTGCCGTTGTGGACCATGAACGTGTGGCCGACGAACTCCGGGATGATCGTACACGACCTGGCCCAGGTCTTCATCGGATCCTTGGTTCCCTTGTGGTCCTGCTTCTCGACCTTGGCGAAAAGCTTCGGATCGACGAACGGGCCTTTTTTCAGCGATCTTCCCATGGGAACGGTTTCCCGGCTCTCTTCGGTTCTACTTGTTCAATTTCAACTGACCATAACGCCGCGATCGACGCCGGCGGACGATCGACCGACTCGACGGCTTGCGACGCTTGCGCGTCGAGCCGCCCTTGGTCGGCTTTCCGGTCGGGCTGACCGGGTGGCGGCCACCCTTGGTGCGGCCTTCGCCGCCGCCGTGCGGGTGGTCGATCGGGTTCATGGCCGTGCCGCGCACGTGCGGCCGCCGGCCCAGCCACCGTCGACGTCCCGCCTTGCCATACACGATGCCCATGTGATCGGAGTTGCCGACCTTGCCGACCGTCGCGCGGCACTTGGCCGGCACGCGGCGGATTTCGCCGCTGGGCATGTTCAACTGGGCCCAATCCGCGTCGCGAGCCGCCAGGGTGGCGCTGTTGCCGGCGCTGCGGCACAACACGCCGCCGCGGCCGGGCTGAAGTTCAATGTTATGCACGTCCGTGCCCAACGGGATGTTGGCCAGCGGCAGGCAATTGCCCGGCGCCGCCGGCACGTCCGCGCCGCTGAGCACGCGATCGCCCGCCTTCAGACCCTCGGGCGCCAGGATGTATCGCTTCTCGCCGTCCACGTAGTTAAGCAAGGCGATCCGCGCGCTGCGGTTCGGATCATACTGGATTGAATCCACGACGGCCGGGACCATGTCCTTGTTCCGCCGGAAGTCGATCAGCCGATAGCAACGCTTGTGCCCGCCGCCACGGTGTCGCGCCGTGATTTTGCCTTGGTTGTTCCGCCCGCCCGTGCGACGCTTGATCCGCGTCAGGCTCTTCTCCGGCTTGGCGCCGGGAGTGAGCTCCGCGAAATCGCTGACCGTGGCGCCGCGGCGCCCGGGCGTGGTCGGTTTATATCGGCGAATACCCATGTTTGTTCTTCGCTTCGAGTCTATTCGAGTTTAGAAGAAGTCGATCCGATGTTCCGAGTCGAGGGTCACAATCGCTTTCTTCCACGCGTTCGTGTAGCCCAGCCGATGACGCGTTCGCCGCGGCTTGCCCTTTCGGGTCTGCGTGTTGACGCGAACCACCTTGACGTTGAACAGTTCCTCGACCGCCTCGCGGATGTCGCTCTTGCCGGCTAGCCGATTGACCTCGAACGTATAGGCGTTGCAACGCTCCGCCTTGTGATATCCCTTTTCCGTCACCATCGGGCGCAGCACGATTTGGTGCGGTTTGAGCTTCAATTTGCCTTGCGTAATGTCTTGAGCCATGGGACTTTTATCCTCTCTTCTCACGAAGCTTCCCGCTGGGCCGCGCCGCGGCGAAGCGAGTCCATCGCCGCCACGCTCATCAGGATTCGCCGCGGACGAAGCACGGCCAGCGCGTTGAGGTCCGAAACCGGCAGCACCGAAACGCCCGCCAGGTTGCGGATACTCTTCACCGCGTTGACGTCGTAGTTCTCCGTGGCGACCAAGAGCGACTGCTGGCCGATCTTCAGCGCCTTGAGCACGGCCGCCATTTCCTTCGTCTTCGGGGCCGTGAAACTCAGCCGGTCGATCAGCGTCACCCGCTGGTCGGCCACCTTCGACGCCACGGCCATCCGCGTGGCCAGTTGCACCGCCTTCCGCGGAAGACGATACGAAAAGTCGCGCGGCCGCTTGGCGAACGCGCGGCCGCCGCCCACGCGGATGTTGCTTCGTCGCGAGCCGGCCCGGGCGTTGCCCGTCCCCTTCTGCCGATACATCTTTTTCGTCGTGCCCGCCACGTCCGTGCGGTTCTTGTTCCGGGCGGAACCTTGACGCAGGTTCGCCTGGTACATGACCACGACGTCGTGCAACAACTGCTTGTTGATGCTGGCGGCGAATTCGGCCGGGTCGACTTCGTAGTCGCCGACCTTCGCTCCATTTCGATCGTAAACGGGTAGACTTACCATCGCTCTTCCTTCACCTAGCCGACCCGATTGGTTTGCCGAATGATGACCAGCGCGCCGTTGGGGCCCGGCACCGCGCCGCGGACCAACAGCAACTGGTTGTCCGCGTCCACGCTGACGACCTTGAGGTTGCAGACCGTGCATCGCGCGGCGCCGTAGTGGCCCGCCATTTTCTTCCCACGCAGCACGCGGCTGGGGCAGGCGCTGGAACCGATGCCGCCGACGTGGCGGTGGCACTTCTTCACGCCGTGGCTGGCCCGTTGGCCGTGGAAGTTGTGCCGTTTCATGGTGCCGGCCGTGCCGCGGCCCTTGCTCGTGCCGACGACGTCAACGGCCTTGACCTCGGCAAACAACTCGACGCCGAGCCGCTGGCCGACCTCAAGACCGTCAATCGAACCTCGAAATTCACGAACGAACCGCTGGGGCTCGCAGCTCGCCTTGGCCGCGGCGGGAGCGCCGGCGGCCGAACGGCGACGCTGACGTTTGCTGTCAAGAACGGCGACTTGGCCGCGATCACAGCGGCGGGCAAGACGACGAGGCTTATCCAAATATCCCAACTGAACCGCCTCGTAACCATCGCGTTCGACGGTCTTGAGCTGGAGCACGTGGCAGGGGCCTGCTTGGAGGACCGTCACCGGAATGACCTCGCCCAAGGGACCGTAGATTTGGGTCATCCCGACCTTGCGGCCGAGTAGTCCAGTACTCATCGTTCTTGCCTTATACTTGTCGCCCGGCACGATGACCGCCACTGAAGGCGGCATTACGCGCGGTGCTTCCGATTCATGTATAAAAGAATCCCGAATTCACTCGGAAAACCAGATTGCCTTGTTTAACCACAAAACACACAATAACCACAAAAAGAACTGATCGCTTTCAGATTTTCGTGCTTTTTGTGCCTTTCGTAGTTCCCTTCACTTATCTTCTATCGGCTCGTGGCCTTGATCTTAATGTCGACGCCGGCCGGCAGGCTCAGCTTGTTCAATGCTTCAATGGTTTTCGCGGTCGCCTGCATGATGTCGATCAGACGCTTATGCGTCCGAATCTCAAACTGCTGGCGGGCCTTCTTGTCGACGTGAGGACTCGACAGGACGGTGTACCGCTCGATCCGGGTCGGCAGGGGAATGGGCCCGTGGACCACCGAACCGGTCCGCTTGGCCGTGTCGGTGATCTCCATCGCGCTTTGGTCCAGCACGGCGTGGTCATACGCTTCCATCCGGATGCGGATGATTTCGTTACCTTGCTCAGCCACGGAACTCCTCCCGTTACCCAATCCCGGATTCTCAAAGACCATGTCCGCCGGCTATGGCGGAAAACCTCACATCGTACTGCTCGTTGACCCACCTGTCAACGGCCAAGGACGAGAATTCCCGGATTCCTCACGAATTCGGCCGGTCCCGATAGACCGCGTTCGCAGAATTCCGCTGTTTTTCCCACTTTAACACAACATCCATCACCGGGCGAGCCCTATACATCGGTCCCTCCGACCCGGCAAGTTGAACCCACTCCAATCCAGACCTCTCGCGGGACATATAAAAGAGGTGTCGCGAATAGAGGAAGGTCTGGAAACGTGTCTCGTAAAAATGGGAGTCTCAGACTTTTTTGTCACGTTATCGCCCGGCGACACGGCAAGAAAATCCACCGCAAGCCTTATGGGGGGTGAGGTCGTGTGGTTACTTCGTTGGACAGGCCTTGTCGCAAGCCGTCCGGCGATTGAAAAAGACCAATGTTCGCTCGGCTGCCTCGTCGAGTTTCTCGGTCAAGCCGTGGCCGCATCCGTCGAGCAAGACAAACTCCGCGTTGGCCCTTGCGTGGTTGCGGACGTAAGCAGCCGAATCCGCCGGGTTCACCAACCGGTCGTCCGCCCCGTGGAGCACCAAAAGCGGCACGTGAGACGGAAGCGCGGCGTCCCCAGGCGACAAAGAGAAAAGCTCGGCCACCAGCGGAGCGCCGAGCTTGAAAGTCCTCTCGGGAATCGCAAGGGGACATGCCCGCAATGCTTCGTTCAGCCCGCCCTGGGGAAAGAACGACCGGCCCCAGGGCATCGTCGATCGCGTGAAGGTCGAAGCGTAATCCGTCACCGGATTCCAGAAACAAATGGACGCTAGAGAATCGAGCGAGCCGTGCCGGGCCGTCAGCAACGCCACGCTCGCCCCAAAGCTGGCCGCCAGCAGGTGGACCTCATCATAGCGCCGGCCCAGCCAATCGAGCGCCGCGTCCAGGTCGATCATCATGCCGGCCACCGTTGCCTCGTTCGAGGGAACGGCCGACTCGCCGTGCCCACGGAAGTCGAACCGAAGGCTGTCAAACCCCCGCCGCGCAAACAAGGGAGCCAGCGACGTGTAGACGCCCAATGCCTCCTTGTCCGAGGCGATGCCGTGGCACAGAAGCACGACCCGACGGGCCTCGCGCGCCTGATGAACGGCCCGAAGCTCATGACCGTCGGGAGTCGGAAGGATCACGTCCATCGCCGTATGCACAAGGCTACTCAGACAGTTCGATGTCCAACGGAGCGTCCTTGTCTTTCGGCAAATCAAACGATTTGCGATATTGATTTTTTAGCAGGGGCTTGCCGCTGGGAAGGAGGTCGGGATCGACAATCACCCCGTCGAAGGCGTCGACCGTGACAACCTGGGGGCCGCCGACGAAGCCTTGCCCGCTGGCGGCGGTGTCATACCGGCCGTTCTTGATTCCGGCGAACGCGGCCGGCCCGCGATTGCCCTTCGACGTGTCGGGCGTGAACTGAATCGCCCCCAGGGGCACGGGCTTGCCCTGGAACGTGACCGTGCCGGAGACGCGATAGCGGGTGGGTCCACGGTCACCGCAGCCGGCCGCCAAGCCGACAAGCAATGCCATTACCGACAGAGCAATCAGAGGTCGACGCATACTTGGTTTTCTCGCCTTCTTCGTGGGAGGGTTGGTTGTCACTCGAACCGTTTACGGATTTTCGGCCATTTCTCCACCGTTTCGGCTCGCCAGACCGAGATAGACGTTCATATCGATGGTCTCGGGGAAGAACGTGACCGAGCCGTCGCAGAAGCTCATGTTGCACCCGCCCGGATGGTAGCTGCCGTACGGGCCGTTGTTGTTGAATCCGGTATAAATGGGATCCGTGCTGCGGATGAGAACATTGATCGGCCAGGCGTGGTTCTTCGTGGCCCGGAAAATGAGGCCGCTGGTTGTGCCGGACAACTGCGTCCCGTAAGTGAACGTGCGGTAAGCCAGGTACTTTTCAAAGGCGATCTCGCCGAAAGCGATCGTTTTGCTTGTTCCGTCAATAACGTCGGCGACGGTGACTCCATTGATATTGGTAAACACGCCGTCGGTCGCGATATTGTACGTGCTGCTCTGATATTTGCCATTGGGGGGCAATTTCTCATCGGCGTACGGCTGGTTGGTGACAAGATTGACGCCAACCGGGCCTGAGTTTCCAAAGTAATGGCTCGTCCAGCACTTCTCGCGGCCTGCCGTGGTCTCCGACGTGTATCTCTTCTCGCCGCCGCAGCTTGGACATAGCAGAAGGGGCATCCCGAACTCGGTCGCCAACGCGATGTGGTAGCCGGAAGCAGCCGTTTCATTGAAACGATAGCGCTCGAAGAAAGCGCGGTTTTCCAGATACGGCGACAATCGGACCCAGATGCCGGCATAGCGACTGTTGTCGCACGAGTCGGGCGGAAAACACCCGTTCGCGTCGTGATAGCCCTGCATGGCCAAGCTCGCTTGTTTCAGTTGACTGATGCATTGCAGGCGTCGGGCGGCTTCCCTTGCCGCCTGGACGGCGGGCAGCAGCAACGCGATCAACACGCCGATGATGGCGATGACCACCAACAACTCGACGAGCGTGAACGCGGAACGGGATTGGGGCCGCATGATCATTTCTCCAGCTACTCAAGTGTACTTTATTGGCTTAATTCGCTTTTCCGCGGCATATCCGCAACGAACGCCGTCGTCGAAGCGACGACAAGAGTATCCCAACGCTCCATAATCCCAGCAGGGAAGGTTCCGGCACGGGATTCGATTCGCTTAAACTGCTGCCCCAATTGGCCGCCAGGATCGAGGCGTCCCGCGCGTTGACCGCGTGATCGCCGTTGAAATCGCCCATCTCCCACCACGTCAATCCGCCGCCCAGCGCGGTCGCGCCCCAGTGCTGGGCAATTCGCGTGGCGTCGGCTTCGTTGACTTGGCCGTCGTGCGTGGCGTCGCCGGGAAGCGGGACGTAGTAAAACTCGTCGGGCGACAGGGCCGCATTCGTGATTTGAATGGCGTCGAGATAACCCTTGAACGACGCCGCCCCCGACTCGTTGCCCGCGGCCCACGCCTCGCCCAGCGTGAAAGTCTTTGAACCGGCGAAGTGCAGATCAGTGAGCCCGACGAGGAAGATCTCCTCCATCCCGTCGAGATAGACCTTCAAGTCGCTCATCTCCGTGCCGTTGACGTCGTACGTGTCGAGCACCAGCGCGAAATGATGCCAGTCGCCCTGGACGATCTCGGTGTCGCCCAGCGCCGAGACGAACGACACCGTCGGGTCGGCTTCCGTGGCGTACATCAGGGCCAAGACGGGAATGTCGTCGCCTTGCCCCAAGGGATCGCTCTTCACGCCCATGCCGACCCAAATCCGGCTGAGCTGAAAGTCGTTGCTCGATCGCTTGGTTTGGACAAACGTGCGTTTCATCGCGTCGTACTGGCCGTCCAACGTGGTCACGAGGTCTTCTTGATTGTTGAACAGTCCTTCGATCGTGTGCGTCTTGTCGCTGTCGCCCCAGGTGCATGGAATCTGGCTGGCCACGCGCCAATCGGTGTTTCCCATGCGCACGGCGTAATTGCCGCGCCGGCCGGTGGCGATCATGTCGGCCGGCATCGCCGGGACGCTCGCGTGGGTGTAGCGGGCGTAGTAGGAGACGGTCGATCCGCCCGTGTTTCGGGCCCCGCCGTCGGGATCATAGGTGGTTTCCGTGACGCCGTCCTGGGCATAGGCCGTCTCGCTCAAGGCACGGCCGTGATACACGCCCACGCCTTCTTCCGACTCGAAATCCATGGCCCAAACCGTGGCCCGCGGCGTCAGTTGGCTCATCTTCAGCGTGAAGGATTGATCCGGATCGGTGAGGTACGCCTGTTGATAGGGCGAATAGCTCGACACTTTCACCGTGTCGCCGTCGGCCATGAATTCCAGAACCCGCAAGTAGCCGTTGCCGCCGTTGGTGTCCATTTGATAGTTGGCCAGGATCTGGTGGACGACGTTTCCGTGGTTGCCCGCGCTGGCCGCCCAACCCGTCCCGTCGTTCAACACGTGGCCGTTGAACACGAATTTCCAGTTCGCGTGTTTCTTTACCAATTTGTCCCAGAGTTCCTGGCCGTCGTTGACCGTGGTGCCCGAGGCGAGCAGTGCGGCGTAACTGTTTGGATCATGCGGGTTCCATAGTTGGGCCGTCCCATAGGTGGCCCAGTCGTATCGAGTGTCGTCGCTATAGAGATAGGCGTGGGTGTTGAGAATCAGGTTGTGATTGGGATGGGCCGTGGCGACGCCGTCCATCCAGGCGATCACTTCGTTGCGCGGCGCGAACTCGGTCGAAAAAACCAGCCAGTCTTCTCCGCCGGCGCTGAACGTGCTGTAACTGTTGTCGGTCTTGCCGATCAAGGATTCAAAAAAGCCTCCGATGCTCGATTGCGCGGCATAGGCCGAACCCGGACCGAAGTACGTGGGGCTGTTGAAGAGCGTTCCTCGCGTGCTATGCACGATATCATGGTTGCCGATCGCCATCGAATAGGGTACGCCGGCCGCGTCCAGCACGCTCATCGACGTCTTGGCGTTGTTCCACTCGGGGGTGGTCAGGGTGTGCGTGATGTCGCCCTCGTGCAGGACCATTTGGATGTTCTGCGACGTCTTATGGCTGGCGATCCAGTTGGTTTGGGCGGTGAAAATCTGTGGATAGGTGAGACTGTAACGTTGCGTGTCCGGCAGGATGACCATGGTCCACGAACCGGGCGAAATGGGATTCACCTCGACGGCCCATGCGCGCTCGTCGTCCGAGAGCGTCGCCACAAGCAACACCAAAACCAATACACTTTGCCGCCAACTCATCATGTATGCGAGACCTACCTTCCGTCAAAATCACAATCGCCCTGTACATGCCGCCGACCTTGCGCCACCACGGACGAAATCCCCGGGCCTCTTTTCTGTTCCACCGAGCGGTTATTCCAATCACGTTCGGCGGCGACGAGGCTTCGCGGCCTTGGAACCATGCGCGCGACTTGACCAAGGGCCGCTACGGCATTTGAGCCATTTCGCCGCCTGCACGGCTCGCCAGACTGAGATAAATGGCCATGTCGATGGTCTCAGGGAAGAACGTCACCGAGCCGTCGCAGAAGCTCATGTTGCACCCGCCCGGATGATAGCTTCCGTACGGTCCGTTATTGTGGAAGCCGACGTAAAGCGGGTTATTGCTGTGCAAAAGAACGTTGATCGGCCAGGCGTGGTTCTTGGTGGACCTCAGGGCGAGGCCGACGGTGGTGTATTGGGTTCCGAAACTGAATACGCGATACCCTTGATAATTGTCGAAAGCGATCTCGCCGAAGGCGATGGTCTTGCTGGTTCCATCGGTAATGTCACGGATGGAGACCCCCGTGAGATTGGTGAAGACGCCTTCGGTTCCGGCGCCGCCGACCCCCTCATCCAGCGCGTGTCCGTATTCGATGCCGGTGGCGGGATTGATGCCGATAGGACCTGCATTCCCGAAATAATGGCTAATGTGACATTTGGCGCGATCCGGGTAGGTCATGGTTATCGTGCCCGTGGAATCGTATTTGGCGCTGCAACTGGGACAATACAAGACATCGAAACCGATCTCGGTCGTCAACTTGATATGGTAGGTATTATTGCCGACCAAGTCGAAGCGATACCGTTCATAGAAGGCTCTCTGCTCCATGTACGGCGCCAACCGAACCCAAATGCCGTGATATTTAGCGTTGTCACACGAGTCGGGCGGATAACATCCGTTGGCGTCGTGATAGCCCTGCATCGCCAAGGTCACTTGCTTCAGCTTAGTGGTGCATTGGAGGCGTCGGGCCGCCTCTCTCGCCGCCTGGACAGCCGGCAGCAACAGGGCGATGAGCACGCCGATAATGGCGATCACCACCAGCAGTTCGACAAGCGTGAAACCGGAGCGTCGGATCTTGCGCATAACCACCTTTCGACGTTGACTCGTTTAGCGCCCTTCTCTCGACAAGCGAATTCAAAAGCCTCTTCTCTATTCCGCCGAGCGTGGTTCCGATCACGGCCGGCATTGGCGAGGCCCCGCCGGACGCAGGGCCTCGCCGAATGCCGCATCCCCCCTTATCGCGACGATCGCCGCCGCGCGAATAACAGAGCAATGGCTCCGAACAGCAGCACGATCGCGGACGGTTCGGGCACGCCGACGGCCGATTCCGTGTTATGGTTTCCCCAGTTGGCCGCGAGGATCGAGGCGTCCAGGGCGTTGACCCATTGGTCGGCGTTGAAGTCGCCGGCGAATCGGCCGGCCGTGCCGACATTGGTTCCCCAGTTGCCCGCCAACACGTCGGCGTCGGTTGCGTCGACGATCCGGTCGGTGCCGGTGTCGCCGGGAATCGGCGGCAGCAGGCTGCCCGCCGTGAATTGCAGAAGGACGTCGTCCGTGTCGGTCGTATCGAACAACACGCTGAACTCGCCCGCCGCGAAGACGTTGTTGACCAACGTGGCGAAATTGCCCGTCGTAACCCCCGCATCTCCAACGTTGACGAGGGTCCACGTGTGATCCGTCGTCCAGAACGTGTCGGGCGTGGCGTAGTCGGGCCGAAGCGTCTCGGCCAGCAGGTCGAAGTCAAGCGTCAACGTGGACGTGCCGCCGAGGGTGAGATTGCCCGTGACCGCCAACTGATCGAAGTCGGTGCCAGCCACGCCGGTCGTGCCGTCCATCAAGGCGCCGAGTTCCCAGTTCAGATTCGCGCCGGCCGACATGTCCAAATTGTTCTGGAAAGTAAGCGAGCCGATGCCGGTGCTCGTGCCCTCGATGACGGCACTGCCGCCCTCGATCGTGCTGCCGCTGGCGGCCGTGACGTTGCCCGCGACGGCGCCGCGGCCCTTGAGGGTTTGCGTGCCGCCCAGGGTGAACCCGGCGGTCACTGCCGAGACGTCAAAAGTGGACGCCGTGCCCAGGACGTCGATCACGGACGAATCACTGATCGACGCCGAAGCGCCGAGGATCAGCTTGTTGCCGTTGATCGTGGTGTTGCCGCTGTACGTGTTGACGCCTTGCAACGTGAGAGCCCCACCGCCGGTCTTGAGAATTCCTCCGGTGCCGGTGATGAGGCTATCAATGGCAAGTGCGTTTTTATACGTCGTGTGGTACGTGGGGACATTGATTTCAGTTTGGCTGACCAGTTCGTTCGCGTTCAGCGTCATGGTCCCGGCGAGCGTGTAATTGCCACGCCAGTCGTGAATCCGTCCGCCGGTGAACACAAGATTCTTCGTGAGAGTCCAGGTGGTGTCATAATCGAACGTCCGCATTAACTGCAGCGTTGAGACGTTCGTGGTGGTTGGGTTGTGCGTGACGGTGATCGTTCCATCGGCTTGGCCCATCCCGGCGCTATGGAATGCCAGAAGGCCTTGGACGACGTTGGCGTCTTTCAAGTCATGAGTGAGCATCGTACCGACACCGGTTATCCGGACGCCGTTGTTATTTGGCGTCGTACTGGCCGTGTGGTTCACGGTCAGGGTATAATTGCCGAAACTCGGCGCTACCCGGATGTCCACTCTTTCCGAGCCGCCAAAGGTCGCGTCGCCGGCAAGCACCAGATTATTGACAACGGGCGTACCAGATACCGTATTAATGAGGACGCCGTTGCCGTCGACGCCCACGCCCTGGACCGTGATCTGCTCATCAAGGGTCTTGGTGCCCAACAAGTCCAAGGTTCCGCCCGGCGTTTCGGTCGTGCCGCCGTTGACGACGGTGCCGCCGACGGTGCTTCCCAGCGCGGCCGCATTGCCGAGCTTGAGTGTGCCCGCGTTGACGGTGACGACGCCGTCGAACGTGTTGGGCGTGTTGACGGTCAACACGCCGGCGCCATTTTTAGTGATTCCGGTGGAACCCTGAAGATACGAGGTGCCGGCAAATACGTAATCATGGCCGGCGCCGTTGTTCACCGTTACCGAGCCGGGGGCCAAACCGAAGAGGCCGACGGGCGTGAGGCTGATGTCGGGCGCATTGGAGCCCGTGTCGTCAAACGTGACGTCGTCGCCATCGGCGTACGTGTTGAAGAGACTACCAGCCCAATTGGGGGAACTGGTGTCCCAAGCGTTCGTCGTGCCGTCGCCCACCCAGGTAATCACCGTGGCGCTACCTTCACTGGGAATAAGTCCCAGGATCGCCAAAGCCAACGAGGCGGCGAATAGGCCGAAACCACCGAATCGAGAAATCATGAGCGTCTCCCTTCGTCGATCTGGAGTAGAAACAGAGAAGCGGATTGTGTCGGATAAGCCTCATCCCACGCCCAAGTCGATCCTAGTCAGCGCTCGTTCGCAGGGTCAATGAGCTTTCTTTCGTCCCAATTATGAAAAGTCGCGGATCGCTTGGACGACGCCGAAAGGACGGTATTCTAAAGACGAGATACGCCTATCACGTCCAACGCCGTTTCGTTTTCCGCCGTCCTGGTTAATGTTTCTTAGGTTCCCAGGGAACAATCCCAAAGACCCGGCCGCGACCGTGTTTTCAAGCCGTTTTAACCCCACTTCTGGAGGATCGTCTCCATGCGACAAGCCGTTATGACCGCCCCGGGCCAAATCCGCCTTGGAGACGTGCCCAAACCGGCCCCCGGCCCGGATGAAGTGCTGCTGAAAATCGTCCGAATCGGCGTCTGTGGGTCCGACGTCCACGTGTTCCACGGGCGTCATCCCTACACGTCCTATCCGGTCGTCCAGGGACACGAATTTTCGGCCGTCATCGAGGAAGTCGGCGAAGCGGTCGAGGGCCTCTCGCCGGGTATGAAAGTCACCGCCATGCCGCAGATCGTCTGCGGCCGGTGCGGGCCCTGTCGTCGCGGCGATTATCACATTTGCGATCATCTCAAAGTCCAAGGCTTCCAGGCGCCCGGCTGCGCCCAGCAGTGGTTCGTCACGGCGGCCGACAAAATCGTTCGACTGCCCGACGGATTCACTTTTGAGCAGGGCGCCTTGGTCGAACCGGCCGCCGTGGCCGTTCACGCCGTGGCCCGGGCCGGCAACCTCGCCGGGCGAAACGTGGCCGTGCTTGGCGCCGGACCGATCGGCAACCTCGTGGCCCAGGTCGCCCGGGCCGAAGGGGCCGATGTGCTGGCTACCGACGTGAGCGACTTCCGGTTGGAACTGGTCCGGCGGTGCGGAATCGCCCACGCTTCGAACGCGCGGAACGAATCGCTCGACGAGGCCGCGGCTCGGGCGTTCGGCGAGGTGGGCTTCGACGTCGCGTTGGAATGCGCCGGGGCCGAGCCGGCCGTCGACGCCGCCATCCGCGCCATTGCCAAAGGCGGCCTCCTCGTCGTCGTGGGCGTCTTTGGCGAGAAACCGCGCGTCGATCTCGGCCTGGTCCAAGACCGTGAGTTGAAACTTGTCGGCACGCTCATGTATCGCCGCGAGGACTACCAGCGAGCCATCGAACTCATCGAGGCGGGAGCGATTCTCACCGACCCGCTCGACACGGGCCACTTCCCCATGCGTGACTACGAGGCGGCCTACGACTTCATTGAACGGCAATCCGACCGGAGCATGAAGGTCTTCATCGACGTGTCATAATCGTAGGGCGCGTCTGGACGCACCAGAAAATCGCAGGATGCGTCAGAATCGTAGGTCTGGACGCACCAAAGCACCAAAGTTCCTTGCGCGGCGTTTGTCCGCCGGCGCGCTCTCCGATATAATCGAGGGTATCGGAGAATTCGAGGTATGCCACTGCTTGCGGAACTCGGAAGAACGTTTGAACTTGCGCAAAGGCACTGCTTGCCGGAAAATTTTACAGCCCCGGAAAGCCGCAAGCAGTGTGACGTGGCGGCGGCTTGGAACGTTTTGTCCGGCAAGCAGAGTGGCACACACTTTTTTGTCCGTGGCCATTCCCGGATACCCTCGTTTAATCGTAGAGATGCTCCACCTGCTCGATCAAACGCCGAAACAACTTCATGACTGGCTCGCCGGGCGCGGGCTGCCGAGCTACCGCGCGCGGCAGATCGGCCGTTGGGTTTTCGCGCGGCGCGCGGAGCGGTTCGACCAGATGACCGACCTGCCCGCCGGACTGCGCGAGGAACTGGCCGGGGCATTTCAGATCTGGACGAGCCGCATCGTGGCCCATCAAAGAGCCGATGACGGCACGGAGAAACTCCTGCTCGAATGGGGCGACGACCAGCGGGTCGAGTGCGTCCTGTTGCGCGACGACGGCGCCCGGCGGACCATCTGCGTCAGCACCCAGGTGGGTTGCGCGATGGGCTGCGCGTTTTGCGCCAGCGGGGCCGACGGGTTCGCTCGCAACCTGACCACCGGCGAGATCGTCGAGCAAATGCTCCGCCTGCAACAGTGTCTCGCGGCCGACGAGCGGTTGAGCCACATTGTCGTGATGGGCATGGGCGAGCCGCTTTTGAATCTCGACGGCCTGCTGCCCGCGCTGGCCGTGGCCTCCGAGCGCGACGGGCTGGGAATCAGTCCGCGGCGGATCACGATCTCGACCGTGGGCATTCCCGAGGCGATTCGGCGGCTGGCGGTGGAGAATCGGCCGTATAATCTGGCGGTTTCACTGCATGCGGCGGACGACGCATTGCGCGACCGGCTC